>NZ_JAMZAP010000001.1:0-349147 GCF_024181785.1 Vibrio sp. Y42_MX_L11
TGCTGACGGAAGAAACCAGCTTCAAAGCTGGGATCAAAAGAAAGCAGAAAAAAGCGAACCGTAGCAACAGCTACCTTTCGCAAGTCCTTGCAGGGCAAGGGGTTTCGTAATCTTTCCCTGCATCAGTGATGGACTAGAAGCAACAACATCATACTGAGGCGCGTTTTCGTTAAACCATTGGTAAATACGATTTTCCAAATCAACAAGCTCGACGCTGCCCAAGTTCTCCACGGTGAGAACCATCTTGATTGACGACTTATCAACATTAATTTGGTTGTTCAAATCTAAGCCATACGGTAGTGACATTTCATAAAGCAGCAGATATTGAGCTGCTAATTCTCTGTCTTGAGGGAGCGAGTAATAAGCCTGATCATCTCCATGCATGTTCTTGTTTAGACGCTTATAAACATCGCTCAAGGTCGCAACATGGTCCGTTTCTGGCTGCAACCTTAGCCAGTCAGTAAATTTACCCACGGTATTGAGAAAATTAGGATCCGCAATGCCCTGCGATTCGTTAGTTTTTATCGCGATACTGATGTTCGCCATGCCACTGATTCGCTCTTCCATAAAATCAGCCGCTCGACGAAATTCATTGCTATGACCAAAATATTCGACGGATTCATCGTTGACTTTATTCAGCGGAATCAAACTCGCACTCGCGACAATAACAAGCACAGACAACGGCAATAACGCATGTCGCTTTGACACCACGAAATCCCCTAAGTGATCCATAAAGTGCTTTCTTTCATCAGCAGTGTCTGACTTCATCCTAACAGGAAGGATATGAAGTAACGCCGGAAGTAATGTGATGGACAGGAAACAAGCAATCATGACGCCAAGGGCTGATAGGTTGCCGAAATCTCTCAGAATTGGAGAATCCGACATATTCATCATTAAAAAGCCGATCGCGGTGGTAATGGAGGTAATCAGGATGGGCATGAAATTGAGCGCAATACTTCGTTCAATAGAATGGGCTTTACTAAAGCCGTTTTGCATTGACTGACGCATCGTCGCTATGATGTGTACACAGTCGGCGACGGCAAGCGTCATCACCAAGGTAGGCACATTAACTGTCGCCGTGCTTAAGAACATACCAGCCCATCCTGATAATCCCATTGTCACCATAACTGAGCCGATAATAACGATGAGTGTCGCGATGACGCTAAGCAATGAGCGCAACATGAGAGTCAGGAAAACCAATATCACTAGTAGCATGGTCGGCACTAGCGTCGCGCTGTCATCTTGAGCTGCAGTCATAAACGCGTAGTTCATTGCAATAATACCGGCTTTGTGGAACTCAGTATCCGGGTACACTTGCTGATAACGCTCAATCATTCCGTTTATGTAGGCAACCACTTCTTGTACTTCAGCGGTTTTATCGACCTCAGGGAGTTGGACCGTAATATTCACGACCGTGACATCCCCTTTTTCGGAAATCAGTGAACTTTTCAAAACCGGCTCACTCAACGCAATACTTTTGACTTTCTCGATTCGCTGAGGCGTCAATTCATATTCGCTATACAGTAAATCTTCGACAAGAAGATCATCTTCAAACGCTTCGGTATGCTGGTAGTTGGCAAGGGAATCAACACGGGTGGAGTATGGGACTTGCCACGCCTCGTCAGTGATCTGCTGAATAAGAGATAAGGTGTTAGGAGTAAAAACAGTGCCACTTTTTGGCGCTATGACCAAAGCAAGACTGTCAGATTTTGCAAAGGTAGTCTGAATTTCATCAAACGCAAGTAACTGCTCATTTGTTCCATCAAAAAAGATGTCGTAATCCCCTCTAAAGTAAAGATTTTTTCCTCCAATAGTTGCTATAACAATCAATAAAACGGTAGCAAGCACAACCAACACACTGTAATTCGTTGGTAGCTTGACCCAGCTCATTCGGGCTTGTTGTTGAACGTTGTGATGTGGCATCACACTCTCCTTTTGTGACGTTTCGTCAAATTTAAAAACTAAAAAAACAGCGAATGCTGTGATAACCAGATAACTTCAACATATAAAAATCAGATCGAATTTATTTGGTTATATAAGTTAGTTTTTGAGTAACTTCCTATACTTCTCGAGATCGGTAACTTGAGTACCAATTTCTATTTTTTGACGATTCGTCACAATGGTGTAATAAAAAAGCCAACTAAAATATTAGATGGCCTCTATAACGATTAGCGATTCACAGACTCTAAATAAGCAAGCTCCTCGCTGAACAATTCCTGTTCCACTCGACGCCACGTTTTACGGTAATCCCACTCTGTCGATAAAGGTGACCACCCTAAACCATCAAGTAACATATTCGCGTTATGCAGTACTGAGAATGGATCTTGAATTCGCTGAATACATCGACTGTTCGATGCATTTTGCGCTAGAGCGTTTGAACCGAAGGCAATAGACCAGTTAGCAAATACGATGGCATCAGAACCAATTGCGGGAGAGAACTTAAGGTCTCCACATTCCACCGCATTATTCACCAACGCATCAGCACCATCTATTACTTGTTCTTCTAAGTTGTTCAATTCATTCACACGCTTAGGCGAAGCTTTCTCTAGGACCCAAGGCGTCTTTGCAACAATCGCACAGGTTGATAGTACAGGCTCCATACGAGCGTAAATACGATAACCTACATGCATAGCAATGATTTTTTCTCTGGTATTGCCATTGAACTTAGCGGTACGTTCGAAAAATATTGCCTCGCTTCTCAGCGAGTGAATACAAAGCGCAAGAATCACATCTTCTTTGCTGCAAAAATGATTGTAGATCGTTCCCTTCGAGTAAGGGCTTGCCGCTGTGAGCTTGTCCATCGTTAAGTTGGCAAAGCCTTGCTCTTGAACCAGAGACTTAGCCAATTGAATAAGCTCTATTTCACGATCAGCAATCGCCTGTTGTTTTTTAGTTAGCCCTGAAGACGTACGACATCCGTCTTGCTTGCTATCTTTTTTACAGCGAAAGTTAAACATAATCCTTTGATCCGTATACCAACACACTCCCAATAATTGTAACACGATTCTTGAATACAGGAACGCCACTAAATTTGACGAACCGTCATAAATGACACTTCGTCATAATAGATCAAAAAACAAACATTGCAAGTGTGAATTTATAGCTAACCGAAAAATAAGCTTTAATTATATATAACCAAGTAACATCAAGATGCTTGGTTCAGCGAGAATGATTTGATTGTAAGGAAAGGCTAGAGTGGAGTGCGGGGACATAACCCCAAAAATCAGAACCTTAAAAATTGGACAACGAGTGATATTGAAATGATGTTATTCAAAAAAGCCCAAAACACTTAAAGTTTGGATTCAAAACAGCAACTGATAGATGCTCTATTTACAAAGTGTGCTCTGTCTTGGGCTTTTCTTTTACTGCTTCCTTTCAATATTAGAGCTGCAAAACTCAATAACATAGTGAGAAAGCGATTCTCTTTAAGTAAAAGACTGAATTTCTAAATCGAGAGGCTTGGTTTATCACCTGCAGATGCAATGGCATAACGAATATCGTCAATAAATCGCCCTTCTGTCTCGATAATTCCATCAGAGAATGTGACTGGTTGATGTGGCCCTGCAAGTAGAACAATATTAGTAAAATCAGAGACGTTGAAGTTCTCTGCCACAACATTTTGGGAATGAAAATCGATAACCGTTTTTGCGACTTGATCTTCCAATTGCAAAAGCTGCTCTTCGGTAATTTTCATGCGTGCCAAAGCCACACGAACGCATTTATCGTGGGTTGTTGTCTGTTCTTTTATGATTTCCGTATATTTATCATTGAGCTTGGAGTTTTCTGCATAGCTGTAATATAACGGCCCGTGCAACGTTATATTTTTATCTTCATCAACGTAAACAAGATCCAATAACTCCAAAGCTTTTAGGTAATCAGACATGCTCTGCTCAGACAAATCATACTTTTTCTTTAAAATGGAATATCCATCTTTGCCTCGCAGCATTCTCAATTCACGATAAAAATCGTAAAGATGGGGAAATTGAAAAAAGACTTCATCTTGCGTACGGCTAAAGTAATCCTCGTCTTCACCTTGTAATTGATTCGCAAGCTTTTGTAGCTCATCTAACGTGCAATCAACAGCTCTACAATATTCAAGCAGTTTATCCAAAGCGAGATTTGTGCTTGTTAAGTGTCTCTTAAAAGTGGACAGCGGCATGCCCATTTTCTCAGATAGCTCTCGATATGTTAGCCCTTTTGTTTTAATCGCTTGGCGTAATGCGGCTAGCAAGTATTCGGGAGTCAGATCTCTCATCTACAATTCCTTTTGGCAATGTTACAGCTGTATAGTATTTGTAACAATTTAGAACCGCTTGGCAAGGTATAAGTTCATATTTTTATAAGAAAAATATGAATTAATATATCGAAATCAAAATTCACAAGATAAATGGAAAATTCAATATGAATTCAATTTCATTATGAATATAAAATGATACACAAAACAAAAGTGAAGCAATTACTCTAAATTATTGGGATTAATTTTAATGGTAACGTAAAGTTAAGAATATAAGCCTATTCGCTCTGCGAAAATCTAGAATAATTAACCTAAAAAGAAAAAACGAAAAATGAATAAAAATTCACCATTCCTAGCAACGCTTTTCCTCGTATATTAGTCCGCAAGTTTCACTGCAGTACCAAATGCCAAAATTTCCGAAGAACCATCTACGATTGAGCTCGTGGTAAATCGAATCCCTACAATCGCATCTGCACCTTTGGATTCAGCATCTGCTACCATGCGCTGTATAGCAATATCACGCGCGTCGGTCATCATTTCCGTGTAACCACGAATTTCGCCGCCAACAATGCTCTTGATACCCGCCATGAGGTCACGGCCAATATGCTTTGATTGAACAACATTACCAGTTACAACCCCTCTGATTTCAGAGATCTGCTTGCCTGGAATGCTTTCGGTCGTTGTGTAGATCAATTTTAATCCCTTATAAACGTAAAAATTTATACCCAAGCTACCTTATAACTAACATAAGATGCTAACCAATAAGTTGAGAAGACTGATAAACAATACTCTAAATAGCCAAGCTAAAAGTCATTTGGGTATATATTTTAGCAATAAAAAAGGAGAGCTAATGCTCTCCTTCTCTTAATCCTAAACTGCTAATTAAAGAGCAGCTTTTGCTTTTTCAACTAGAACTGCAAATGCAGCTTTGTCGAATACTGCGATGTCCGCAAGGATCTTACGGTCGATCTCGATAGATGCTTTCTTAAGACCGTTGATGAAACGGCTGTAAGATAGACCATTTTGACGAGATGCCGCATTGATACGTGCAATCCATAGTTGACGGAATTGACGTTTCTTAGCGCGACGGTCACGGTAAGCGTATTGACCAGCTTTAGTAACTGCTTGGAAAGCTACGCGGTAAACACGTGAACGCGCACCGTAGTAACCTTTAGCTTGTTTTAGAACTTTCTTATGACGTGCACGAGCTTGTACACCACGTTTTACGCGAGGCATTATGCTTCTCCTAAACTAAACGATTGATAACTAAAAAGAATTAAGCGTATGGCAACATACGGATTACTGCAGCCACTTCACATTTTGGAAGGATTGCATTCGGACGTAGTTGACGCTTGTTCTTAGTAGTACGCTTAGTCAGGATGTGACGTTTTGTAGCGTGCTTGTACTTAATACCACCAGCAGTTTTCTTAAAACGCTTAGCAGCACCTTTGTTGGTTTTCATCTTAGGCATGATGAATAACTCCGCATTGAGTAGGTTTAATAAACAACGTAATTAGGGCGAACAAAACCCAGCCGTTATGCCTTTATCGAAAGGAAAGCGACTAGGTTTTAATTACTTGATGAGCCGTTAATTACTTCTTTTTAGGGGCTAGCACCATGATCATCTGGCGACCTTCAATCTTCTTAGGGAAAGATTCAACTACAGCAAGTTCTGCAGTATCTTCCTTAAGACGATTTAGAACGTCAACACCGATGTCTTGGTGTGCCATCTCTCGGCCACGGAAGCGAATTGTTACCTTCACTTTGTTGCCTTCTTCAAGGAAACGCGTCAGGTTGCGTAGTTTTACCTGATAGTCTCCAATATCAGTTCCAGGACGGAATTTTACTTCCTTGATCTGGACCTGCTTTTGCTTCTTCTTCTGCTCTTTAGCAGTTTTGCTCTTCTCGAAGAGGAACTTACCATAGTCCATCACACGACAAACAGGTGGCTCGGCGTTAGGACTGATCTCAACGAGATCCATACCAGCTTCTTCAGCAGCTGCAATGGCTTCTTGAATCGATACAACACCAACTGATTCACCGTCAGCGCCTGTTAGTCGAACTTCACGAATACCACGAATTTCACCGTTGATACGGTGCGGGTTTTGTTTTACCGGCTGTTGGCCACGTCTTCCGCCTTTAATAGCTTATTCCTCCAGATTGAGCTTACGGCTAGAGATCTCGTCTTGGATGTATGCAATAAAATCATCCACTTTAAATTTACCAAGATCTTTACCTTTACGAGTACGTACTGCAATTTCGCCAGCTTCCATTTCTTGGTCACCAACAACAAGCATATACGGTACACGCTTCAAAGTATGTTCGCGGATTTTAAAGCCAATCTTCTCATTTCTCAAGTCCGCTTTAGCTCTAATTCCACTTTTTTGTAGTTTTTGTACTATTTCTTGAACATAACCTGACTGTTTATCAGTAATGTTCATAAGAACTGCTTGTTCTGGCGCCAACCAAGTTGGGAAGAAACCAGCATATTCTTCGATAAGGATACCAATGAAGCGCTCTAGTGAACCTAGAATCGCACGGTGAATCATTACCGGTACAAGACGTTCGTTATTTTCACCTACATAAGTAGCGCCTAGGCGACCTGGTAGGTTGAAGTCTAGCTGGACAGTACCACACTGCCAAGCGCGGTCTAGACAATCGTATAGTGTGAATTCAATCTTAGGACCGTAGAACGCACCCTCACCTTCTTGAATTTCGTATGGGATATCCATCGATTCAAGAGACTGCTTCAATGCTTCTTCAGATTGATCCCAGATTTCATCTGAACCTACACGTTTCTCTGGACGAGTAGACAGTTTCACTACGATGTTGTCGAAACCAAATGTTTGGTACGTATCGTACACCATCTTGATGCAGTTTGTTACTTCTTCTTGGATTTGGCTCTCAGTACAGAAAATGTGAGCATCATCCTGAGTAAAGCCACGTACACGCATAATGCCGTGTAGTGCACCAGATGGTTCGTTACGGTGACATGAGCCGAACTCAGCCATACGTAGCGGTAGGTCGCGGTACGATTTTAGACCTTGGTTGAAGATCTGTACGTGACCTGGACAGTTCATTGGCTTAATTGCGTATTCACGGTTCTCAGAAGAAGTTGTGAACATTGCATCAGCGTATTTATCCCAGTGACCTGAGCGTTCCCAAAGAACACGGTCCATCATTAGCGGACCTTTTACTTCTTGGTAACCGTACTCATCTAGCTTAGCGCGGATGAATACTTCCAGATCACGGAAAATAGACCAACCATTGTGATGCCAGAACACCATACCCGGTGCTTCTTGCTGCATGTGGAATAGGTCTAGTTGCTTACCAATCTTACGGTGGTCACGCTTCGCCGCTTCTTCTAGGCGAGTTAGATGCGCTTTCAGTGCTTTCTTATCGTGGAAAGCCGTACCGTAGATACGTTGAAGCATTTTATTGTCGCTGTTACCACGCCAGTAAGCACCTGCCACATTCAATAGGGTGAAGTGTTGACAGAAGCTCATGTTAGGAACGTGAGGACCACGACACATGTCGATGTATTCTTCATGGTGGTAAAGACCTGGACGATCATCACGAGATACGTTTTCGTCTAGGATTTCCACTTTGTATGGTTCGCCACGTGATTCAAACGTATCACGCGCTTCCTGCCAGCTTACTTTTTTCTTAACAACTTCGTACTTGGTTTTCGCTAGCTCTTTCATACGCTTTTCAATCTTTTCAAGATCTTCTTGCGTTAGAGACTCATCTAGGTCGATATCGTAGTAGAAGCCGTTGTCGATGGTTGGACCAATCGCCATTTTAGCTTGTGGGTAAAGCTGCTTAAGAGCGTGACCAAGAAGGTGAGCACAAGAGTGACGAACGATTTCTAGACCGTCTACTTCATCTTTTACGGTGATGATTTCAAGGCTTGCGTCTTCTTCAATTAGGTCACACGCATCAACGCGGTTACCGTTTACACGACCAGCGATCGTTGCTTTTGCAAGACCAGGACCGATCGATTGCGCAACTTCCATAGTAGAAACTGGGTTGTCAAATTGACGCTGACTGCCGTCAGGAAGAGTAATAATAGGCATGCTATGTCCTTTACAGTGGTGTTGCACACCAAGCAACACATGTTATTCAAATTAGAAGCTATTTGTTGAAAATAGTTGAGAGTCAATAAAGGCCTCTCGGTAACACGAATACCGGACCGTTATCGAAAGTGGGATTGTACCTAGCTCACATTTAGATTGCAAAGCGCGATTTTGTTTTATCATAAGAACTTAACCTCAACCCTCGTGGCAACAACTCGTGGCAACAATCTGATGATTCTTCTTAAGGGCTCACATCACTTGTAAACAGAGTTCCCCCCTCCCAATAGAACTTGAATACACAACTGGTATAATAGTTCCTGATACATATTAACCAACACAGGACCCAGCACACCTAGTTCCACCTCAAAGTGCAATTTAGGTATATAGTTGTTTTATTGAGTAGTTTGCATGTAGGTGTTCATCATGATCTATTTCAAATCTCGCTTTATGGGGCTTCTAAGCACTTCGATATGCTGTGTACCAGCCATGGCATCAAATGACCTGTATGGGCCGCTACGTTCTTACGCACAATCTCCGATGCAAGTGGTTAGCCATACCAATATACTGCGCTCAGGGCATAGCCTTCCCTCTGATTTTGTCGAAACCTATGGCTCAGGAACCGTGGCCAGTGTTTGGGCTCATACTGATGAATACGCACTGGATTATTACCACAACCAAATCGAAATTGGCAGCAAGTGGCAAATCAATAGCAGTTGGCAATGGGAACTCAATTATCGGTGGGTTTTTGCCGCTGATAACCATTTAGATGGACTGACTAAAAGCTTCCATAACCTTTTCGGTATCGGACAGAATGGCCGAGACAAAGTAGACAGAGATCGTTTTTACATATCAATGCCGCAATATGATGTGCTAGAAGATGATTTCGAAGGACAAACGCTTGCCAACAACTTATCTACTTATTTGCAATATCAAGTGTTTCAGAATAAACATCACGGCCTATCTATTGGTGGCAGCTTATATTTTAATGATGTTGCTCACGGGACTTTTCAAGGCAGTAATTTCGAGCAAGGTTTCCAACTAAATTACAGTTATTTAAGTGACGCCCACGCATTTTATTCGATGGTTGGCATGACTTTTCGCTCAGATGATCGCGCCTTGCTGGATCTCCCCTATCGGCATAATACGATTGCCGTTGCGGCTGGGTACCGTTATGCGTTGGAAGATAACCACCACCTGATGTTTGAATACCATTGGTATCAAGGCTCAACAGAAGGACCCGCAGAGTTTGCTGATGCCTCTAATGAACTGGTATTAGGCTATCGATATCTAATGGAAAACTCCGCGCTTGAGTTTTTAGCCGTAGAGAACGCACGAAACATGGATAACAGTACCGATATCGCTTTCACAATAGGATATCGGTACATATTCTCATCAAGTTGATGAGAACTATAGATTTAGCGTTGGTGCAACCGCGGCAGCGACTTGAGCATCAGTTGCATTGATCGGCAACGTAAACGAGCGATACTGGTCCCCAGCCAAGCTGAGCGAACGGTCAACCTCCGCCAAACAATGCATGACCTGCCCTTCCAGAATAAAAGAAAGCTCAATTTCTTTTGATGAGATAAAGCCGTTATTTCGGAACTCTAGCTCTTGATAAATTCCAGAGCGAGAAGCAAACGAGCCACCGCGCAAAAAGCCTTTTTCAACATCGGCTTTAACCATAGTGAAGCCAGCTTGCTCGATCGCTTGAATAACCCGAGATGCTACTGGTAGTGGTTTCACTTCAATATAGTCACGGTCACGCGGGTCAATCGCAAAATCAATATCTAACGTCGTTTCAACCCAAACATGGCATTGATTCTTAAGTGCGCTAACCGCAGTAATTGGCGTTTCATCATGCAGTTTTAGCTCAAACGGAATCTGCTTCTCTTCATTAGGTTGAATCACAAAGGGGTCTACCGCCTTCAGCTGATCAATAGTGAACGTTTGGTAACTTACGCTATCATCCACTTCGACTTTCATCTCTGTGTTCAACTTAATAGTAATAGCATCAATTTGTTGTTCGACGTCTCCGCCTTTGATATGAACATGCCCTTTCAGCGTCGCTCCTTGAAACACGCTCATTTCGTCTAAAATCGTATCTACTTTTGCAGAACCGATCCCCAGTGATGCTTTCAATTTTTTAAACATGTTTTTCCTTTTTAACGACTTTTCTTCTAATAATCGTTTGTTTACACAATTGTTTTATACTCTGCAAGCAATAGACCACAAGAAAATGTTCGAATTCCATCATCAATCCAAATAATACTCAGCAGCAAGAGTCATTCAGCCCCACAATAGGATTGTTCTGTCACTAAGTGGAGCATTCGTCTAGAAATGTTTGCAATTTGTACCTAAATTAAGCAGTATTTGTATAGTCAAATAAAAGGGAATCATTATGTCTGCACCACTCTACATTCAAATCAAACAATTTATCCTCGATAAAATTGATGCTGGAGAGTGGATAGTCGGTCATCGTATCGCCACAGAGATTGAGCTTACCGAGCAATTTGGTGTCAGTAGAATGACAGTGAACAAAGCAATTCGGGACTTAGTTAATGAGGGCCGATTACAACGTCGCCCACGCTTAGGTACGTTTGTGTGTGATCCTGGTGAAAAGTCAGAATCTCCTCTGTTAGACATTCGAAACATTGCCGAAGAAGTCAGCGACCGAGGGCGACAATATAGCAGTAAAGTGCTCAAACAAGTTGCCATAAAAGCAGATGACAGCATTGCGACAAAACTCGGCGTCATGCTTGGCACAACGGTGTTTTACAGTGAAATCATTCACTATGAAGACCAAACGCCTATTCAATTAGAACTCCGCTGGGTGAACAGCCAATATGCCCCGAGTTATTTAAATCAAGACTTCACACAAATCACTCCGAATCAATACCTGTCAGATAATTGCCCACTCAACGCTATTGAACATACTGTAGAGGCAATTGTGCCTGACGGCCGTATTAAGCAAGACTTAAAAATGCAAGCCAATGAGCCTTGCCTTCTCTTGAATCGCAGAACGTGGAGCCAAGATAAGTTAGTCAGTACCGCCCTACTTTATCACCCTGGTAACAAATATAAGCTGAGCTCAAAAGTGCTCATTTAATGACAATATCGGTCCTCTAGATCTACGTTTTGATCACATTTTAGCAACATCAATCTTGTCAGTGTTCTTATTTTGCTCTATTTATTTGTATATACATTTAATGATACAAATAAACACAGGGACACAAACATGGATTTGCTGATTGAAAACGCACGTCTGGTCACCATGCAACCGGGAGAGCGCGGTTATCTGCCTACGTCTCCTGCTCGTATTGGCATTCAATCTGGAAAAATCGTTGCGATCAGCACCTGTGCAATTGGTGAAGACGAACCGCAAACCGAGTCTCTGCTGTCTGCCCAACATTACGCTCAGAGTATCGACCTTCAAGGCAAGTTAGTTCTGCCAGGTTTGATCGACTGCCACACTCATCTTATTTATGCGGGCAATCGTGCCAACGAATTTGAAATGCGCTTAAACGGCGTGCCATATCAAGAAATTTCCAAACAAGGCGGTGGGATACTTTCAACGGTGCATGTGACGCGTTCAGCAACCGAAGCGCAATTAGTTGAGTTAGCGTTGCCACGTTTAGACGGGCTACTCGCGAGCGGCGTCACTTCTGTCGAAGTGAAATCAGGCTACGGATTGACACTGAATGACGAAGTAAAAATGCTCCGTGCAGCCAAGATGCTTGAACAAGAGCGCAAAGTTAAAATCACCACTACACTTCTTGCCGCTCACGCCATTCCGCCTGAGTTCCAAGGCCGTGCAGATGACTATATTGAGCACATTTGTCAGGACATAATCCCTGTTGTCGCAAAGGAAGAATTAGCCACGAGTGTCGATGTTTTTTGTGAATCGATTGGTTTCAATCTTGAACAAACAGAAAAAGTGTTTGTAGCTGCAAAACGCCACGGCTTAAAGGTTAAAGGGCATACAGAGCAACTTTCGAATCTCGGTGGTACAGCCCTCACTGCGCAATACAACGGTCTGTCAGCGGATCACATCGAGTTTTTAGATGAGCAAGGTGTTAAAGCACTTGCTCGATCAAACACCGTCGCCACTCTATTGCCTGGCGCTTTTTATTTTCTAAGAGAAACTCAGTTACCACCGATTGAGTTGTTGAGAGAGCATAACGTGCCGATGGCAATTGCTACGGACGTCAACCCAGGTACATCACCGTTTTCTGATCTCACACTCATGCTGAATATGGCGTGCACACTATTTCGCCTTACGCCGCAAGAAGCACTGCGTGGCGTAACGCAACATGCAGCCAAAGCTCTGGGTTATCAAAACTCACGTGGCACCATCAAAGTAGGGTTTGATGCGGACTTCTCTATCTGGGATATCGAAAGTCCTGCAGATTTAAGCTATCAAGTCGGAGCAAAACGTCTGGTAGGTCGTATAGTAAATGGTGAATACATTTCACACGGAGGCCAATAATATGTCTCAATTCGACTTACACTCTCCCCTATTTCATTGGCAAGGCCGTCATGATGCCGAGGACGGCAAACTTGGTCAGCGAATTCATCACGTGGTTCAACGCCAGAAAGCAGATGAGTTAGGGGCAGTTGCGCATGGCGTCTCATTACTGGGTTTTGCTACCGACGCTGGCGTAGCCAGAAACAAAGGACGCATTGGTGCGAAAAAAGCGCCAGATTTAATCCGACGAGCACTCGCTAATTTAGCATGGCACCAAGACGTCCCACTATATGACTTAGGCACCGTGGTGTGCGAAGACGACTTACTGGAAGAGAGCCAATCTCTATGTGCGGCAACCATTTCAAGCGCACTACCTCATACGCCTGTCATCGTGTTAGGTGGCGGGCATGAGATTGCGTGGGCCTCGTTTTCCGGCTTAGCGGAGTATTTTAAAGCACACCATCCAGAAAAGAAGCCTAAAATCGGTATCATCAATTTCGATGCGCATTTCGACTTACGCGCATTCGAGAGCAGCATCGCCGACATCAGACCAAGCTCTGGCACCCCCTTCAACCAAATTCATCATTTTTGCCAACGTAACGATTGGGACTTTCATTACGCTTGCATCGGTGTAAGCCGCAGTAGCAACACTAAAGCGCTATTTGAAAAAGCAGATGCGTTAAATGTTTGGTATGTAGAAGACAATCAGCTTTGCTACCTAAACCACAGTTATCACTTAACCCAGCTTCAACATTTTATTGACGACTGCGACTACCTCTATTTGACCATTGATCTGGATGTATTTCCTGCGGCAACCGCACCTGGGGTGAGCGCCCCTGCGGCTCGAGGAGTAAGTTACGACACAATTGCACCATTTTTAGATCGAATTCTTCATTACAAAAATAAGCTCATGCTGGCTGATATCGCCGAATACAACCCTAATTATGACGTCGATAGTCAAACTGCACGCTTAGCTGCCCGTTTGTGTTGGGATATCGCCAACGCGATGGCGGAAAAGCAACACAAACCATAACGCATCCTAGATGCCACTTATTATTACGACCAAGCAAGTACTTGGTCATCACGAGAAACTAAAGGAGTCTGAAATGACACAGCGCCAGGGACAAGATCCACGACTTGATACAAGCAGAACAATTCGTGCACCTCACGGAGATAAACTGCGCGCAAAATCTTGGCTAACCGAAGCCCCTCTTCGTATGCTGATGAACAACCTCGATCCTGATGTTGCAGAACATCCACATTCGCTGGTTGTATATGGCGGCATTGGCCGTGCGGCACGAAACTGGGAATGTTACGACAAGATTGTTGAAGTACTTGAAAGACTCGAAGATGACCAAACGCTTTTAGTTCAATCAGGCAAGCCTGTTGGTGTTTTCCCTACCCATAAAAACGCCCCACGCGTGCTTATCGCAAACTCAAACCTCGTTCCTCATTGGGCAAACTGGGAACACTTCAACGAGCTCGATAAACAAGGCTTGATGATGTACGGCCAAATGACCGCTGGCAGCTGGATATACATTGGCTCACAAGGCATCGTCCAAGGCACATACGAAACATTCGTGTCTGTTGCGAAAAAGCACTTTGACGGCGAAGCAAAAGGCCGATGGATTCTAACTGGCGGTCTTGGTGGTATGGGTGGTGCTCAGCCTCTAGCTGGTACGATGGCGGGCTTCTCCATGATTGCGGTAGAGTGTGATGAATCGCGTATCGATTACCGCCTACGTACAGGCTATGTCGATAAGAAAGCGACATCTTTAGATGAAGCGCTTGCTATCATCAAAGAATCGGACACACCAGTATCGGTTGGTCTACTAGGTAATGCAGCAGACGTTTTCTCTGAGTTGGTAGAACGTAATATCACGCCTGATGTAGTAACAGACCAAACATCTGCACACGACCCGCTCAATGGCTACTTACCACAAGGCTGGAGCATGTCTCACGCTGCAGAAATGCGTTTGCAAGATGAAGCAATGGTTGTTAAAGCAGCCAAAAAATCCATGGCAGTGCAAGTTCAAGCCATGTTAGAGCTACAAAATCGCGGCGCCGCAACACTCGACTACGGTAACAACATCCGCCAGATGGCCTTGGAAGAAGGCGTAGAAAACGCATTTGATTTCCCTGGCTTCGTTCCAGCCTACATTCGCCCTCTATTCTGCGAAGGTATTGGTCCTTTCCGCTGGGCCGCTCTCTCTGGCGATCCTGAGGATATCTATAAAACCGACCAAAAAGTAAAAGAGCTAATTCCAGATAATCCACACTTACATAACTGGCTAGATATGGCGCGCGAGCGCATTCAGTTCCAAGGTTTACCTGCACGTATTTGCTGGGTTGGTCTTAAAGATCGTGAGCGTCTTGGTCAAGCATTCAACGAAATGGTGAAAAATGGCGAACTTAAGGCGCCTGTTGTCATTGGTCGTGACCACTTAGACTCTGGCTCCGTAGCAAGCCCGAACCGAGAAACAGAAGGCATGATGGACGGTTCTGACGCCGTATCAGACTGGCCACTATTAAACGCACTACTCAATACGGCGGGCGGCGCAACTTGGGTTTCACTGCACCACGGTGGTGGCGTAGGTATGGGCTTCTCGCAACACTCAGGTATGGTTATCTGCTGTGACGGCAGTGAAGATGCCTCAAAACGTATTGCCCGCGTGCTGCATAACGACCCAGCAACAGGCGTGATGCGTCATGCTGATGCGGGATACGATATTGCTAAACAATGTGCAGCAGAGCAAGGGCTAGATTTGCCAATGCTCAACGAAGAACTGAAGAAGCTCAAGTAAGGATGAAAGAGATGTTAAATTTAACGCTAAAGCCAGGTCATATTAGCTTAAACGAACTACGCCAAGTGAGCCGTTCACCAGTCAACCTTACTTTGGATCCTGAAGCCATTCCGGCCATTGAAGAAAGCACACAGGTCGTAGACCGAGTCATCGCGGAAGATCGAACGGTTTACGGAATTAACACTGGTTTTGGACTATTGGCTAACACACGAATAGCACCAGAAGATTTAGAAACACTGCAACGCAGTATCGTTCTTTCTCATGCGGCAGGTATCGGTGAGTTTATGTCAGATGAAACGGTTCGTCTGATGATGGTATTAAAAATCAATAGTCTGTCTCGTGGTTTTTCTGGTATTCGCCTAAAAGTCATTAATATGCTGACCGACCTAGTTAACGCACAAGTTTACCCTTGCGTACCTAAAAAGGGCTCTGTCGGCGCATCAGGTGACTTAGCTCCTCTGGCCCATATGAGCACAGTATTACTAGGTGAAGGACAAGCTCGTCACAACGGTAACATCATTTCTGGGCAAGAAGCGTTAAAAATCGCAGGTCTAGAACCCATTACTCTGGCGCCGAAAGAAGGCTTAGCGCTGCTAAATGGTACCCAGGCATCAACAGCGTTCGCATTAGAAGGTCTGTTTATCGCGGAAGATCTTTTCGCTTCGGCTACAGTATGTGGCGCAATGTCTGTCGAAGCCGCTCTCGGCAGCCGACGTCCATTCGATCCACGCATTCACCGTGTACGTGGTCATCGCAGCCAAATGGACGCAGCACTGGCCTACCGTCATCTATTGGATACATCAAGTGACATTGGTGATTCGCATACTAACTGTGAAAAAGTGCAAGACCCGTATTCGTTGCGCTGTCAGCCTCAAGTAATGGGGGCGTGTTTGCAGCAAATCCGCAACGCTGCAGAAGTATTGCAAGTAGAAGCAAACTCCGTATCAGATAACCCGTTGGTGTTTACTGAAGATGACGACATCATCTCTGGCGGTAACTTCCACGCTGAGCCTGTTGCAATGGCAGCTGACAACCTAGCACTGGCGATTGCTGAGATCGGCAGCCTGTCTGAACGTCGTATGGCATTGCTTATCGATAGCGCATTATCAAAATTACCACCGTTCTTAGTCGATAATGGTGGTGTGAACTCTGGTTTCATGATTGCCCAAGTCACCTCTGCTGCGCTAGCAAGCGAAAACAAAACGCTCGCTCACCCAGCGTCAGTAGACAGCTTGCCAACATCAGCAAACCAAGAAGATCACGTTTCAATGGCAACCTTCGCGGCTCGCAGATTGAAAGAAATGGGAGAAAACACTCGCGGTATTCTAGCGGTCGAATACCTATCAGCAGCACAAGGCCTAGACTTTAGAGCACCAAACAAGTCCTCTGAGCGTATCGAGATTGCCAAACAAATGTTGCGTGAAAAAGTATCGTTCTACGATAAAGATCGCTACTTTGCGCCGGACATTGAACAGGCCAATACTCTGCTTAAGCTGGCTATTCACAACACGCTCATGCCAGAGAGCCTGTTACCAAGTGTTCAGTAATCCAGCATTACTAGCACTTAACCTAAAAACCGGATGATAACTTGAAGGCTCCACGTTTCGCGTGGAGCTTTTTTATCTCCTCATTAAACGTATTCCTAGCGATCTTTATGAACACTTGCATATTGTTATTGCTATACTTTTAAAAATAGCCGACGTAATAAAGTCGCTGTTATTGCTTTCACAAATAAAAGCGTTGCTAAAGTATGCGTTTTTAACGATTTATCCGCCGAAATAGTGTCTTATTGTTAGGATACGGTGAAGTTTTCACTGGATGGACCATTGCTACGCAGATATTCGCATATAATCCCACACAGTTTTGGTTACTACGTAAAAATTATGTTTCTAACACCTTATTTTTCAAACACTAATCACCAGTTTCAGTTCACTCGCGAACAAGCAAGCCACTTTGCAAAACGTGTCGCAGGTGACTACAACCCAATCCACGATGAAGACAACAAACGCTTTTGTGTCCCTGGGGACTTACTTTTTGCAGTGCTTCTTAGTAAAGAAGGCGTCAGCCAAAAGATGCGTTTTAACTTCTCTGGCATGGTAAACGATGGTGTAGCACTTCATATTGAAAATAAGTGTGAAAAAGAAAGCGCCGTTGTTGACGAGGCAGGTAAAGAATACTTACACATGTCCCGTGAAGGTGAGACTAACCACGATCCCGCATTTATTGAGCATGTCGTAACAAATTACGTGCAATTCTCTGGCATGAACTTCCCTCACATCATGGTTCCTCTTATGGAAGAGAAGCAAATGATGATCAACTGCCAACGTCCATTAGTTATTTATGAAAGCATGGAAGTTGAATTTTCACGCTTAGACCTTACGCATCCTGAAGTGGATTTCACTGGCGCAACGTTCGACGTGGAAGGCAAACGTGGGGTAGTCACCTTAAACTTTGCGTTCAAAGAAGACGGTGAAGTCGTTGGCAAAGGCATCAAACGCATGGTTGCAAGCGGCTTGAAACCATATGACCAAGAAGCGGTTGACGACCTTGTACGCCGCTTTAATGAACGTAAGGATGCATTCCTAGCAAAGTTCGTTAAGGCAGCCTAGTCGACTGCCCTATCAGAAGCGCACAAAAAACGTGTTTACTAAAAGAAAGCCCAACGTCGATCGTTGGGCTTTCTTTTTACTTCTTATCCAAATGAAACCGAACTCGACGCTCAAATCCAGCGGCGGACGTGGTTTTTGTAATCCACATACTCTTCACCAAACAATCGCTCTAGAACACGTTCCTCAGGCTTGATTTGAAACCGATTCATATAACTGACAAATATCACGCCACAAAGCACCACACTCAAGTGCTGCCACCACAAACCAGTTGCTATGATTAGAAGCAATAATGCCGTGTACATAGGGTTGCGTGAAAAGGCAAACACACCAGTTCTTACAACAGAAGATGCCGCTTCAGGTTTTACTGGGTTCACTGTGGTTTTTACTTTGCGAAATTCATACACACCAGCAATGCCCATGTAACCAGACAACAAAGTTAATACACCTACTACAAATTCAACAAAGGGTACTCGAATGTTCATGCTCGGCGTCAAAACTTTAAGTCCGTACATCAAAAGTATGACTAACAAAAACACCACAACAGGTGGGACTTTGAGTTCAAGTTTTCTCAAGATTCATATCCTTTGAAAGGGTCTAAATACGGTTTCTAAAAAGCTCAGTAAAACTGGGCTTGATTTAGCCCGATTACAACAAAGTTAACAATGCTTGAACGGGATGTTTGGGCTTTGTTCCTTCAAAGCGTTTCACTTGGCTGCGGCAAGAGTAGCCAGTAATCAAACATCTCTCGTTATTTAACTTATCTAGGTTTGGCTTCCAGCTTAAATTGTAAATGTCTTTCGACATCGACAACTTATCGACCTCGTGACCAAACGTACCCGCCATACCACAACAACCAACCGGTACCGTATTTAAAACCGCACCAAAGTGAGCAAAAATAGCGCCCCACTCTTTTTCCGCATTCGGCATTTTGGTTTTTTCAGTACAGTGCGCAAACAGATACCAAGGTTCCTGCGCCTTATGCTCTCCGCTTTCAAACGCTTCTAGTCTTGGGTAAAGCCATTCGTGGGCCGTTAGTACATCGAAATCACCTCGCTTACTGCCAAGTACTTCAGCGTATTCATCTCGATAACACAGCACCAATGCAGGGTCGACACCAACTAATGGAATATCCAAATCCGCTACCATCGCCAAGAACTTCGCTGTATCGGCTGCTGTATCCTTAAACTGACGTAGAAAGCCTTTAATGTGTTGTGCTTTACCATTCGGCTTAAATGGCAGAAGCACCGGATGCATGCCCAGCTTTTTCAATAATTTAACGAAGTCTTCTACAACATCGGCGTCGTAGTAGCTAGTGAATGGGTCTTGAACAATTAAAACATGCTTGCTCTTTTCAGACGAAGACAAACCGCTGAGCGCTTGCAGATCATAAGGCGTTGTCAGCGACTCTACTCGCTGTTTCAATGTAGGTACTGATAACAACGGCGCATCGACATACCCAACTGTTGAAGCCGTTAAGCTCTTGACCCACGACTGCTTCAAAACACCGTTTACGACACCTGGCGCTTTCGCCATCATCGGCAGCATAGTCTCTATGTTCGCAACCAGATAATCTTTTGCTGGACGTTGGTAACGAGAGTGATAAATGTTTAAAAACCGTGAGCGGAAGCTCGGAACATCGACTTTAATCGGACACTGGCTCGCACACGCTTTACACGCTAAACAACCATTCATCGCTTCATACACTTCGTGGGAGAAATCGTATTCGTGACGACGATTGATAGAATGACGTACACGGTCAATCATGGTTTTGATTGATGTTTTTTTTTCTAGCGTTTGCTTTTCTAAGTCAAGAATATCAATACCTTGCTCAGTAAGCTGACGCAGCCACTCGCGAACCAAACCCGCACGACCTTTGGGTGAATGACGACGATCGGCTGTTACTTTCATCGATGGACACATTGGCGAGCTGGTATCGTAGTTAAAACACAAACCGTTCCCGTTACACTCCATCGCTTGCTTAAAGCTGTCACGTACTTGAACGTCAATCTGACGATCGAAGTAACCACGTTTGGTATCGGTAACTTTTACTAACTCTGCATCGCTATCAAGCGGCGTACAGATTTTGCCCGGGTTCATTTTGTTGTGTGGATCGAATGCCGCCTTCACACGTCTCAGCTCAGTAAACAACTCATCACCGAAAAACTCAGGGCCATATTCTGAACGGAAACCTTTGCCGTGTTCACCCCACATCAAACCGCCGTATTTCGCCACCAGCTTAACCACTTCATCAGAAACTTCGTGCATCAATGCTTCTTGGTGCGGGTCACACAGATCCAACGCAGGACGCACATGCAGCACCCCGGCATCGACGTGGCCAAACATGCCGTAATTCAGAGACTTGCTGTCTAACAGCTCTCGAAACTCTACAATGAAGTCTGCCAGGTTTTCTGGTGGCACACAGGTATCTTCAGCGAATGCGACCGGTTTAGCACGACCTTTTGCTGCGCCTAACAAACCCACCGCTTTTTTACGCATGTTGTAAATACGCCCAATGCTCGCTACATCGTTACAAACCTGGTAGCCGATGATGCCCGCTTCTTCTGTTTCCAGCATGGTATCGAGCTTGGCGGTCAGCGCTGCAACCTGCGCTGCAACTTCTTCTTCGTCCTGACCCGCATATTCCACCATATTGATGCCAAGCATCTCTTTATTTGGAACATCGGTAAGCAAATCACTCACGGTGTGCCAGACGATATCTTGCTTCGCGAGATTAAGCACTTTCGAGTCAACGGTTTCTACAGATAGCGCTTTCGCTTCGACCATCAACGGTGCATTACGGAGCGCAGAGTCAAAGCTGTTGTATTTAACGTTAACCAAAGTACGTGCTTTCGGAATTGGCGTCAGATTTAGCTTCGCTTCGGTAATAAATGCCAATGAACCTTCCGCACCACACAACACTCGTGTGATCTCGAAACGATCATCGTCTTCATCTAGCGCGTTCTTTAAGTCATAGCCCGTTAGGAAGCGGTTGAGAGGAGGAAATTTATCCACGATCTGCTGGCGTTTTTCACGACATACGGATTCCGTCACTCGTAGCGCCTTGGCAGCAAACTCGCCTTCTTTGGGGTAGCCGTTGGACAGATCTGATTCTAAAACTGAGCCATCAGCAAACACCGCTTGTAGCGACAAAACATGATCGGATGTTTTTCCGTATTTCAGAGAACCTTGACCAGAAGCATCGGTGTTGACCATGCCGCCAATCGTTGCACGGTTACTGGTAGATAAGTCTGGAGAGAAGAAGTAGCCATAAGGGCGAACAGCGTCATTTAACTGGTCTTTCACTACACCAGTTTGTACACGAACCCAGCCTTCTTTCTCATTAATCTCAAGTACTTTGTTCATGTGGCGAGACATATCCACCACAATACCTTTGGTTAGCGACTGACCATTGGTCCCTGTGCCGCCACCACGAGGTGAAAAGGTAATTCGTTCGTACTTTTCTTTATTGCTCAGTTTCCCGAGGAGAGAAACATCTTCTGTCGTTTTGGGATGAACGACAGACTGAGGAAGTTGCTGGTAAACACTGTTGTCAGTGGCAACCGCGAGTCGGCTTGAATATTGGCTTTCGATATCACCAGTGAATCCGGCGTGCTCAAGCTCTTTCAGAAAACTAAGAACAAGAGGATCGACATCAGTTTGCGAGTGTAATCTTGGTAACATTTGCTTCCTGCCCCTACGACGCTGAATCCGATCAGCTGCGGGTTATGTAATTATTTGCTCACTTCTCATACAAGTTGGCGTTCAGCGAAACAAAACACCACAAAAGAGTAAGTGAAGTAATATTCTTTGAATTTCGTCACTTTACAACATTTAAAAAGACGAGCAAATCAGAATCTCGATACAATAATTAAACTTATGCTTTATTTTTTCACGCTTGATGCCTTACATTGGGGAACGAATCGCGTTTCTAGATGAGTTTTCAGAATGAAAAAAAATAAAATTGTGACCACTGAAGATATCCTTCTCAAACTTTGCCAGTCTGTTTCTGGCGTCCTAACTTCGGCGACATCTTCTCAAGTAAATTACTCTGCAATGGTGCAAAAAATCCACAAGACTAGCCTCAAGCCAGATTTTGGCTGTTTTGTTCTGTTTGATGGCGGGTTTACCGGGCTGGTCGTAATTAATTTTACGGCAAAAGCCGCATTAGAGATCTACACCAACTACATGCGTAATATGGGTATGCCAGAAGAAGAACTGGCAATATCTCATACTTCTGACGAGGTGGGAGATGTTCTGGGTGAGCTAATGAACCAACTGGTTGGAGATTTCACCAATAAAATTCGTAAAGAGCTGCAAACGAACATCACACAAAACCAGCCCAAAATGATGGCGCTGAATAAGCAAGTCATCTTACAAGTTGACACCAACCTTGACCGCCCTCAAGCTCGCCGAGTGACGTTCTCCACCGAAAACAACAACATTTTCTATCTAGAGTTGGCGATGGACAAAACTGAGTTCATCCAACTAGAAGAGTTTGAAATCGCAGAAGACGAAAATCCAGACGATATTTTAGAAGCAACACGTAAAAATATGGCTGAGAAAGAATCTAAATCGTCGGGATCAAACGATGATGCCGATGACTTGCTCAACCAGCTCGGATTGTAATTCCAGCTAATCTTAATGAAGAATGGCTTCTTAGACACAAGTACGACTTCATGCTGATTATGACGAACTAAAACGCCTAGCCTCGCCTTCTGCGGGGCTTCTTTTTATGCCCACAAACCACCTTCACTCCCACCTTGTATTTCGTTTTTATGTCAAAAAAGGTAATATGTCTGACTTCATAAATTTTCTGCTTTCGTTACTGGTTGTCGATGGATAAACAAAAAGCTCTGAAAAAAATCGCCAAGTGCTTAGAACTGGGCAATTCCGCTAATGTTAATGAGGCTGCCAATGCTATCAAAATGGCACATCGCCTCATGCTCAAATATGGTCTGGATAAAGACGATATTGAGTTTATCAGAATGGGGAAAACACAGTCTTCCCACCTACTACCAGCGAATATCAGTTCTACCATATTGCGAGTGATTCGCGGCATTAACACTAAATTCGGTGTTGAAGCGGTGTTGTTGAATCACAAAGGGCTCAAACGTGTCGAGTTTATCGGTGAAGCAGATCGCGCGATTTTTGCTGCATTTGCTTTCGATATTATTTATCGCGAGATGAACGAAAGTACCGGACAATTCCGAAATAGCTTCGCAGGTACGGGTACCTCTTCTCAAGAAGTGACTCGCCGCGTGAACTCATTTGTATCTGGCTGGGTAGAGGGTGCGATAGAGAAACTTCCAGTCATTTCTCCAGACGAAGAGTCGGCCAACAAAATCAATGATTATATTGATAAAGAATTCCAAAACATTGACCGCGAAACCTTCAAGAAGCAACTGAAAGAAGCGATGAAAAACCTAACCGAAGACTACGAAGTGGGCTTGAAAAAAGGTAGAAGAGTCTCCGTTAACCGTGGTGTTGGCGGCGAGCAAGCGCGTAAAATGTTGGGCAATCCATCTAAATAACCAGAGCAGCAATTGATTGACGTAGGTTCCAATATTCCAATGTTATTGGGACCTACTTTTTGAAGTTGTGATAGTAACGATAAGAATTTTCTTACAGAAACTCTTATCAATCTTACTTTCTCATAACAAATATCAATGCTTACTTATTCATAATTTGCATCCCATTATGAGGCATGGTTTCGCCTCAGTTTTATACGGAGATTTTCCCTTGAAAAAGATGCCTATTGCACTAGCTCTAGTGCTAGCTCTTACTGGCTGTCAAGCCACTCAACGCCAAAATGCAACAACGGGTGAATACGAAACTAACTCAACCACGCAAGGCGCGCTTATTGGTGCTATCGCTGGTGCAGCAATCGGTCTAGCAACGGGCGATGACGCTAAAGAACGTCGTCAGCATGCACTCATTGGTGCGGCCGCAGGCGGAGCGACTGGCGCTGGCGTTGGTTACTACTTTGACCAACAAGAAGCAGAATTGCGTCGCGCTTTGCTAAACTCTGGTGTACAAGTTCAGCGTGTTGGTGAGAACCAGCTTTTACTGCGTATGGAAAATGGTATCGGCTTCTCTTCAAGCTCTTACCAGCTTGATGCTAGCATTCATAATACGCTACGCGGTGTTGCTCGCATCTTGGTTGAATACCCAGATACCAGCCTTGTTATCGACGGTTACACTGATAGCACGGGCAGTGAGTCATACAACCAAACGTTGTCTGAGCGTCGTGCAGAGTCCGTACGTCAATTCCTAGTATCTCAAAACGTTGCACCTGGTCGTGCAATTGCACGTGGCTACGGCGAACGTAACCCAATTTGCTCAAACCAAACTTCTGAAGGTCGTGCGTGCAACCGTCGTGTTGAAATCCAGATCTTGCCACTGAAGTAATTTGGTTGCACCATAGCGGTAATAATAAAAAATTACCGGAGCAGGCCTAACCATAATCGTTAGGCCTGACATATCAATGTCTGTCAAAACGTCTGCCCTACTCTGCTTATTTAGCCTCAGCTTTTCTGGTTACTCGCTTGCCTCTCAAGCTCCAAATGACCCCATAGAACAATATGAGTATGCACAGCAATTATTGGCATCAAACAAAGCTGAAGCCTCACCAGAAACGCGTTACTGGCTAGAGCAATCCGCCAACCAAGGTTACCTCCCTGCGCAAAAACAGCTCGCGAACGACTTTGCTAAAGGGATAAATGGCGAAAAAAATGAAACACAAGCGTTATATTGGCTGACCTCTATCGCACTCAATGACCCAACCGATCGTGGCTTTCTTCTCGCTAACTTTATTCAGCACAATCAAGACAAGGTCACAGCTTCTCAATTGACTGAAGCTTTGTATCAAATGGCTTCTCAGCATAATCCAGCAGCAGAACAGGCTTATAATCAACTGTTAGAGCAGCGCTTCAATCAACTACGAGCTAAACAAGTCTCACAAATAAAATCACTCGATAAAAAGGCGGAGCAAACACAAGAAGAGAAAAGCACAACAATTGCAAAACCCAACGTAGAATACTCGCAGTTTTTATGGCTGATCTGGCTAGCGGCGATACTCATCATCAGCGGCTTAAGTTTTCTCGTAATCAAGAAACTTAAGCAGAATAGAAAAGCGCTTGAAGCCAAAGAGGAAAGCCAAAATCAGAGAATGGCGGCAAAAGTTAAAGAGCTAGAGTTTACGAATAAGCAACTGAAGCGTCAGTTAGAGAAAGTATTCAAAGAATTTAAGAAATCCAAAACCCAGGCAGAGAACCATAAGCTAAGCGTCGCATGCGCCATGTTTGGCTACACACCACAACACATCCCTGATTTACAAGCAATAAAGCTACGCTATAGACAGCTATCAAAGCTTTATCATCCGGACACAAGAGGCAGTGAAGAAGAAATGAAGCGACTCAATCATGCCTTTAAGCTTGTCTCACAAAATGTTACAAAACAGTAAAAACAGGTCAAGATACTTTGGCTAGCATGCTTTTAGACCTATATAATCAAGCGCCGCAATCGATCTCCCTCTCAAACAAATTAACAGACATTTAACTTAAGTCTCGCTTTTATGCCATAATGCTCAGCGCAAAATAACACCTAACGACTCAAATTAATCTAGGTGGGGAGAAAATCAATGTTCACTGAAGAAGGCACCTGTGATTGGTGTAAAAAACCTAGTCTTGTAACTCGTCACGATTATTTAGATGGCAAGCACCATTACTCATGTAAAGCTTGTTACGACATGGCAAAAATCGACGTGCGCCTATTTAACCAAGGCGAATTGCAAATGCGCGAACGATTGCAACGAGCGAGCTAAGCAAGACGGAATCAACGGAACTGATTTTCAAGGGCGCCTTTTAAGGCGCTTTTTTGATCGCCCAAGCCTATTTCCAATCTCTATCTCGTATTCCCTCCTATCCTACATAGCATGTCGCATCGGTTATCAGCCCCTCTCCTACTGTATACAAACCACTGTCCGTGAAACAACACCTGTATATACAGTAGTGAACCCCTGTATGTATCTCGTCCAATTTTCTACTCATCTCACATTTTTAAATTGATGTTAGACATATCAGAAATAAAAAATAACCAAATAAATTCAAACACTTAAAATACAATCTTTTTATTTTCTTCTCAAAAAACCGCAAATAACTTTTGAGAAACGGGTTGATCAGGTCGTTAAAACAAACTACTGTATACACATACAGCATGTATAAAGGAACAGTAAGATGCAGTTACAAAGTCAATCTCATACATACTCTCGTTACAACGTATTGGCACAAGCAACTCAGCCCATGGCCGTTTCGGATCAGCTTCTATCTAAGCTGGCAGTTTTATCGCAGCAGAAACAATGGATTTTGTTTACAGCAGACTGCCCTCGCCCAGACTTTGAACAACTCACTGCTTCTAATATTTGCTGTAGAAACGTGATTCAAATGAAGCCTTCTCAACAGCTTTCAGAAGTCGAGATCGTGATCAAAGCCATCCGATCAGGTAATGCCAGTGCTGTTGTCGCATCAAATAAAATTGCACTTATGAATCAATCGATGTTGCACGACATGGCGCAACGCTATCAGTGTGAAGTCTTTTTCGTCGAAGGCAGAGTTAATAAGTACCACTAATAAGTTCGACGTTATCCATCCTGCATCTCGCCTCCTTTTTAAGGGGGCTTTTTTTGTATTAAAGAAAACAGGCAAACGTTTGCTTTTTCTCTGGCGAGTTAAAATAGTTCTGGTATGATGCCCACATTCGATTTATTCAGCGCCCACATTTTGCTGAATATCTTCTCTTTCTGACGTTTGATTAAGATGATAGGAATGTCGCAATGAGCCTTGCTAATCAAGTACTTGCCGTCAATGACGACCTGCCAATTCGCACCCATAAACCCGTTCATAGCGGAAAAGTTCGTTCAGTTTACTGGTTAACTGAAGAAGACAGCGCCCGACTGATCAAAGAAAAAGGATACGATGTCGCTCCAGATGCGCCTTTGGCTATCATGGTGATTAGCGACCGAATCTCTGCATTCGATTGTATTTGGCATGCTGAAGGTGGTCTTAATGGTGTCCCTGGTAAAGGGGCTGCGCTTAATGCGATTTCTAATCACTGGTTCAAACTATTCAAAGAAAATGGCTTAGCAGATAGCCACATTCTAGACATTCCTCACCCTTTTGTTTGGATTGTACAAAAAGCCAAACCGGTAAAAATCGAAGCCATCTGCCGCAAATACATCACGGGTTCGATGTGGCGCGCTTACGCAAATGGCGAGCGCGAGTTTTGTGGAATCCAACTTCCTGAAGGGTTAGGAAAAGACAAAGCACTGCCAGAGTTGCTCATGACCCCATCCACAAAAGGCATTCTAAAAGGTATTCCCGGTGTGCTAGAAGCGGATGACGTTAATATTACTCGTCAAAATATCGTAGACAACTACGAAGAATTTAACTTCTCAAGCGCTGACGATATCGCACTCTACGAAAAACTGCTGAAAGAAGGCTTTAACGTTATCAGCCAAGCGTTAGAAGAAATCGACCAAATCTTTGTCGATACCAAATTCGAATTTGGTTATGTTCATGATGCTGCTGGCAATGAGAAGCTGATTTACATGGATGAAGTGGGTACACCAGACTCGTCTCGTATATGGGATGCTAAAGAGTACCAAGCAGGTCACATCGTAGAGAACTCAAAAGAAGGTTTCCGCCAGTTCCTACTTAACCACTTCCCTGACCCAGATATCTTGCTAAACAAAGAACGTATGCCAGAGCGCGAAGCACTCGCTCGTGATAATGCTTTACCCGTCGAATCTTTGATGGCGATTTCGAGCACCTACATTGGTATTGCCGAGAAGATTACAGGCAAGCCGATTCATTTGAGTGAGAATCCGAAAGCGGAAATCATCGAAGTTCTGAGCAAAGAATACGGATTGATTGACTAGCACTGTCGCTAGATTGCTAAACGCTTTCCAATAAAAAGTCCGCACTAGCTTGCGGACTTTTTTCGTATTAGGCTCAGTTTAGCCGATATTTAACGTAGTGCCATCTGTTGTAGAGGCTGACTTAGTCGTCACCTGATATGTTTTGTCTTTAATCGTTGATACGAAATACCAGGTCGACTCTGCCTTGTCGGGCGTAAAAGTAACGCGCATAAAGCCACGCTGTTTGATGTCTGCCCACTGTAATTCTGACACTAAGTGCGGCAACGTGTATTCCATTTGAGCGATCGCAACAGGATCTAACGCTAGGTAGGCCTCTAGCCCAGGGGAACTCACCGAGCTAGTTGCAAACTCTATCCCGATAGGATGCTTAGATACGTCTTTCAGCTCACTTGCCCATGCGTTGTGCGTATCTCCTGCCAAGCAGACAAAGTTACCACTGTTGGCTTTGGCCAGTTGATAAACTTTCTCTCGCTCAACGTAGTAACCATCCCATGCATCTAGGTTATACGGGAGAGAAATGGTATCTGAACTTGGGTCAGAGAGGTAACCCGTAATCGCAGAGTTTACTGCTAATAACGCCTCTGTTTTTTGTTCTTCAGTGGCAGTAAACAATTGAAACATAGCGGTCATAACCGAACTTGGCAGCTCCATACGAGACATTAACACTTGTTGCCCTAGCACATTCCAAGTTGCGTCGTGCGTACTGAACGCATCCATCAGCCAAGCGAGTTGGTCAGCGCCTAACAGCTCTCGGTCTTCACTGCGCGACTGAGCAACTAAACCGCCAATCGCTTCCATCGTTGGTGAGCTGAGCGAGAAGTAATCCAACGGTTTATCACGCCCCACAAGTCGCGTGTCGAGCATCATCAAATTGACTAAACTTCCAAACGAAAACTGACGGTAAATCAGCATATTTGAGAAAGTGTTTTCACGAACGGGCAACCATTCTGTCCACGCGGCAGCCGCAGCTGCACGACGATCATTAAAGCTGCCTTCCTCTTCTTGATGGTTTTCCGCACCATTTTTCCAAGTATCATTTGCAAGCTCATGGTCATCCCAGACAGCAATCATTGGTAGGCTCGCATGTAACGCTTGCAGATCAGCATCTTGGCGATATTGCGCATACCGTTTTCGGTAATCATCTAAGGTAATACATTCAGTGCCTTTGCTTGGCTCTCGCCCTAGTGCCTCAGCATCTTCACTAGCGTAGCCACCAGCACCATACTCATAAATGTAATCACCGAGATGAAGCACCACATCAAACGGGTCTTGTTCATGTTGATTTAAGATCTCTCGATACACATGGAAATAGCCTGCAGGATAGTTTGCACAAGAAACAACCGCCATGGATGCCTTTTCTACACCATCCTTTGGTAATGTTTGAGTTTGCCCGACTTCGCTAGTGACATCTCCAACCATGAATCGATAGTAGTAGCGAGAATTTGCGTTGAGATTTTGAACATCGACTTTTACCGTGAAATCTCGGCTCGTGTCTGTGGCAAAAGTGCCACTTTGCACGATATCAGTAAAATTTTCGTTAGATGAAACTTGCCAGCTTACATCTGCGTAGCTTGCTGAGGTCGTAACACGAGTCCAAATGATTACTTGTGTTTGAGTAGGATCTCCACTCGCCACTCCGTGCTCAAAGGTAACCGCAACAGATTCACTAGCATCGCTACCACAGCCCACCAGCCCGGTAACAATCGCCGTTGAAGAGGCAGCTTTCATAAAGTCTCGACGAGACAAAGACATATTGACTTCCTTTCTTATTGTGTTTGTTTTTATGCCCAAATGACGTGGTGACTCAATCATCCTTGTATGCCAATAAGGGACGTTAATTCGAACTTACAGTACCAACCACTTAGTCGGTAATTTGTCCTAAAAACACAAAGTTAGAAGCTAGTTATGACAATTGCATTTCCAAACGTTACATTTTTGTTAATTTAAGTGCAAATACTCTATATTCATCACACTTCCTAAGACCTGTGACAAAAACCTCAAAATAAAAAAGCGACCTACTTTGAGGTCGCTTTTCATTGCACTATTGTTAAGTAGTACATCGATGAAGTGGAAATACTCAGCCTAAAACTTGATGTTAAGAACATCTTGTTCTGACGTGTCCACTTTCAACTGACTGCGAGATTCTATGTACTCGATTTGCTGAACATCGAGCGAATATGGCATAACGACTCGCAATTCATTGATCCCTTCATGTTTAGCTAGCTGGGTTAAGCGGACCAAATTGGATTCATCACTTTTACGAGAAGACATCGATTTTAATGCGGCATCCCACAGCCGATCTTCAGGCTTGCTCAATTCCGCAATGTTCTGTTTCCACATCAAACCGAAAATGGGCGCGATGGTGGCAAATGCCTCTAAGAAGGTCCATTTTTTACTACCTGTCGCCCCTAAAAAGCTAGTGTAGTCGAATTCAATGCACGTCTTTCCTTGTTGATCCATTCTATGCCCCCGACACTCGAAAATGAGATATACCAAATATCGTTCAACTGTTTTGATATAGCAATGGGATATAAAACATTCGTCTTTTATGCACTAATTTACATGCAAAAGGAAATATTAAAACCAGCTTTGTAACAACTGATGTACAGCTTCGCCATATATAAGCATTCAATTGATTAATATTTCAATTAAGAAACTAAAAACAACACGTAAGTAACGCTATCAATATGAAATCATTATAGATTCACCAAGAAAATATCAATTCTTGTCACAACGTCATCCGCCTACCTACTTCACATCAATCACTCGACTGGCCTTTTTATACTGTATCTTCCAACCAGCCCAGCGTGGCAGCTCCCAACGCTTTGGATCCCCCTTACGGTTTCCCTCTCGATAAACGACCTGTACCAGTTTGCGAGACGCATAATACTCAACATCCAGTTGGAGTTCTGGCAGCGAAAGTTCTAAAGGGTACTGCTCCGTGAAATCGTCGTATTCCCATTCTGGAACACCGTTAAATGTTAAGTCTTCCGGTTCAAACAACGCCATATCATCGACATTTTCAACGCCTAATGTTTCCAACTGATCCTTTAACCAGCTAGAAAATGTCAAGGAGGCCAAGTCGTTAACCTCTTCTTCTTCTTCTTCGACATTAAGGCCCAATGCGTTGTAGAGTTTCCAGTGTTGGATTTGTTGTTTTCTTTGAGAAGCAAAACCTGGTAACAGTGTCTCGTCTTCTATCATTTCGACAATAGACTGAACAGCAACATCACCTTGTAACGCTTGGTGTTCAGAACAGACTGTTCGCCCGGCGTAGACCAAATGCATTGTTGCTCTTGGCGTCTCTTCTTCATAATTAGTCTCACCTTGTTGCCACTCCCCAAATTCAAGTTCGCGTAACAACGTCAGCGGGATAGGCATCATGACCGATGCGAGGTTTAGTGTTTGCTTAACACCTCGTCCTGGCACGCTATGGCTATCTAGCACGATGGCCGCTTCTTCTTTATCAGGAAAGCGGCTGTTACGCCCAACCAGCATCTCGACTACGCCATTTCCTAGAGCATCTCTTCGACGAGCTCGTCGGACAAACACAAGCTCAGGGTGCAATGAGGCGATGGAGAAAAAGAGCGCTTCACGTTTATATCGAGAGGCAACGTCAAGTTCCGGTAATTCAAATACTTCTCGCATTTGTTTCGCTAAACCTTGTGCCTCTTCGAGTGCGCTGGCATCAATGACAATGCCCGGAAGTCGTTCCCCCCGAACCAAACGGATAAGCAAAGAGGCATCACATCCGTATGGCTCCTCTTGAGATAGAAGCTCGGCGACTTCGCCACTTTGTCGCTGATAGAGTTGCGCAGGCACAGATAATGCTGCTGCCAAGTCAATCATTGCTTCCTTCTCTGTCTTCGCTTGAATTCTGGTAACAAGATCGGCAAACAGTGCATCAATGGGTAGTGGATATACTTTTCTCCCGTGCTGCGTGACATTGCCATCCTCATCAATCGCTTCCATAGATAACAACGTCGAATGAGATGCCTCTAGCGACTTTGGAGGAATTGAGTCGAGAAAATCGAGTGTTGAAAGACGGTATCCACAACAAGCCGCTGCCAGCATGGGCTCGACGAGCTCTTCTCTGTGCAATTCTGGAGGCGTCACTAATTCTAAAGGCGCGTGTTCACCATATAGACGAATACAAGCCCCTTCAGCAACACGGCCCGCCCGCCCCATTCGCTGCGCGGCGCTGGCCTTAGAAATGTGGGTCAGCGTTAACGCTGTGCGACCGTTACGTTGAATGGTTCGACGCTCTAAGCCGCTATCAATGACAACTCGGATGTTAGGTATCGTTAAGGAGGTTTCCGCAACATTGGTTGCCAATACGACTTTTCGTTGTTTTTGCGTAGTTAACGCGCAGTGCCGTTCTTCATCACTAACCGAGGCATGAAGTTTGACCACCATGACATCGCCGCAACTTTGTAGCATCTGCGCACATTGGGTGATCTCTTTACGTCCTGGGAGAAAAACAAGAATATCGCCATCTTCATCTTTCAGTGCCTCTTTTACCGCTCCGACAACCTCCTGTTCACATCCCTTTTTGTTCGGTAAATAGCGGCTGTCTGTGGAACGATGTGTCACCGTGACTGGAAAGCAACGCCCTTCAGATCGCAGACGCTTCGCATTCAGGTAACGCGCTAGCTTTTCGCCCTCCAGCGTAGCGGAAGTGACGATCAACCGATGTTGATTTTCTTGCTTCAAAATTGCGGTTAATAGATCAATATCCCAGCGTCGCTCGTGAAATTCGTCCACTATCACGATATCGAAGCCTGCTAGCTTGTTTTCCGCAAACCAACGCAGTGCGACTCCCGGAGTCACAAATACAACTTCGGTTTTTTCATCAAAGTAGGCATGAAGCTTGATCGCGTAACCGACTTTGCGACCTATTGGCTCACCAGATTGCTCCGCAAGATATTCAGCCAGCGAGGTACAAGCAATTCGACGTGGTTCAATAACCAGCACGCGTCCGTGTTTTGCCGCCCACATAGGCAAACGGGTAGATTTACCTGACCCGGTTTCGGCTTCCACCACGAGATGGTTTTGGTTCACATGTTGGTCAAACTCAGCTTGCAGGCTGTCGATAGGTAGTTGAAACATAGAAATTGGATTTGATTTGATGATGCAGAACATTATACCCAAGTAAAAAAATCCTGCTTTAGGTATCTCTAAACAACCAATATTGCCGATATTTTCGGCGGTATCTGAGTTTTTTTGCGACATTACATTGATGTGCATCAACGCATGTTTACAACTAAATGGTGAACCCGTTAAAATTTGGTGCGCATCCTTCAACCCTACATAAGGCACCCAATGAACAACGATAAACGCCCACTATATATTCCATATGCGGGTCCGGCTCTTTTAGCAACCCCTCTTTTGAACAAAGGCAGTGCATTCTCTGCTGAAGAACGTAGTTCATTCAACTTAGAAGGCTTGCTTCCAGAGTCTACCGAAACAATCCAAGAGCAGGTGGAACGTGCCTACCAGCAATACAAGAGTTTCGAAAGCGATATGGATAAGCACATTTATCTGCGTAATATCCAAGACACCAACGAAACACTGTATTACCGCCTAGTGCAAAACCACATTTCTGAGATGATGCCTATCATCTACACGCCAACTGTCGGCGCAGCATGTGAAAACTTCTCTAACATTTACCGCCGTGGTCGTGGTCTATTCATTTCATATCCGAACCGTGACCGTATTGACGACTTGCTGAATAATGCAGCAAACCACAACGTTAAAGTGATTGTTGTGACAGATGGTGAACGTATCCTTGGCTTGGGTGACCAAGGTATCGGCGGCATGGGTATTCCTATTGGTAAACTGTCACTTTATACCGCGTGTGGTGGTATCAGCCCTGCTTACACGCTACCAATCGTGCTTGATGTGGGTACCAATAACCCGCAACGTTTAGCTGATCCGATGTACATGGGTTGGCGTCACCCTCGTATTACGGGTGCAGAATACGATGCATTTGTAGAAGAGTTTATTCAAGCAGTACAGCGCCGTTGGCCTGATGCCTTGATCCAGTTCGAAGACTTTGCTCAGAAAAATGCGATGCCTCTTCTTGAGCGTTACAAAGATCGCGTGTGCTGCTTCAATGATGATATTCAAGGCACGGCGGCCGTTACTGTTGGCTCTCTACTTGCCGCCTGTAAAGCAGCAGGCACTCAGCTGTCTAAACAGCGTATCACCTTCTTGGGCGCTGGCTCTGCTGGTTGCGGTATCGCAGAAGCGATCATCGCACAAATGGTATCGGAAGGGATTTCTGACGAGCAAGCTCGCTCACAAGTTTACATGGTTGACCGTTGGGGTCTGTTACAAGAAGGTATGCCTAACCTTCTTGATTTCCAACAACGCCTGGTGCAGAAACATACCAATACGAAAGAGTGGGAAAATGAAGGAAATGGCTTCTCACTCCTCGACGTTATGCGTAACGCCAAACCAACGGTACTGATTGGTGTTTCTGGTGCTCCTGGCCTATTTAGCCAAGAAGTCATCGAAGAAATGCATAAACACTGTAAGCGTCCGATTGTCTTCCCACTGTCTAACCCAACAAGCCGCGTGGAAGCGACACCGAACGACATCATTCGTTGGACAAATGGTGAAGCACTGGTTGCAACAGGTAGCCCATTTGAGCCTGTGGTTCATGAAGGTCGCACTTACCCTATTGCACAATGTAACAACAGCTACATCTTCCCTGGCATTGGCCTTGGTGTACTTGCTGTAAACGCAAAACGTGTCACCGACGAAATGCTAATGGAATCGAGCCGTGCGCTCGCAACATGCTCTCCTCTAGCAATCAACGGTCGTGGTGCACTACTTCCACCGTTGGAAGAGATTCACTCGGTATCGAAAAAGATCGCGTTTGCTGTTGGTAAGAAGGCAATCGAACAAGGTGTGGCATTAGAAATTACTGATGAAGCATTAAACGTAGCGATTGAACAATCGTTCTGGCAACCGGTTTACCGTCGTTACAAACGCACTGCGTTTTAAGCTTGAGACATTTCGTTTAATAATTAGCCCCTACCATGTAGGGGCTTTTATTTTTTTATCATCCTAACCAGATTTTGGCATAAATGGGCTTCTCTCTTTTTGTTTCTATCAGATATGATGAGAACTACATTTTTAGTTAAGGATATAAAACGTTTTGTTGTTTTCTCGCATAAGATCAAAGTGGAAGCTGAAATTTTCCTGGAAGCGGCTTGCTTTGATTTTGTCGATCTCTGTACTTAGTCTGCTTGTTTCTGTTATTGCCATCGACCGGTGGGTGGTTTTACAAGCCAAAGAAAGCATTTTCACTGAATACGAACAAATACCTCAACATGAGGTTGCTGTGGTTCTCGGTACCAGTAAATACATCGGTAAGATCCTCAACACTTACTACACTCATCGTATTAATGCGGCGATTGAGCTTTACAACCAAGGCAAAGTAAAACAGTTTTTATTGAGTGGCGATAACGCCCATCGCTCCTACAACGAACCGTGGACGATGAAACGCGACTTACTTAAAGCCGGCGTGCCTGAGGAAGTGATTCACCTTGATTATGCTGGCTTTCGTACTCTAGATTCGATTGTGAGGGCGAAAAAGATTTTTGCTTCGGAGCGCTTTCTGATTGTGACTCAGCGCTTTCATTGTGAGCGAGCGCTGTTTATTGCCGATGCTTACAACATTGATGCGCAGTGTCTTGCGGTAGCAGGACCTACGACAAACAAACAAAAAACATCAATGCGTATTCGAGAGTTGCTCGCCCGTGTGAAAGCCTTTTTAGACCTCTACATTATTAATACGCAGCCCAAGTTTCTTGGTCCTCAAGAGCCTATCGTTGCAGTAAAAGAGCCTGAAAAAATCTCTAATGAGCCTCTGCAAGTTCCCGTCGAATAGAGGAACAACGCAGCTCACAAGGCTAATAACATTTCTATAAAACAAATGGGTAGTTTTCTACCCATTTCCAATTCTCAACATCACATTTTCTAATTTGCTCTACGATTCAGGCAAAACTCTTTTTTGCATTCCAAGTAACATTTAATCAATAAATAACTACAAGTCAGTTACTTTGCCATAAAAAAACCGACAAAAGGCAATGCAAAAGGAGCACTACCCATGACCGCACTCGCTGTGACATTGAAGAACTGGTTCTTCACTCGCAACAGCATGATTTTGAACGCGAATATCGTATTGTTCATTATCTTGTTTAATACCCTACCCTTTGAGCCACAAGTAGTAACCGGCCTAAGCATCTTAGTTTTTGTTGCTATTCTTTGGCTAACCGAAGCGATTCACGTCAGCATAACCGCGCTGCTTATACCATTACTTGCGGTATTTTTAGGCGTGTTTAACACTCAGACCGCGCTGAACAACTTCTCCAACTCCATCATCTTTCTATTCTTAGGTGGTTTTGCACTTGCTGCGGCTTTGCATAAACAGAAGTTAGACCAAGCTATTGCTGATAAAGTGCTGTTACTCGCACGAGGCAAAATGTCTGTCGCTGTATTCATGCTATTTGGTGTTAGTGCTGGCCTGTCGATGTGGATTTCAAACACCGCCACTGCCGCTATGATGCTGCCCCTTGTACTGGGTGTGATGACAAAGCTAGACGCGAAGAAAAATCACAATACCTTTTTGTTTGTTCTGCTCGGCATCGCTTACAGCGCTTCGATTGGTGGTATTGCAACGCTGGTTGGTAGCCCACCAAACGCCATTGCAGCAGCTGAAGTCGGCCTAAGTTTTACTGAGTGGATGAAGCTCGGTGTGCCTATCTCATTAGTACTAATGCCAATCGCTATTCTCGTTTTGTACACCATGACTAAGCCTGACCTTAGCCACAAGTTTGACCTTGACCATCAACCAGTCGAGTGGACAAACGGCAAAATGATTACGCTGGCGATTTTCTTACTGACGGTCACGTTGTGGATTTTCAGTAAGCCTATTAACGCTATGCTAGGTGGCTTCGCTAAGTTCGATACCCTTGTCGCAATAGGTGCGATCCTTCTGCTTGGGGCTTCTCGCGCCGTCGAGTGGAAAGATATTGAGAAAACAACCGACTGGGGTGTGTTAATCCTATTTGGTGGTGGCATCTGTTTGAGTAACGTCCTAAAAGCAACCGGTACAAGCGTATTTTTGGCTCATAGCTTGTCGGGCTTCCTTGAGCAAGCTGGTATCCTTCTGACGATTCTTGCTGTAGTTGCTTTTGTTGTCTTCTTGACTGAGTTTGCAAGTAACACCGCTAGTGCTGCACTACTGGTCCCTGTATTTGCAACCATCGCAGAGGCCTTAGGCATGTCTCCGGTCATTCTCTCTGCATTGATTGCCGTCGCCGCTTCTTGTGCATTTATGTTACCAGTTGCGACGCCTCCAAATGCGATTGTGTTCGGTACGGGTCATATCAAGCAAAAAGAAATGATGCGAATTGGCTTCGTCTTAAACATTGCCTGTATTGCTGCACTAACGCTTTTCGCTTGGTTGTTCTGGTAAAAAATAACAAGTTCGATTAGCACTACACTGCTGCTCACGGTAATCATATCGATGACCTAAACTTCCCCCTAAGTGGTGTTCAGCAGTTTCCCTCTTGGTGGCCAGTTGGCCACCTTTTTTTATTCCTTTGAGTGACGAATCGTTAGGCTTGCTTCTTTTCGCAGGCAAGCAAACCATAATGAACCTCGACCCGGTTACGACCATTGCGCTTCGCTTGATAGAGCACTTCATCTGCTCTCGCCATGGTTTCTGAGACGCGTTCATTTTGCATTTGGGCGACGCCAATGCTGCATGTTAATGATTCACCGTGTACCCACAAATGACTCTCCACATTTTTGCGAATCATTTCCGACTTCTTCACAGCTTGATCAATATTGGTGTCAGGGCAAAATACAACAAATTCTTCTCCCCCCCAACGAACAAGTCGGTCATCTGGGTAGATGGAACTTGCCACCACCATGACAAATTCGCGCAATATGTCATCCCCCATTTGGTGCCCAAATTTGTCATTCACCTTCTTAAATTTATCCAAATCCATATAAAGGATACTGAATGTACTATGCCCCCAGCGAACTTGCCGTGATTGCTGCTCAAGCCAGTGCTGAACTGCGTGACGGTTCATCGCTCCCGTCAACGCATCGCGATGCGCCAACTCTGCAAACTCATAGTTTTGAGCTCGCAACGTACCATTCACCTTCTCTAAATGACGATGACGTTTTTTCGCTTTTTCATAAGCGACTCGATTTTTTCGTAATTCGTGCAGCGAAAATGCCAGTCCAAGCGCCATCCAAGAGAGTAAGAGCGCATACAGTAACGTTTCTTGTGCAAGGTAAGCGCCTTCAAACTCAATTTTATCAATCACAATTTTGTGCTCGCCAAGTGCCGCACCAGATCCGGTCGCTATATCAATACGTGTGATGTTTGAAAATTCAGGTGCTGAGTGTTCAATTGCGACTTTGTTGTCTACTAACCACCACGTCATCACCTGTAAATTTTTAATCGGAATTTCGATGATGTCGTTTGAACCGGACGGAGAAAACTGCATGCCATTGTATTTAATCGTGTACTCGTCGTCTGGTTTGGAATACTCAGGGTTATAGTTGCGCAGATATAAACGCAAATCATGGCTCGGATTGGGCCCCACCCCCGCCTCTTCATATCTCACTTTCAATCGAATCGTATGGTAGTTGGAAAGATCAATCCCCTGTGTTGGCGTTGTGGAATCGGTATAAACAGAGATTCCGCAATAAGGCCAAGCATACGAGCTTTGCTTTAAGTCACAGCTGAGAACTAGGCTTTGCTTATCGTAAATAATATCAGCCTCACTCAAGCCACCTTCGCTGGCGTCTTTAGTCGCATAGATATTGAAATGTTCTGGTGTAATGGTCAGCTTTCGTGTATCGCCAAGAACACTATAAAGCGCAACCAAACTAATAGTGCAAATAGAGAGGGCAAAGATAAATTTATGGATCCACTTCATGGGCGAGTGACCTGCTCAGCTTATATACAACACAATGTACTCAATGATTTCTCGAACTTCAAACAAAGTCATTTATCAAGAAACAAAATTACTTTTAGTCTTCGTTCTTACTTTCGATACATGGTAACGTGTTTTGAACCGTTATCACGTTTTTAAATCTCTCAAAAATGCGGTTCACTTGTTATTTGCGAAGCATTTCACAGCCGTATTTCCTAACCCATGAAGGCCAGTGCATAACATTTCAGAGCGATACATTTCGCTTTAATGTGCCTGTCAACCCTGCATCTCATCACCACTTCGGATATACTGTGCAAAAACACAATAATGAGTAATGTCATGTCATTAATTGCAACTGGTACGCTAAATAAAATGCGTGCATCTCTGGACGGTGCTGTCAGTTACCGTCTACCTGTTGGTGAGGAAGAAATTGATCTATCGCCGTTTCTGGGTAAAACGCTCACACTGACTCACACGGGCAATATTTTTTGTTGCTCATGTGGTAAGAAAACGAAAAAGAGTTATTCGCAAGGCCATTGTTTTGTCTGTATGAAAAAGCTAGCAAGCTGCGATATGTGCATCATGAAGCCAGAGACTTGTCACTACGACCAAGGGACTTGTCGCGAGCCACAATGGGGCGAAGAGAACTGCATGGTGGATCACTTTGTCTACCTATCCAATACATCCAGCTTAAAAGTTGGTATCACTCGTCATACGCAAATCCCAACTCGTTGGATTGATCAAGGTGCGACTCAGGGTTTGCCAATTTTTAAGGTAAAAACTCGCCATATCTCCGGTTTAATTGAAGTTGAACTGGCGAAACATATCGCAGATAAAACCAATTGGCGCACACTGCTGAAAGGCGACGGTGAACCAATGGCACTGCAAGATCGTTTTGCTGAGCTATTGCCGTTGGTCGAAGATAAGATTGCTGAGATAAAACAGAAATTCGGTGAAGATGCAATTGAAGTATTGAGCGAAAGCATTACCGACCTTAGCTATCCGGTGCAACAGCACCCAACTAAGATCACCTCGCATAATTTCGATAAAAACCCGGTTGTTACTGGCACTTTGCAAGGCATCAAAGGTCAATACCTCATTTTTGACACTGGCGTGATCAACGTAAGAAAATTCACTTCCTATGAAGTAGAAGTAAACGCCTAGTTTTATATGTAGCTGGTTTATTGAAATAAAAACGAAAAAGCTCGAGTTTGACTCGAGCTTTTGTTTTTCTATCAGGAAGATATGATCAGTTACGCATCAAGGATGTTTTCTAGTACATCGAACAACATATCGACTTCTTCTATTGTGTTGTAATGCATGCAACCAATTCGTACTACACCACCCGACTCTTCTAGACCAAGTTGACGAACTAAGCCCAGCGCATAAAAGTGGCCGTTCCAAACACAGATGTTGTGTTCACCCAGCGTTTTCGCGATAAATTCTGGAGAATATCGGTCGAATGTTAGCGCAAAAGTCGGTGTGCGGAGTTGGCTATCTTCTTTCGCAATGCCAAATAGATTGACACCATCTAGTGCACTCAGACGCTGTAAGAAACGCTCACTCAAGCGTTGCTCATGTTGTTCATACAATTGGTAACTTTGCTCCAATCGTTGACGAAGAGGTAAACCGGCTTCACCAAATTGAGCCAGATACTCAACCGCAGCAACGACACCAGCAAGACCTTCAAAACTTAGCGTCCCCGTTTCAAATCGGCCTGGGCCAATATTGGTTGCAGGCTCGACTTTGTACGGACGAATACTGTGCAGCCACTGATCGGCAATGTAAGCAATACCAACGTGCGGGCCGAAAAACTTGTAAGCAGAGCACGCTAAAAAGTCACACCCCAACGCTTGAACATCAACCAAGTGATGCGGCGCATAATGAACGGCATCCACATAAACTTGTGCCCCAACGTTGTGCGCCATGCTTACTACTCGCTGCACATCCACGATAGAACCAGTCGTATTCGATGCATAGGTCACCGCTACAAGGCGCGTTTTATCAGAAAGAAGACTGCTTAAATGCTCCAAGTCCAACGTACAATCATCTTCGTTGATACGAACCTGATGAACCGTAACGCCTTTATCTTCTGCCGCTTGCTGCCAGCTAGACACATTCGAATAGTGGTCCAAAGCAGAAACAATGATCTCATCTCCCTCTTGCCAATCTCGGCTAATCGCACGGCTGAGCTGAAAGGTTAACGATGTCATGTTCGCGCCGAAGACGATATTGCCAGACGACGGCGCGTTTAGCAGAGCTTGCGCTGACTCGCGTGCATTTTGCATCACGTCAACCGTCTTTTGGCTAGAAAAATAATGCCCGCCTAAGTTGGCGTTGAAACGACCTAAATATCCCACCATGCTGTCTAGCACTGATTGAGGTACCTGTGACCCGCCTGGACCATCAAAAAACGTCACAGGTTTGTCGTTATGGTATTGAGCGAGCGCCGGAAACTGCTCCCTGATCAGATTAAGATTGAAGTTCATTGCGCTTATCCGTAGCCGTGAGTACAAACACATCCATATGACCCGCTTCATCATCAATGACAGAACGGATTGGGCACGCGTTGTGCCACAGTTTACTGTCTGCCAATATTGCAACCTCACCCGTTTCTAACACCTTACGGAAAAATGGGGCTTGATTATGACTGCTGTACAGCATGATGTCGCCACCAATGATGTTATGACGTCCCACGCCAACCATTGCAATGTGATCAAAACCGTCTTGGTGTACACCTTCAGGTGCCACTTGAGTTTCTTCTTCTAGCGCTGTGATTCGGATTTGGTGAATTTCTATTTCCTGACCGTTAGGCAGATGATTCGCATTAACAAACAATTCGCACATTTCTCGGAAACCATCACTGGTGAGAATATCCTTCTCAATCGGCTCAAACTGTCTTACAACATCACCTTGGAATCGGTTGATATCAGACGATTGAACAAAGCTGTTTTTGTTTAAGTCAATGACTTTGCCATTATCAAAACCAACCACAGAATAACGTCTTAGTCGATACTGACCATCTGCATGCTCGGTACGAGGCAGTTCTTCAAACGATGGGGAAAGCTGCTCTATTGCTGCCATGCTGAGCTGTGTTAAATGCAGAGTATTCTCACGTGAATGTAACATCATTGTCTCCTTTAATGAGGCACATTAATTAACATTTAATTTACACACTAGGTTACGCAAATATTCTGCAATTGCCAGCTTTTAACGTTGATAGCTTCAACAAAACAACAAAAACAACATAACAAACCAATCCAAAGCAAAAATACAGAGCCATGTTTCAGTTTTGCGCTTTGGCGATATTTGAAACTAGACTTCTCTACTACGAATAGAATTTTATGCTAGAAGTCAACGTTCTTTATCAATCTTTAGTGGGTTCTAATCTATAACCAATTATTCGATCACAATCGTTGTTTATGCTTTTAAAGCACTAAGAATTTCCATACAATCGAGGGAAATGTTCAGCCCTTTTTGGAGCCATAATGAGCGACGTAAAACATTGTAAACTATTAATTCTTGGTTCTGGTCCAGCAGGATACACAGCTGCCGTGTACGCAGCGCGTGCCAACCTAAACCCTGTGCTTGTGACGGGAATGCAACAAGGTGGTCAGCTAACCACCACTACTGAAGTTGAAAACTGGCCCGGCGACGCTGAAGGTCTGACAGGTCCTGCATTGATGGATCGCATGAAAGAGCACGCCGAGCGTTTCGAAACTGAAATCGTGTTTGATCACATCAACGAAGTAGAACTATCACAACGCCCATTTCGTTTAAAAGGCGATTCTGGCGAGTACACATGTGACGCATTGATTATTTCTACAGGTGCATCAGCAAAATACCTTGGCCTTGAGTCTGAAGAAGCATTTAAAGGTCGCGGCGTTTCTGCTTGTGCAACCTGTGACGGTTTCTTCTACCGTAATCAGAAAGTTGCAGTTGTGGGCGGTGGTAACACTGCTGTTGAGGAAGCACTTTACCTATCTAACATTGCGTCAGAAGTTCACCTGATCCACCGCCGCGATTCATTCCGTGCAGAGAAGATCCTTGTGAAACGTCTGATGGATAAAGTTGAAAGCGGTAATATCGTTCTTCATACTGATCGAACTCTCGATGAAGTACTTGGCGACGACATGGGCGTAACTGGCGTTCGTATTAAAGACGTCAACACAGGTGCGACTGAAGACCTTGAAGTGATGGGCGCGTTTATTGCGATCGGCCACCAGCCAAACACACAAATCTTTGAAGGCCAAGTAGACATGAAAGATGGCTACATCATCGTTAAGTCTGGCCTAGAAGGCAACGCGACACAAACTAGCATTGAAGGTGTATTTGCAGCTGGCGACGTTATGGACCATAACTACCGTCAAGCTATCACATCTGCAGGTACAGGTTGTATGGCGGCATTAGATGCTGAGCGTTTCTTAGACTCACTTGGTGACAAATAACTTTTCACATTTGTGTCATATCCTTAAAGCCCAGCGGTATTCCCGCTGGGTTTTCTTTTGTATACTACCGCCTCATTAAAACAATTATCATTAAGCCTTCACGATGGATAAGAAAAAGCAAAGCAGCTTGAATAAGTGGCTTAAGCAACAAAGTAAGTTAGCCAAGCGCTGGCTTATGATTGCGATAGGCCTAGGCGTACTTTCAAGCGTGTTTTTATTGGCTCAAGCAGCCCTGCTCGCCTCCATTCTGCACCAGTTAATCATTGACCAAGTCGACAAAGCCGACCTCATTTGGCATTTTGTTGGGCTTGGTGGCACGGTTATCGGTCGAGCTGCTTGTACCTGGGGTCGAGAGCTTGCCGGTTACCGTTGCGGTGAGCAAATTCGAGTTTATATTCGCCAACTCATTTTAGATAAAGTTCATAAACTTGGGCCCGCTTACATCAAAGGCAAACCTGCCGGCAGCTGGGCGACGCTCATCTTAGAGCAGGTAGAAGATATGCAAGATTTCTTCTCTCGCTACTTGCCTCAGATGTCATTATCGGTATTAGTGCCTTTCATTATTTTGGTTGTCGTATTCCCAGTAAACTGGGCGGCAGGCTTGATCTTCCTCGTCACTGCACCACTGGTGCCTATTTTCATGGCACTGGTTGGGATGAAAGCCGCAGAAGCAAACCGTAAAAACTTTAAAGCGATGCAGCGTTTGTCCGGTCACTTTTATGACCGCTTGCAAGCAATGACGACCATTCGCTTATTCGATAGAACAAAATCTGAAACTGAAACTCTGAAGGGTGCTTCGGAAGTCTTTCGTACTCGCACCATGGACGTTCTGAAAATCGCGTTTCTATCTTCTGCGGTTTTAGAGTTTTTCACTTCCATTTCTATCGCAATTACCGCCGTCTACTTTGGCTTTAGTTATATCGGAGAGCTCGATTTCGGCTACTACGGCACAGGTGTTACGCTATTTGCTGGTTTGTTCATTCTGATTCTTGCGCCAGAGTTTTATCAGCCATTACGTGATTTGGGCACGTTCTACCATGCGAAACAGCAAGCGGTTGGCGCAGCAGAAAGTATTGTCGAGTTTCTAGATTTGGAAGTCGATCAAATCAAAGATGGCACCCAAGCGTTAGATAAAAACAGCCCTATCCATATTGAAGCAGACGAGTTAACCATTTTTAGTCCGGAAGGTAAGCAGCTCGCGGGTCCCCTATCCTTTTCTCTTGAAGCCAACAAAAGTACGGCTTTGGTTGGACCAAGTGGCGCAGGTAAAACAAGCTTGGTCAACACCATCCTCGGTTTCATGCCTTATCAAGGTAGCTTGAAGATTAATGGTTGTGAATTGTCACAACTGGATCTAGCCACATGGCGAGAGGCCGTAAGCTGGATTGGTCAAAACCCGATGCTATTACATGGCAGCATTCGAGATAACGTCACGTTAGGCAAACACAACATTCAAGATGCAGACGTTCATTCTGTTTTGAATGACTCTCATGCTGCTGAATTTGTTGAAATGCATGGGTTGGATTACCCGATATCTGACCGCTCTGGTGGTTTATCTGTCGGCCAAGCCCAGCGTTTAGCGTTGGCTCGCGCTATGCTACAAAATGGTCGTTTTTGGTTATTAGATGAACCGACCGCAAGCTTAGATGCTCGTAGTGAAAAACTCGTCATGGAAGGCATTAACAAGTACGCACATGCCACAACGAATTTGATGATTACTCACCAGTTGGCACCTTTACAAAGCGTATCGCAAATTCTTGTTATGCAGGACGGCCAGATTGTTCAACGTGGTGATTACGACACACTGTCGACAGAAGATGGCTTATTTAAAGACATGTTGGAAGCGAACCTCGCACAACGTGAAACAGACAAGGGGAACTTAGATGCGTGATTTACTCCCTTATCTAAAACTCTATAAGAAACATTGGTTTGGTCTTTCGCTAGGTATGCTATTGGCATTTCTGACCTTAGCTGCATCTATTGGCTTATTAACGCTATCGGGTTGGTTTATTTCAGCCGCAGCGGTGGCAGGCTTGACGGTTGCTCGTGAGACCTTCAACTACATGTTACCAGGTGCCGGGGTACGCGGCGCTGCAATGGCTCGAACCGCAGGTCGATGGGGAGAACGTGTCGTTAGCCACAATGCAACGTTCAAGCTGCTTACCGATTTACGTATCTTCTTCTTTAAGAAACTTGCACCACTGATTCCGGGTCGTGTTTCTACGATGCGTGATGCCGATCTGCTCAACCGCCTAGTGGCGGACGTAGATGCGATGGATCACGTTTACCTTCGACTTATCAGCCCTGTCGTGATTGGTATTTTTGGCATAATGAGTTTAACGGCTGTCCTGGCGTTCTTTGATTGGCATCTCGCCCTACTGCTTGGCTCGATTCTTACCGTCATGTTGTTTGTATGGCCGGTACTGTTCTATAAACTGGGTAAAAACAATGGCGAGAATCTCACTCATCATAAAGCGCAATTACGAGTAGCGACACTGGACTGGCTTCAAGGCTACAGCGAACTGAGTATCTTTGGAGCAGAAGAGCGTTATCGCAATCTCATTCTAGAGAAGCAAAAGCAGCTGTTGTCTAATCAGTTTGTGAACGCGAATTTAACGGGCATGGCTTCAGGCCTGCTTATGCTTGTGAACGGTCTTACACTGGTTGTGATGCTTTGGTTTGCTGCAGACGGCGTAGGAGGTCGTGCTCCTGATCCTTGGATTGCGTTGTTTGCATTTGCAACGATGGCAAGTTTTGAAATTTTGATGCCTATTGCGGGCGCGTTCCAGTACCTGGGGCAAACGTTGACTTCTGCTCGTCGTTTAAATGAAGTAATTTTGGCTGAACCTGACGTTGTCTTCCCTGAGCAATCGAAACATAAAGGCACAACGTTAGACATTGAATTCGACAACATTGACTTCACTTACCCTGACGGTCAGCAAAAGGTGCTGAAAGACTTGTCACTCTCACTACCGTTGGGCACTAAAACAGCCATTGTAGGTCAAACAGGTTCAGGTAAATCAACACTAATTCAGCTTCTTTGTCGCTACTGGGATGTTAACCAAGGTGAAGTTCGAATCGGTGGTACAAGACTGCAAGATTGGAGCGAGTCTGACCTGCGAGAAGCAATGACAGTGGTCAGTCAACGCGTTGATGTACTGAATGGAACACTGCGTGACAACTTACTTATGGCCGCTCCAGAAGCAAGTGATGAGCGACTGTCTGAGATTCTTCAAAAAGTCGAACTTGGTGGCCTTCTTGAGGATCCAGGGTTAGACGCTTGGTTAGGCGACGGTGGTCGTCAGTTATCTGGTGGAGAGAAACGCCGAATCGGTATCGCTCGCGCATTGCTACGTGATGCCCCAATCCTACTCTTAGATGAACCGACTGAAGGCCTCGATAAGCGTACGGAACAAAAAGTGATGGCGCTTTTCAATGAGCACTTTGCTAATAAGACAGTGGTATTCATTACACACCGACTTATAGAATTAGAAAACATGGATAGCATCTGTTTGATGGAACAAGGTGAGATCATCGAGCAAGGCGATCATCCAACGCTACTCGCTCAGAAAGGTCGTTACTACCAGCTATTACAGTCTCTATAATTCAATATTCTGTGACGAGAAGGGCTCATCAAACGATGAGCCCTTTTGCTATTCCTGTATTGTCAATTGCCTAGTTAAGTACGTATACAGGGCTGATTTACCGACCTGATTTTTTGAGATAAGCCGCCATTTCATCTTCCGGAACCATGCCTCCACCTGTTGCCCAAACAAGATGCGTGGCGTTTCTGAGTTTTTCTTCGTCAAATTGCATTCGAGACTGATAAGCATGATTATTCGAGACATGCACTACCCCAACCATACCAGCTAATGCAGAAGGCTCTAGGTTAATGCCTTCTAGTTCACTTAACTCACCCAAGTGGTGATACATACGAGCATCATCAATGGTGTAAAAGCCATCAATTAGCCTTTCCATCGCTCTACCGACAAATCCCGACGCACGCCCTACTGCTAATCCATCAGCAGCGGTCATGTTGTCGATACCCAAATCTTGTACCGCAATCTCGTCATGCAAGCCGGTATGCACGCCCAACAACATGCACGGAGAGTGCGTTGGCTCTGCGAAAATACAATGAACATGATCACCAAACGCGACTTTCAAACCAAATGCCACACCACCAGGCCCACCGCCAACACCACAGGGTAGATAAACAAAGAGCGGATGATGCTCATCAACCACGATTCCCAAGTCATCAAACTGCTGCTTAAGACGCTCACCTGCAACAGAGTAACCTAGAAACAACGTCTGCGAGTTTTCATCATCAATAAAGAAGCAATTAGGATCTTGCTCAGCTTCTTTACGACCTTGCTCAACGGCAACACCATAGTCTTGCTGGTACTCCACCACTTTGACGCCATGTGACCGGAGCTTATTTTTCTTCCACTCCCGCGCCTCAGAAGACATGTGAACTGAGACTGAAAAACCAAGCTTTGCACTCATGATGCCAATGGACATACCGAGGTTACCCGTTGACCCAACCGCAATACTGTACTGCTTAAAAAACTGCCGAAACTCATTGCTGAACAATTTGCTGTAATCATCGGTTTCGCAGAGTAAGCCAGCTTCAAACGCCAACTTTTCTGCATGGGTGAGCACTTCATAAATGCCACCTCTCGCTTTGATAGAACCAGAAATTGGCAGATGACTGTCTTTTTTGAGCATTAAACGGCCCAATATTGGCGTGTCGTATTGCTGCTCCAAACGCAATTTCATCTTGGGAACATCCACCACAGAAGACTCAATGATTCCATGCGAAGCTTCCGTTTCGGGAAACGCTTTCATCAAATAAGGCGCAAATCGTGCTAGCCGTTCACTCGCAGCTTGAATATCTTTCTCATCTAGCCTCACATAGGGCAAACCTTCTGCTAAAGAGGTTATGTTTGGGTTAAACCAGCAAACCTCCTTAAGATCGATAAGTGGCGCCAAGAGTGGGAACTGCTTGATCAGCGCTTCAATATTCGCCTTGGTCATATTACCTTCCTGGAGTGATGTGAGTTGAGATAAACAAAAGCGCCGCAATTGCGACGCTTTCATGAATAACAGTGAATTTGATTTTATGCGTAGTTTTTCTCAAACTCTTGCATAAAATCGACTAACGCTTGTACACCTTCTAGCGGCATGGCGTTATAAATGGAAGCTCGCATACCACCAACGGCTCGGTGTCCTTTTAGTGATTTCAGCCCTTTGGCATCGGCTAGTTCAAGGAACGTCGCATCCAGTTCAGGTTTCGCAAGTTGGAATGGCACATTCATCAAAGAACGGTTTGCTGAGTGCACGCCATTACGGTAGAAATCAGACTGATCGATGTAATCATACAGTAGTGCGGCTTTAGCGCGGTTCACTTGCTCGATCGCTTTTACCCCACCCTGCGCCTTCAACCATTTGAAAACAAGACCAGACAGGTACCATGCAAAGGTTGGTGGCGTGTTGAACATTGATTCTTTCTCAGCCAGAACAGTATAATCCAAGATACTTGGCAGTACCTGCTTCGCCATACCTAACAAGTCGTCGCGCACGATAGCGATAGCAATGCCTGAAGGACCAATGTTTTTCTGAGCGCCCGCATAAATCACACCGTATTTCGATACATCAATCTCACGAGAAAGAATCGTCGAAGACATGTCAGCAACGATTGGTTTGTCGGTGACTGGAAGATCGTTAATCTCGATACCGTCAATGGTTTCATTTGGACAGAAATGCACGTAAGCCGCTTCTGGAGCAATTTTCCATTCGTTTGCAGGTAGAACGGCTACTTTTCCGTCGATTTCTGTTTTTGCATCAAATACGTCTGGCTCGCAGTATTTCTTCGCTTCAGCTACCGCACTTTCAGCCCAATAACCGCCGTCAATGTAAGTTGCCGTCTCGGCATCACCAAGTAAGTTTAGAGGAACAGCAGCAAATTGAGCACGAGCACCACCTTGGCAGAACAGCACTTTATAGTTGTCCGGAATATTCAGAAGATCACGTAAATCTTGCTCGGCTTCTTCTGCAACTTTGATGAACTCTTTGCTTCGGTGGCTGATTTCCATGACCGAAGTACCAAGGCCTTGCCAATCGATTAGTTCCTGTTGTGCTTGCTGCATAACTGCTTTAGGCAGACCTGCTGGCCCTGCACTGAAGTTAAATACGTTGTCCGTATTTTGTTCCATGATGCTCATTGCTCCTGCTATGTAAATATTACGAAATTAATATCACGTTTTCGCAGCGATAAAAACAAGAAAAGAGGTCTTACGACCTCTTTTTAAAGACTAAGCGTTAAATTGGATTAATTCCGCAACAATACTTGGCTACTGTTGTTGCATCAAGGCAGGCATAAGTAGCGCCACCAATGGGAACTCATGTCCATTTTCGAACTTCAATTTGCCTTCACCGATTTCTGCTTTGAGTTGATAACCGCCCTCAACTTTCTCGATCAGCTCCATGATGAGCAGCTCATCGATTCCTTCTTGAATAAATGGGTAGTGCGTCACTAATTCGTCAGAGAAGTAAGTGCTGAGCTCACCAGTAGTCGCCGTCATCAACTTCATTGGGTCTTGAGTAATGTGGTCAGTACCTTCAGGAATGGATAATTGCCACTCGTTATGGAACTTACCGTCACCAAACGCAAGTGAAAGCTCATTCACGGATAAATCAAAGCCTTTGCTAAACAGCGTGTCAACATGCGGCAATAAGCTCGCCATTTCCTGCTCGTCTAACATTGGAGAACTTTGATAGATAGACATAATTTGGTCAAATGACTGGCTATCCACATCTGCAATTGAGAAATCCAACTTAAAGTTATCGACATCCGTACCATCAGTTAAACGCAGTTTCTTAGCATCTAGGTTCAGCTGACTGTTCAGCTTATCACCAGACTCATTCATCGTAGTGTTGCCGCGGTAACTTGCATTCTCAATCAAAAAGACAGGCGTTAAGTTCGAATCAACCACATCCAGCTTCTCTAGAGAAAAAGATTGCTCACCCAGCCAATAGCCTTTTGCTTGCTTACCTTTACCCTGACCTGTCAATGCATTCAGATGAAGCTCTTCACCGTTTTCAAAATCCACTTGAACAGAAGGAACAGAAACTTGGTAATTGAGATCACCCAATACCGTCACATCCCCTGTCACTTTTGCAGGGCTTGTAGAAACAGAAACACCTTGCGCTTCGTTACGATAATGCCAACTGTCTAGGTCAAGGGTGAATGCCGTGTTGCCATTTAGTTGAGTCTGACTATGCATCGTGAGAGGCAAAAAGTCATTGTCCACCAATTTTGAATCTGCTGTTAGGCTTGTTAGACCGTGGCTAACATCACTGGTTACGTCAAACGTCGTTGGCATACCATCACGCTCTAGCTGCGTTTTAAGCTCAGGATCAACAACTGAATAACGAGTCAGCACGACTGAAGACAAATAGCCACGCTGATACTCGACCACTTCGCCTTTAATCATTTCATCATTCATATTGGTAATACCATCTTCAATGATGGACTGACCAATTTGTCCGACAGCCAATGGCCAACACAGCGCTAATGAGATAGCACCACCAATGGCGCCGATTTTTTTAAGATTTTGCATAACGTCACTTATTAGGTATTTTCGGTCAGTCTACCCCAAACCTTCTGCGGAGAAAACATTGAGACAAATCAGACTATTGATGCTTATTCTAGTCCATTAATCAGGAATCATACTTGGCTCCCACTCATCATGTCCTTTTATTGTTAAAGTTTGCGTGGCGAAGTTTTAACCGGAGCTAAAACATCTGTGAATCGTTATGCTGTGTTGTGTCTCGACAACAACCCAATCAGTGCTGAACAGTTTCGATTGGAGCTGTCTGCCTTCTCAAGTAAGTTTGATATTTTTTCTGTCGAATCGATAGAAGAGGCTCAAAGCGCTTTAGAGTATCTGGAAGAAAGAGAGCAGACTGTTGCTTTAGTTATAGCGAGCCATCACGCTCATTTTAATGGCGTGGATTTTCTTATTGGTTTAGACCGGATGCCGCATACCGAGCAAGCAAGAAAAATTCTTATTAGCTGCTCGTCTGATATAGAGGCAATTCTCACTGCCGTTAATGAGGGCAGGCTCGACCACTGCCTCACTAAACCTTTGCCAGATCACGTCTTATTTAACACAGTGCAAAAAGAGCTGACCCAATTTATATTGCGAAATGGCAAAGAAGACCTGCTAAGTTACAGTCAGATATTGGATCATCACAGCTTGTTGCGAGCGCACATCAATAATCAGATGAGCCATTATCAAGCGGGCTTTTTACACGACTACCACTCGATGTCTGATGCTGAGTTAGCCGAGCAAGTGATCTCAGCTCTCCAACAGTTTTTTAAAGACAATGACGAAACAAGAGCCTGCCGCACCTATTCAACTGAACACCTATTAACTGTAGAAGGCGAGCCAAATAGCTTCTTGTGGTTTATCACCGATGGTGAAGTGGCTCTGTACAAGCGCGATGAGCAAGGCATGCAGCGAGAGGTTGTACGCCATAACAAAGGTAATATTGTCGGAGGCATGTCGTTTGTTACTGGAGAATGTTCTTTCTCGACAGCCCTAACGCTGACAAAGACAGAGGTCATAAAACTCGATCGCAACGTATTCAATAAAGTGATGCAAAGCGACTCAAACTTGCTGCCTCTTTTTACAAACTTGCTCTTACGCCACTTCAACCGCCGATTACAAAGAAGCATCAATACCAAGTTGCAACTTCAAAAAACGCTCGAATCGCTGGAGTCTGCCCACCAGCAACTCATTGAAAGAGAAAAAATGGCGATGCTCGGCCAGTTGGTTGCGGGCGTGGCGCATGAACTAAATAATCCGATAGCAGCGATATTGAGGGGCGTAGAGAATTTAACGCATACGCTTGCACGATTACTTAACGAAGTACCCAGTTCCGATATACAAATCAAAGGCATTGAGTTACTGAGCAAAGCTCAAACCGCAAAACCCGCTTCAACCGCAGAGCTCAGATCACGCGTTAAAGCACTTAATCATGCCCTTCCAGACCGAACACTGGCTAAGAAAGTGGTGAACCTTGGGCTAGAGTCAGATCACGAGTTACTCACTCAACTAACGAAAAAACAGCAAGTATCTTCTCATGTTCTCGATACTCTTGAGCAATACCACAAAGCTGGTTCTACTCTTCGCTCAATTAACGTCTGTGCTGCGCGAATTGCAGATATGGTGAAAAGCCTTAAAGGTTACGCACGCTCAGATGATGAGATCCAGCACTATGCTGATATTCATGAAGGTATTGAAGACACCTTGGTGATCTTCGAAAACAAACTAAAAATGCATCAGGTTTCCACTGATTATGCGGATTTACCTCCCATCCTTTGTCAACCAATCGCACTCCAACAGGTATGGACGAATTTGGTCTCTAACGCCATTGATGCATTTCCGGAAAAAGGCGTTTTAAAAATACAAACACGTCTTGCAGAAAAAGATCATACACATTACGCCGTTATCTCGTTTGAAGATAATGGGTGTGGCATTCCTGAATCGCAAAGAGAAGCCATTTTCGAGCTCAACTTCACGACGAAAAAAGAAGGCAACTTTGGTTTAGGCATTGGGCTGTCCATCTGCCAGCAAATCGTGACAGCACATAAGGGATGGATTGACGTCGAATCAGAACTCGACAAGTTCACACGAATGACAGTCTGGTTACCAGTCATCGAAAAAGGAGATGAAATATGACCAAGTATTTAATTTTATGTGTCGATGACGAACGAGAAGTCTTGGATAGCGTGCTCCAGGATCTCGCTCCCTTTGAGGAACATTTTATTGTCGAGGGAGCGGAATCAGTCACTGAAGCAAGGCAAGTGATCGAGGAGATGGCGGAAGAGGAAGTTCAGCTTGCGCTCGTTTTATGCGACCACATTATGCCGGAGCAAACTGGGATTAGCTTCTTAATCGAACTCAGTCAAAATGGTGACACAAAAGCAGCCCGCAAAGTCTTACTTACAGGACAAGCCGGCTTAGAAGACACCGTTGAGGCCGTCAATAACGCAAGTCTGGACTATTACATTGCCAAACCATGGAGAGGTGAAGAATTGAGAAAAGCAATCGTGTCTCAGCTTACTGCTTTTATGATTGCAAATGATGATAACTTACTATCTTGGACTCAAGTCCTTGATTCTGAGGCGATCCTCAATGCCATGGCTGAACGCAGAGCAAGCTTCGGGGAGTAATATGCGTGGCTCTAGCTTGAATGTCACCAAAACCAGCTGATCCACGTTATTTCGCGCAATAGCGCGAGTATGGAAAAGCATCACTATTTATCCGATTGATGCTCTTAGACGTTATGTATATGGCGTAGTTTTTGCTTAAACCCACTAACTATTAAGTTAATTGACAAAACATCGACACATTTTTGTTGGTCGTGGACCTTCCTTTTTATTATGATGTCGGACAAATCAGATTACGGTTCAAGTGGTTGCTTGAATCCATGGAAATAATGAACAAGGTTTATCGTTAGTTATGCGTAAAACACTATTAGCCGCTGCCTTACTAGTGGCATCAAGCCATGCCCTAGCCGCAAACGACCGCAATGCGCCAGCAACTATGAGCAACTTTAGCTACGACTATTTCGAAGCACGTATTGGCGCAAGTCCTGTGACATTTGGTGCTGGATTCAGCAAATCAATTCACCCTAACGCACATGTTATTGCTCGTATCGACTCTGAGTTTGAAAGTGATTTTGACTCAGCCGCTGGTTTTGGCTTTCATTCGCCACTAAACAACTGGGCTGACCTTACAGGTGAAATGCTAATGCGCGTTGTACAACCTTCAAGCGATAGCAGCACTGACGTAGGTATGGAACTGAACTTAGGTGTTCGTCAATGGTTAGGTCCTCAATTAGAAGTAGGCGGCAAAGTCGGCTACGTTTCTATTGATAACGATGACGACTGGACCGGTGCAGCATACGCTCGTTTCCACTCAACTGAGCTTTTCTCTCTAGGTGCTGAAGCGCGTATCAACGACTTTTATGGTGATCAGGTAATGTTCACTACGCGTTTTAAGTTTTAAGATTTTTGCTTTAATAAAAGAGCAAATTAAAAAACAAAAACCGAGGCCCATGCCTCGGTTTTTTGTCTAATCTAATGACTAACTCAATGAAGTGGTCAAAAACTTCAATGTCCTTTTTCCGCTTTCAACACTTGCCTTTACGACCCGCTAACTCCATCAAAACGAGTCAATCATCGTGCGTTCAGCTTGCTTACTCACACAGCGCCAGTAACTGCTTTTTACGCGGCTCTTGAATCAGTTTCCAATGAACACCGTCAGTGGCACCAGCGAATTTCCAAAGCAACTTAACATCAACGTCATTGCCATAAGCCACTTTAACTTTGTTGAAGACTTTTACAGGTCCAAGTTCTAAAAAGGTTTCTACGTCATCAACACCTGCTTTCTTGACCATTCGCTCAAGAGTTAACTGCATATTTGGCAGATCTCTCAAACGTCTACTGGCAGAAGACTTTTGATATTTTCGTTCCTTAATTGAGTATTCAATTGATTTTTGTACCAGTTCATCGAGTCCTGCATATCCGGATTCAAACAAATCTGTTACGTCATAATAATTTACGGTTGCCGTCGTCTGTTTTTTGACGTGCTTATATTTTTCGCAATTCAGTTGAGTAAACACTTCGTCCAATCCATTACCACCACGTAAGTAGCAGCAATCATTGCTGACAAGCGCAAACATAGCATCATCGGTGAATAAACCGATACCACCGAACATAGAACGTTTTTGATACTCACTAAAGTTGCGTACATATTTAAAAAAAGCTTGGTCTGTCATGTCCATTGACCTCTTTAATCTGAATAAATTACCCCGATTAGCGATGTCACCAGATAAACAGCAGCTTATAGCGAATTATAAATGTCGATTTGTTGGCGATATTTTTGTGAGTTGTGCTCACCAACTTGCTTAATCATACTTAACGTTGAAAAATAAGTTAGGACATAGGTCACATATAAAAAAGTATATATTCAGCATACGTGATTAGTTTCACACTTATTATTCATGTGGTGATATTTTTTTGACGCACGGCATGCCCAAAACACGCCATCATTATGATCTCGCTGGCAATTACGAGCACGTGATACGCATTTAATTGATAAAGAATACGCTGTAAGGGTACACTGTACGAAAGATCTCAAGTACAGCGTCACAATGGAACATTTATCATTTTTTTGGCTGCCAAATAATAAAGATAAGCTTATAAACGCACTGGAATCCGAGTTTGCTCAGCTGGTAGAACAGTCCATCTCAACGGGTAAGATTTCATTACCCCCTATTCCTGATGTCGTGCTTAAAATTCAGCAGTTATGTGTCGAAGAACACACCACTATTTCAGATGTTGCTAACTGTTTGTTAGAAGATCCCGGCTTGGCGGCGGTCGTTCTGCGAGTAGCAAACTCTGTAATTTTCAATCGCAGAAACATTACCTGCAACGACTTAACCACCGCGGTATCTCGCCTTGGTATACTGCGCGTGCGTGATATTGTTACCGCACAAGCGATTGAACAACTTAAACATTCAGTAAATTTAACCAAAGAATGTAATGCTATCTTGGTGAAAAGTGCAGCGGTATCCCGAGAACTCGGTGCCGTCATGGTGATATTGGTTCAAGCGTTTCGTAAACACGAGCCAGGTACTTATGGGCACTTGGAGCAAGAAAAAGCATTGCTGGTTGGTCTGCTAGCCGATATCGGTTTGTTTTGTCTAATTAACGAGTACCACCTGTACTTAGATAGAGGCAATTACCTAGATCCTGAAATTGCGTTGCAAATCTTCCAAACTCGTTGTTCAGCAACAAGCAAACTGGTGCTCGAGCGCTGGGGATTTGACAATGACTTTAGAGAGGTCTCCTCAAACGAGAAGTACGAGCAAACGCGACCGGAAGTAAGTTATTTAGACATTGCAAGAATCGCGCATCACTTATTGATGTTCCGCAATCATGATGAGCGCATTGATGAACACGAAGTTGAATTCAACTTAACAGGTGCAGAGGTCTTGTATGAACTCAGCAATATGAGTGATACTGACTTCAATGACCAAATACGTGCAGTGCTAAGTGCTAGCGGCTTGTAATTTATCGTTTTCTCACACCTAATTCGCGATAAACGATTCGCTCAAGGCTGAGCAGCGTTTGGTATTTGGTAAAATATCTCTCTAATTTCAACCGATAAATAATTTGATTTATGTGTGTTGGTATTATCTCAAAAAAGGAATCATAGAGCTTTATGTTCTCAGGGATGCTATTTATTTTCGCTCCACTTGTTGTGGGGTATCTAATTCCTATATCTCGAGCCTCGTTACTGGAGAAGATCAATCAATCAACGTCCTACCTTATTTACGTCATTTTGTCGTTGATGGGACTTAGCCTAGCAGCGCTCGATAACTTAAGTAGCAACTTACAGAGTATTCTCCTCTATGCGAGTACTTTCTTTTTATGTTTAAGTACCTGTAATCTGTTGGCGCTGCCTATTATCGATAGGATTATTCCTCTCCAGACCAATCAGAATCAAAAGAAGCTGCCATTATCCTCGATGGCTTTAGAATCAGTAAAGCTGATTGTTGTCGTTGGTGGCGGGCTAGTAGTTGGTCTGCTGTTACCCATCGATTTAAGTTGGGTGGATACAGCGAGCGAATGGATACTCTTCCTGCTCCTATTTTTTATTGGTATTCAGCTTCGCAATAGTGGTCTTACTCTTCGCCAAATTCTATTAAATAAACAGGGTATGGCCATTGCGGCAGTTGTGATCGCAACATGTATGCTTGGTGGCGTTATTGCAGCGATACTTTTGGACCTTCCTCTCTATCAAGCCCTCGCGATGGCTTCAGGCTTTGGCTGGTATTCACTCGCAGGAATTTTGATGGGAGACGCTTTTGGCCCCGTGTTTGGGGGAGCATCTTTCCTGATCGAATTGATGAGAGAGCTGGTCGCGCTGGTAGCCATTCCTCTCTTTATTCGCAGCTATCCGTGCACAGCAATTGGTTATGCAGGTGCAACAGCAATGGACTTTACCCTACCTGTTATTCAGACTACAGGTGGTGTGCGTTGTGTCCCAGTCGCCATCGTTAGTGGGTTTATTTTGAGTTTACTGGTACCAGTTATGATGCTTTTCTTTGTATCACTTGCTAGCTAGATCTCAGGTTTTCGCTTTAACATCCATTACAATACGGCAAAAATTCAAATACCCAGTTAACGTCAAAGTGATCAAGATTTTGGCAATAATCCGCTTTCTTTTTGTCAATTAGCCCAATGATTTATCACGACTAAAGAGAAAGAAGGATGAAACATCAACTTATGTGCCTTGCGTTAATAAAGGGATAACAACCAGAAGGAAGAAGAATGAAACGCTTTGTCGTTGCAGCGCTCCTCGCTACAAGCTCAACTTTTACGTTTGCCGCAGATCAACAATGTCTTGCAAGCAAATACGACGGCTATGTTGATGCCTCACTACAGTGGTATCAAGATCTTGTCGATTTGACGGTTACCCAGTATCCAGATCTAAAAGAAGTTAGCCAGTGGTTCTTGGACGGCCGTAAACATCACTTTGAATTAAACCGTGAAGCAGTGCACTATTTTCTAGAGAACGATCCTAGCCGTATTGCAACAGAACAGCCAATCGAAGCATGGCTAAAATTAGAACAACACGACGTTAAGCAGCTAGCAAGCCGAAGTGATAAGTTAGGTGAAGTCGCAAAACAAACGTTTAGTGACCGTCAATCGACTAACCATCCAAAAAACTACGAACTCCGTTCAGCATTCGCCGACCTGCTTAGCCATCCACAACAAATTGATACCGCGCTTAATAAGTACAATCAGTCAATAGAGAAGATTGAAAAGCAGAAGTGTGATTAATTAATCGTTGAGGATGCTCGAAAACGCCGAGTGTTTTAACACATTAAAATCAACGATTTTTTAATGCGAAGATTGTAGCCCTCACCTAAAATTTTCATTTCAGCAACATGGGTTTCAACAATTAAAACGGGACTTTGCGCCCGTTTTAGTTTAGATTGTGCCGCTCGCATTACCAAAATAACTACAAAGATTCTTTGCTATGGTTAAGGAACAAAAAACCGCTGACGTTAGCTTTGAGAGCTTGCTAAAGATCTTCACTGTCCCAGAAGGTCCTGACTCAACGTTAACCAAAATTGACGAGAGCCTCTCGCGAAACCTAAATCAATTTCTTCGTGAACACATCGTGGCAGAAGAAAAGCCTTTACGCGAAATCGAAAAAGACTTTTCTTCTGCTCAGATTCCTGAGCAGCCAGAGTTCGTGTCAGATCATACAGAACACTTACTCGACACTTTGGTGTCGCACTCCGTTCACACTTCTTCACCAAGCTTCATTGGTCATATGACATCGGCGCTGCCTTATTTCTTGATGCCATTGTCAAAGATCATGATCGCCTTAAACCAAAACCTGGTAAAGATAGAGACTTCTAAGGCCTTTACCCCGCTTGAACGTCAAGTTTTGGGCATGCTACATCGCTTGATCTATGGTCAGAGCGATACGTTTTACGATCAGTGGATGCATAGCGCAAACCACTCATTGGGCGCATTTTGCTCCGGCGGTACCATTGCCAATATCACTGCACTTTGGGTAGCACGTAACAAGGCGTTAAGAGCCAATGGTTCATTTAAAGGCGTTGAGAAAGAAGGCCTATTTAAAGCCATGAAGCATTATGGCTACGATGGCTTAGCGGTATTGGTGTCTGAGCGTGGTCACTACTCCCTTAAGAAAGCAGCCGATGTACTAGGTATAGGTCAAGATGGCTTGGTTGCGGTTAAAACGGATGCCAACAACCGTATTATTGTCGACGACCTTAAAGCGAAAATTGTTGAACTAGAGAAACAAAACATCAAGCCTATTGCTGTTATTGGTGTAGCTGGTACAACAGAGACTGGTAATGTCGACCCGCTACCTGAAATCGCAGAAGTCTGCCAAGCTCACGGTTGTCATTTCCATGTGGATGCCGCATGGGGTGGCGCAACACTTATGTCTAATCACCACCGTCACCTTCTTAACGGTGTGGAAATGGCAGACTCAGTAACCATTGATGCGCACAAGCAACTCTACATCCCGATGGGCGCTGGTATGGTTCTGTTCAAAGATCCTGACGCAATGAAATCCATAGAGCATCACGCTCAATATATCTTGCGTAAAGGCTCAAAAGACCTAGGCAGCCATACATTAGAAGGCTCTCGTTCGGGCATGGCAATGTTAGTCTATGCCGCAATGCACATAATCAGCCGCCCTGGCTATGAGCTGCTGATAGACCAAAGCATTGAAAAAGCTCGCTACTTTGCAGATTTAATCAAGCAGCAAGATGATTTCGAATTGGTTTCTGAACCAGAGCTTTGTCTGCTCACATACCGCTACTTGCCGCCATTCATCCGTGAGGCATTAGCAAAAGCGGAAGGTTCACAAAAAGAACAACTGAATGAACTGATTAATGAATTAACACAGTTTATTCAAAAGCGTCAGCGTGAAACGGGCAAATCGTTTGTTTCACGTACAAGACTGAACCCAGACCAATGGCAGCGCATGAACACGATTGTGTTCCGAGTGGTTTTGGCAAATCCGCTGACGACCAAAGAGATTTTGAGTTCGGTGCTTGATGAACAGCGTGAAATCGCCAAGCAAGCACCAAATTTGATGGAAAGAATTCAGCAGGTGGTCACTGATATCCAATCGTCTTAATGGCCCGAAAGAGTTACATCAATTTGAAATTTTTTTTCGTTTTGATGTAACTCAAACATCATTCTCGTGCGACTGGCGCAACAAAACATCGATTACACATCCAATTCTGTAGTTTTTACAACATTTTGTTTGAGGCCTGTCAAATTCTCACTAAATAGTATCCGTTATTGGTTTAGACTGATTGAAGATCAGGTTTATACTGATTCTATGGCGCTGGTTGTTTTCGTTAACGCCCCACTCTACTCTGGAATCTTCGTGTTTCCTTTCGTTAACAGAGCCAGCGAGTTGTTCTCTATACCCTCGTGAACACTATGAATACATTAGAAAAAATTCAAAAAAACCTGGAGAATTTCAGTAAGTCAGAGCGCAAAGTTGCGGAAGTAATTATGGCGTCTCCACAAACTGCAATTCATTCAAGCATTGCAACGTTGGCTAAAATGGCTGATGTTAGTGAGCCCACTGTAAACCGCTTCTGTCGTCGTCTGGACACCAAGGGCTTTCCAGATTTTAAGCTTCACTTGGCACAGAGCCTAGCCAATGGTACCCCTTACGTTAACCGTAACGTGGAAGAAGACGATGGCCCAGACGCGTACACCCATAAGATTTTCGAATCGACCATGGCGTGTTTAGATGTCGCGAAAAACAGCCTAGATCCAATGCAAGTGAACCGTGCGGTCGATTTGCTAACGCAAGCGAAGCGCATTTCATTCTTTGGCCTTGGTGCATCATCTTCTGTAGCCCGAGACGCACAAAACAAGTTTATTCGCTTTAACATTCCAATTACTTGTTTTGAAGACATTGTCATGCAGCGCATGAGTTGTATTAACTGCAGTGATAATGATGTTGTGGTTCTTATTTCTCACACAGGTCGAACGAAGAGTCAGGTCGAAATAGCAAACCTTGCTCGTGAAAACGGCGCGACGGTCATTGCGATTACAGCAAAGGACTCACCGCTAGAAAAGGCAAGTTCACTCGCTATTACGCTTGATATTCCTGAAGATACCGACGTCTATATGCCAATGGCGAGTCGAGTTGTACAGATGACGGTGATTGATGTACTGGCAACTGGCTTCACACTCCGCCGTGGTACAGGTTTCCGTGAGAACCTAAAACGCGTAAAAGATGCGTTGAAAGACAGTCGCTATGACAAGCTAAGTCAGTACTAAGTACTGGTGTTTAGTGAAAGATTTAATAAAGGGGAGCTCAACGCTCCCCTTTTTTCAACGTGCTTTAGATCAATACATCAACCCAAGTCGTTCACACTCGATAAGTCCGTTCTTGATTCAAGCACTTCTACAGAGCTCACGTGTTGTGTGCTCTCTGCCACACACTCTCTACTGCAATCACAGACTTGCTGCAATATGTATATCAAACGTTCCTGATTAAGGGGTAACGGGTTGCCTTTGATCGCCATCGACTTAAGCGCATCGTTCGCCACTTGTTCAAAAGAAGTTTGGCATACTCCGAATTGGCCAAGTAACGGCAACGCTAACTTATCTAACACCATATTTACCCAAAGAACCCCATCGTGCTCATTCGCGTTCGCACGATCGGTAACCAATTGGGCAAGTTTACGATAACGACTTATCACATCATTCCTGCCAGCGAGCTTCGCGGCGTTAATATTTTCCTGCATCACGTGCGGTGCAAGACGCGCCGTGATCACGCTGTGGGGCGCATCTAACTTACCTCCTAACGCCGACGCAAGCCCATGTGCAGCACCTAATTTGGCATTAGTAATGGCCATGCCACCGAGCAACGCAGCGAATGATAAATCAGACCGAGCCTTATGATTATCTTGCTTACAAGCAGCAATCACTGAACGGCTTAAACGACGAAGTCCCTCTTCGCACACCATATCTGTAAGAGGGTTTGGCTCACCACACACATACGCTTCCATCAAATGAGTGAACGCATCCATCGCGCCACGCCCGGATGTGTATTGATCGGTTCCATAGGTGAGCGTCGGATCCACAATGGCAACGTCTGCCAGCATATCAGGGCTTCGAAGACTCACTTTCACTTTATCTTGTCCAGACTTCAACACCGCATTTCGAGTCACCTCTGAACCCGTGCTTGCTGTCGTAGGAATTGCAATAAAATGAAGAGGTTTTGCCTTTAATGGTACGTTTCTTCCTACCACTTCGACGTAGTCGTAAACATTGCCTTGATTAGGAATAATAGCGGCTAGAGCTTTACCCATATCGATGACACTGCCACCGCCAATAGCAATCACCATATCAGGCTGGAATTTTCTACCGAGTACCGCGGTCTCTTCTACCATTGTGATATAAGGTTCGCCATTGATTGCTACGTGTTGGTAACGCATATTTTGAGCTTTAAGGTAGTTAATGATGGGCGTGGCTCGTTGGGTTTCCTTCCCGGTTACCAGCAAAACACTGTAGCCAAATTGGTTGATAACGGATAATGAAGACTGAAGTGCACCTTCACCAAATATAATCCTTGTTGCAGTCATAAACTGAAACATACACATCCTCCCAAAAATAATATACCCAAATAACCTCTTGCCCTCTGATTTAACACTTATGGAAGAGTTGAAGTCATTTGCGTATAGCCAGATTAGATTGCTATGTTTTTGAATAAAAAAAATTGACCAATTCCACCTTGCCATCATTAACCCCTTAAAATGTATGTTTTTTATGCGTCACTTCACATACTTTAGAGCCATAGAATAAGGGAGCGCGTTTAGTTTTTATTCGATAGATTTCACCTATAGAACCAAGAGGTAATTGCCGCTTTATTTCCGTATCTGGATCGGGCATAGTTACTGCAACAAAAGAGAGCGCACTCAGCCGCTATGTTTTGTACGCTTTCAAAAAAGAATAGATTTAGGAGAAATAAGATTATGTTCGTTGTTATCTTTGGTCGCCCTGCATGTCCTTTCTGTGTTCGTGCAAAAGAACACGCAGAAACGCTAAAAGCGAAGCGTGACGACTTCAACTACCGTTACGTTGATATCCATGCTGAAGGTATTTCTAAAGCAGATCTTGAGAAAACAGTTGGTAAACCAGTTGAAACTGTTCCTCAAATCTTTATCGACCAAGAGCACATCGGTGGCTGCGACGAGTTCGAAGCGTACGCGAAAGAGCACCTAGGTCTATTTGACGAGTAATAAAGACAGTTTTTAAGAAAGCCGCTTCATGCGGCTTTTTTATTATTTTTCAGTTGGTTATTACCTTACGTCAACTAATGGTAAAACCTAAAAAAATTCACTTATCTTTTTGCTATATTTAGTTACAATTCGCAATTCTTAATCTTTTTGGCACACACTTTACCGAGCCACACAGTGAACATAGACGTCGTATACCTTCTTGAGCAAAACCCTATCCTTCTAATCTTCGTCGTATTAGCCATTGGCCTTGCCATCGGAAAAATCCGATTTGGCAAATTACAACTAGGCAACTCCATAGGCGTTCTAATTACCTCGTTGGTAATGGGTCACCTTGGCTTCTCATTCAATGCAGAAGCATTAACCATTGGCTTTATGCTGTTTATTTATTGCGTTGGCATTGAAGCTGGACCAAACTTTTTTGGCATATTCTTCAGAGATGGTAAGCATTACTTTATTTTAAGTATGACCGTTCTCGTGTCCGCAGTCAGCTTAACGTATGGCTTGAGCCACTATTTCGGCCTCGACTTTGGCTTGTCAGCCGGTATGATGGCCGGCGCGTTGACAGCAACACCAGTGCTAGTTGGTGCTCAAGATGCTCTTAACTCTGGCCTTGCGACTATACCGCGCAATATGGATTTTTCTTTGGTATTAGAAAATCTATCCGTGGGTTACGCGATGGCTTATCTGGTGGGCTTAATTAGCATGATCATGTTCGCGAAGCTGTTGCCAAAACTGCAGAAGCAGAACCTGTCTGATTCTGCGCAGCAAATTGCTCAAGAACGTGGCCTTGGAAATTCAAGCCAAAGAAAAGTGTACTTACCGATTATTCGTGCTTACCGAGTCGGCCCAGAATTGATTGACTGGACTGACGGCAAGAACTTGCGTGAACTGGGTATTTATCGTCAAACTGGCTGTTACATTGAACGAATCCGCCGCAATGGTATTCTCGCCCATCCAGATGGTGATGCCATTTTGCAAGAGGGTGATGAAATTGCACTGGTTGGCTTCCCTGATAGCCATGCTCGCTTGGATCCTAGCTTCCGCAACGGAAAAGAAGTATTTGATCGTAACTTGCTTGATTTGCGCATCGTTGAAGAAGAAATTGTCGTAAAAAGTGACGCTATCGCAGGCAAGCGTTTATCTGATTTAAACTTATCTGAGTTTGGCTGTTTCTTAAACCGCGTGGTACGTGCGCAAATAGAAATGCCGATGGACTTAGACATTGTGCTCGCTAAAGGTGACGTCCTTCAGGTGAGCGGCGAGAGAAGCCGAGTACATGGACTCGCGGAAAAAATCGGCTTCATCTCGATCCACAGTCAAATGGCCGATTTACTCGCTTTTTGCAGCTTCTTTATTTTGGGTATTCTGTTTGGCCTCATCACGATGACATTCGGCCAGGTTTCGTTCAGCTTGGGTAACGCGGTAGGTCTTTTGTTATCTGGTATTACACTTGGTTTCTTACGAGCAAATCACCCTACTTTCGGCTATGTCCCGCAGGGGGCACTAAATATGGTCAAAGATTTGGGTTTGATGTTCTTTATGGTGGGAATAGGTCTAAGTGCAGGCGGAAAGATGTTCGAGCACTTGACTCAAGTTGGTCCAAAAGTGATTGGTTTAGCATTCATTGTTAGTGTTGTGCCTGTGGTATTGGCCTATTTAGTGGGCGCACACATACTCAAGATGAACCGTGCCCTGCTCTTCGGTGCCATTATTGGTGCCCGAACTTGTGCCCCAGCTATGGATGTCGTCAACGACTACGCTAAATCCACCATCCCAGCTCTTGGCTATGCGGGTACCTATGCGATTGCCAATATTCTGATGACGTTGGCAGGTACAATCCTGATAATATTAAGTTAATAACTTTGACTGATGAAAGCAAAAAAGGCGCTCAATGAGCGCCTTTTGTATATCGGTTGTCTAATCAGTCATTCGATTAGATTTGGATAAAATCAGCTTCAACCGCTGGATTTACATCCGCTTCGTAATCTACGCCTTCAACACCGAAACCAAATAGTTTCAAGAACTCTTCTTTGTACTCTACGTAGTCAGTCAGTTCTTTTAGGTTCTCAGTCGTAATTTGAGGCCATAGTTCACGACAGTGCTGCTGAATGTCGTCACGAAGTTCCCAATCATCCAGACGTAGACGGTTCATCTCATCCACTTCTGCTGCGCTACCATCTTCTTTGTACAGACGTTGGCTGAACATACGGTAGATTTGTTCCATACAGCCTTCGTGTACGCCTTCTTCGCGCATTTTCTTGAATACCATTGCAATGTACAGTGGCATAACAGGAATTGCGGAACTTGCCTGAGTTACAACAGATTTAAGTACAGCAACATTTGCACTGCCGCCTGTCGCTGCTAACTTGTCGTTTAGCGCTTTCGCCGCACGATCTAGGTCCATTTTCGCTTTACCTAGTGCGCCATCCCAGTAGATTGGCCAAGTTAGCTCAGTACCAATGTAGCTGTACGCGACTGTCTTACAGCCTTCAGCAAGAACACCAGCATCAGACAGTGCATTGATCCAAAGTTCCCAGTCTTCACCGCCCATAACGGTTACTGTGTCTTTGATTTCTTCTTCTGTTGCAGGCTCAACACTTGCTTCGATGATCACATCTTTGTTGGTATCAACAGCAGTTGATGTATAAGTTTCACCGATAGGCTTAAGCGCTGAACGAACTAGCTCGCCAGTTTCTGGCATTTTACGTACTGGGGAAGCCAGTGAGTAAACCACCATATCGATCTGACCTAAATCTTCTTTGATCAGTTCGATAGTTTTCTGTTTCGCTTCATTTGAGAAAGCGTCGCCGTTTAGGCTTTTTGCGTACAGGCCTTCTTCACGCGCTAGCTTTTCAAAAGCAGCTGCATTGTAGAAACCTGCCGTACCTGGTTTCTTCTCAGTACCTTCTTTTTCGAAGAAAACACCGATAGTTGATGCACCGCCACCAAATGCCGCAGCGATACGAGAAGATAGACCGTAGCCACTTGATGCACCGACAACAAGAACGCGCTTAGGTGCGTTTTTGATTGGGCCTTGCGCTTTAGTGTACGCAATTTGTTCTTTTACGTTAGCTTCACAACCAACAGGGTGCGTTGTAGTACAGATAAATCCACGAATTCTAGGTTTGATGATCATATTCAACTTCCTTTAAAAAACCTTGTTAGGATAAAAGTTTCGTCGGGATTTCGCATCTAATTTCTGTAAAAATGCTCTGAAAAGGCAAGTGGTTGGAGCACTATCCCAACATCCACTCAGCAAGAACACAAAAAAGCACCTCATTGAGGTGCTTTTCTTAGTATTAACGGTTTACTATGCCGCCGGGTTCAAATGCGACTTTTTTGGGCAATCGGTTCGTACTTCAGAAAAGTCATGACTAAAGTGGTCAACTTGAATCGCCTTGTAACGCAATTTGTCTGCCGCCATTATTTGGTCAATTTCTTGCTCAGTTAACACGCCAGCTTCAAATGCTTGCTGCAGACGGTCGTGTAGCAGACCTTTACGAGCCACTTTCCCATCCTTCGCCGCCTTCATAAGCTTACGCTCTAATGGTTTGATTTCGTACATTGCGAGGAAGGCATTCTCCATTAAGCCTACGCTGTCGTCGTCGGATTTTCCGATGTAGCAAAGATGCGTGAGTCGATCGCGTTGTGCTCCTGGCGTCATCATCGCTTCCGCCAGATTCACACACAGTTCATCGCTTGGCTTATTAAAATGATTACCAAGTGGGAATAATAACCCTTTCAGCACACCGCCAACGTATTTCACAGGGAAGTTGGTATAAGCCTCATTTAATGACTTAGATGCGTTATGCAAACAGTGTTGAACAGCGTAATGAACGAAGTCCAGATCGCCTTGTTGACGTCCTTCATCTTCATACTTTTTCAGTGCGGCAGACGCCATATATAGATAGCTTAAGCCATCACCCAGACGTGCGGAAATCATTTCTTTACGCTTCAAATCACCGCCTAGTGTTAACATCGCGAAGTCAGCACTAACGGCAAGCGCTCGGCTTAATCTTGTGATTTCTTTATAGTACTGCTGTGTTGGGCCACTCATGTGCGCTTTTACAAACCGAGAACCAGTTAGCGCCGCGCCAAATGCACCAAATGTATTGCCTACCGCATGTTTGATATGTTTAAAGAGCAAGTTGTCAAATTCTTTCGCCCCTTGTTCAGAATCTGGATTCGCCGCGGCTTCCATTTCTTTCAGTACATATGGGTGACAACGAGTCGCACCTTGACCAAAAATCATCAGGTTACGAGTCAGAATATTCGCGCCTTCAACAGTGATAGCAACTGGAATACCGAGATAATGTTTAGCAAGATAGTTCATTGGGCCATCTTGAATCGCACGACCTGCATGAATATCAAACGAATCATTTAGAATAGTACGCGCAATTTCCGTCATGTGGTACTTGGCAATCGCGGTTACAATCCCAGGTTTTTCTTTCATATCGAGAGAAGTCGTCGTCAGCGTACGCGTCGCTTCTAGTAGGTAAGTAAGACCACCAATACGCCCCATAGCTTCTGCGACACCCTCAAACTTACCGATCGACATACCAAACTGTTTACGTACGTAAGCATAAGCACCGGTTGTACGTGTAGTAAGGTGGCCAATCGCTGTGCCAAGCGCTGGGAGAGAGATACCACGACCAGCAGAAAGACACTCAACCAGCATACGCCAACCTTTACCTGCGTAACCAGCGCCACCGATCAACCAGTCCATAGGGATGAAGACATCTTCACCACGAGTCGGACCATTCATGAATGCAGAACCCAGAGGATCATGGCGCTCGCCTATCTCGACACCTTCATGATCAGCGGGGATCAGCGCACATGTGATTCCAACCTCTTTCTTATCACCAAGTAGCCCTTCTGGATCCTGTAGCTTAAATGCTAATCCGAGCACTGTCGCCACTGGCGCAAGTGTGATGTAGCGTTTATTCCAGCTAACTCGCACGCCAAGCACTTCTTTGCCTTCGTGAGTGCCATAACAAACTACGCCTTGATCTGGTATACCACCGGCGTCAGATCCCGCTTCGGGCCCTGTTAATGCAAAACAAGGAATGTCGGTACCATCAGCTAAACGAGGCAACCAGTAATCTTTTTGCTCTTGCGTGCCATAGTGCGATAAAAGCTCACCTGGACCAAGAGAGTTCGGTACCATTACCGATACCGCGGTACTGATACTTCGAGTCGCAATACGAGAAACAATGGTTGAGTTCGCTAAAGCGGAAAATTCACGACCACCATACGCTTTTGAAATGATCAGTGAGAAAAATCGCTCTTTACGTAAGTACTCCCATACTTCAGGCGGTAAATCCCTGTCTTCTTTGACAATCTTCTGGTCATCAAGCATTTCTAGCAGGGTTTCAAGCTCATTATCCATAAATGACTGCTCTTCTGCTGTCAGTGTCGGCGTTGGATAATGGTGCAATGTAGTGAAGTTAGGCTTGCCTGAAAATAGTTCGGCATCCCACCACACACTACCCGCTTCCATCGCCTCTTTCTCGGTGCTAGAGAGAGGTGGCAATACTTTTTTGAACACTTTAAAAGCTGGGTCACTAATCCATTTTCTTCGTAGAGAGCTCATAGTTCAGATCCTTTTGTTCACGTAACCGCTCTGGGCATAATTTTATTATTGGTTTAACTTTCTTATTTGTCTTGTGCCAACTGCTTCGCTGACATTCCTGCTGACAAATAAGGAATCAGTAAATCGACGACAGATTTCACATCGACTTCCTTTTCAAATTTACTTTCAGCAAGCTCTGAAAGAGCCTGGCTTGAAGCCATCGTAAATACGCAGGTACCTAGCGTGAAGTGCAGTCGCCAAAACAGCTGCTCCTCACATAGTTCCGGGTTTGCCTTCATTATCGAGAAGGTGAAGAGGTTAAGTACCTCTTCATATCGAGTGGTGATGAACCAACGCAGATGACCTTGTACGTCTGTGTAACCACGGCCAATTAACAACATGAATAATGCAGTACCATTGGGGCGCACATCATTTAATGTACGCAAAGGTAAACGCAATGACTCAAAGACGTCGTCCATGTCGTAGCTATCACGCGTATTTAACTCAATTAGTGATGTTTTAATGCTCGGCATGAGCGCTTCTAGGTATCTATCTAAAACCGCTCTAACTAGCGTTTTTTTATCGCCAAAGTGATAATTTACCGATGCTAAGTTGACGTTCGCTTTACCTGTTATCGTTCTTAGAGAAGTATCATTAAAGCCATGTTCAGCAAAGAGTCCTTCTGCGACATCGAGTATTTTTTCTTTTGTTGATGTTCTCGGGGCCATTTTAATCACTCGTATTAAACAACTGTTTGAAAATATACTCCTGAAACCTTAGATTAACAAATGATTAACATCACACTTTCACCAATTGGTCTGACCAGAACTTAGAAGGTGTGATCTAATCTTTTGAATTTAAGTCTAATAAGCAAATGATGCTCGCCTGAAGAAAATGACCAAGTTTCGCAAACCATCGTATTTGAAACGCTAGCAATGTCGTTAGGCGGTCGGAGCAGGAGGTGCTGGTTTGAAATGCAATTTAAGTTTATAGCTACTATAGAAAAGAGGGCTATCGAGTTTCAAACCGCCATTAAGTTGGTTACGCTGTTCGCCTCTTCTCTTACTTCTTTACGATACAAGCGGGCAGAAAGAATTAAATCGAATTTTTTTTGAAAAAAAATGGAACTGTTTGGAAAAGGCTCGGTCTGAATAAATGTAACAACTAGGGCATTTTAAGTTTCACTGGCCGTCAAACTTGTTTCCATCTAATTGTTACGTTGCTGCTTTTTTCTTATTAACTCCTATGTTTGTATCCGCCCAGTCAAATTTTCGGCTGGGCTTTTTTTCGCCCGCAGATCTACCAACCTATCTTTTTCGATGATTCCGTTCATCTCCATGGTCTAGACATCCGCTCAATACGAAAGTGTCGCTATTAAGTCGCTGATGTACTGAACTATGGGTATAAAAAAGCCTCCCGATTGGGAGGCTTTACAAAATAGCGCATTTTTATCTTACGCTTGCGCTTTCTTAGGCAAAGAAAAGTGCAGTAAGGCATAGCCAAGTAATGCTGCTGTCGTCGAACCCATTAAGATACCGAGTCGAGCATAGGTATCAAATTCAGGACTTACATTTCCGAACGCTAAAGAGGAAATGAAGATAGACATTGTAAAGCCAATACCACACAACACAGATACCGCAAAGATATGCTTGAAGTTAACGCCTTCAGGTAACTTAGCAACGCCCATTTTTACCGCTGCCCAGCTAAAGGTAAAGATACCTAGAGGCTTACCAACCAGTAGACCCAAAGCAATACCGAGTGGCAGCATTGAAGTTAGACCTGACATCGATACGCCTTCTAACGAAATCCCCGCATTGGCAAATGCGAATAGAGGCAGAATACCAAATGCCACGTATGGGTGAAGCGCGTGCTCCATATGTTTAAGTGGAGAATGTTCGCCCTGCTTTCCCTTTAGTGGGATAGCAAAACCAATCACTACACCTGCCAATGTTGCGTGAACACCAGATTTAAGCACCGCGAACCATAAGATCGCACCGACGATCATATATGGCGTAAGTTTTGTTACTTCCTTCGCATTCAACATGAATAGGACACCAGTCATGATGAAGCCAACAAGCAACGCCATGGTCGACAGGTCACCGGTGTAAAATAGCGCGATAATAACAACCACACCTAAATCATCAATGATAGCAAGCGCCAGCAAGAACACTTTTAGGCTTACTGGTACACGCTTACCTAATAACGCCATGATACCTAAAGCAAAAGCGATATCTGTCGCCGCTGGAATTGCCCAACCAGAAATCGCCTCAGGATCGTTGGCATTAAAGGCTACGTAAATAAGAGCAGGAGCTAACATACCGCCAACCGCTGCAATCGCAGGGAAAATTGCGGTTTCTTTTGATTTTAACGCACCTTCAAGTAGCTCTCGCTTAACTTCAAGGCCAATGAGTAAGAAGAAAACAGCCATTAGGCCGTCATTAATCCAGTGAGAAACTGACATACCAAATACATAAGTATGCAGTACAGATTGATAAGTTTCGCCCAGCGGTGAGTTAGCAATGGTCATCGCAATTGCCGCGGCAATCACGAGAAGAATACCACCAGCTGATTCCATTTTGAAAAAGTCACGAATGACATCGTTCATGGTTTCGTCCTTATATTTATTATCTTAATAAACGATTAACAAAGAATGATAAGAGTGTATAGCGGTCGAAAACTTTAGAATAATCGCTTCTTCAGAGTATAAACTTCGATTTTTCCGATATGAAGTTTACTATACATCGTATTTTCCAACATAACACTCAATTTTGATCACAGCGCGTACTTGTGGTTATCGCGCCAAATGTTTATCAAGATTATGAGAAAATCAGCATAACATGGCATGTACTGTCATGATAACCCCATACTTTTGAGAAAAATTCAGGAAGTTTCATCCACTAAAAAACCACCCATTGGGGTGGTTTTTATCAGAATTTAATAACCAGTGAGCTGCATAAAGCCCCAAGCCTCGTTGGAGCCAGAAGCTAAGGTAGGACCTTCCCAATACGGTATAACAAAAGGAAGCCACATATCTGATTTGATAATACGAGTGGTCAAGTTAATTTGATGCAGTGGAATATTAATAATCCACTGCAAAGGCAGCCTTCTTCCATTTGATAAACTGGTCACTTGCATTGGTTTAATACTGATATCATCATCTGAGAGATTGATGACTTTACCTGAGCGTGTGGACAAGGTGCCAAACACGTGCGGTGTTTGTCCATGGTGGCGATAGCGGCTGACAGTCAGTGCTCGACCATCATCTAAATTGAATACAAACCAATCCCAACCCTGTTGCCCTTCACCAATTAAGCCACTGCCCCACTCTTTCTGAGCCCAAGCAGAGCCAGCAACAGAGAAGCGTTTGCCATTAATGTTCAAACTCCCTTTCACCTTTAAAAATGGCGCACTAAAACTGAAAGAGGCAACAGATTGCAACGCGTGTTTAACCTGAAAACCTTTGTCTCCATTCACGACAAAGGGGCCATTTGTCATAGTATTGAGATCTAAACCAAACGTATCGGTAGTCACATTCAAGTTACCAGGGAAAGGCGTTGCACCAAGTGAACGCCACGTCCAATTATCAATCCATAACCTGAAAGGACGATTAGTCATGCCAGCTTGGCCTATCCCGCCTCTCGCTACACGTTGCTCTTTCCAGACGTGCGAACCATGGCTAACGACAACATGTGAAATGTACAGTTGAGGGTTTTGCCATCCGCTGGTTTCTCGCTCGTCTGTCGCGACCCTGAAGTAACTCCATTGAACATTGTATATTTTCCCTTGTTCATCTTTCAGTTTCGCAAAGTAGTGCCACCATTCATGTTGGTACTCAGGATGAAAACGAAAGTCTGACGGTAAAGAGACATGCTCGTCAGGTAATACAGGTTCGAAAATCGTTTGATTTTCACGCGTTAGAATAGAATTAAGCTCGCTTTCTTGTGTCGCTGTCGCTTCCAACCAAAAAGTTGAGTAAAAAGCAGCCCCAGTCAAAAAGGCAAACGTAATAACAATGATCGTTGAAACTAACAAGCGTTTTTTAGAGCCCACTTTTTTCATTACAACGCGTCCCTTAATGACTTCATTGGCGTACTCTTAATCATTCTAATAACTGGCAATGCGCCGGCAATCATGATGGCAAGCATCGCCCAAGCAATAGTTTGAGCGTATTCCCAAGGGATCGTTTGAAGCTCCAGAGACCAACCGAATGATTGCTTAATGATAATATCAACGATCAAGTGTGCAAGTGCCAGACCAAGTGGCACCGCAATAATCGCGGAAATGGCCCCGAAGACAAACAACTGCAAACCACCCAATGCGACAAGTTCCTTTCCGGATACACCCATACATCTCAGCAAAGAGAAGTGCCGCTGCCGCGACAGTTCGCCCGCCAATGTCGCGAAGAATAAACCAAACACAGCAATAATCAGCGTGATGTTGCCCAAGGTTCCTGCAATAGCGAAGGTATGATCAAATACCCTCATTGCCTGACTATAGATATTACCATTATCAAACACACGGTCTTGCGGGAGGCGGAATACATTTTCTAAGCGATTTTTCAGCCCCTCCCCATTAACGCTATCTTTTAACACCACACCAAGGCCAACATTGCCCGTCCCTGCAAATGCATACAGCCAATTCCGGTGCGACATCATCACCTGGTTATACGGGTTTCCATAATCGTAATAAACACCAACGACTTGCCAGTCTCCACCCAGTGGTTCCTGCAAGTTAATGAAGTCTCCTGGGCGAATATCCAACTTCAAGGCCATCGATTCACTCACCATCAAGCTCTTGGTTGCGTGCAGTTGATACCAGTAATTCGGGACACCTAGTTTTACCGTCAGTGCATCTAGCTCACCTTCAGAAGAGCCTGTACTCACCACTTGCAAAGCACCATGCTCGGTTGGCATATCTTTTTCCCAACGCCACCAAACCGAGTTGACTTCTGGTTGGTTTTGCAGCCACGCACTCATCCGAGCTGCTGAGTTATTTGTCGGATAGATATAAATATCCGCTGCTAATCGCTGGCTGAGCCATTTATCGGTTGTATCCCTAAAGCTGCCTACCATCGTTTCTACGCCGATATTTGCCGCCAGTGCCAACATAAACGCCATTGTTGCCACACCGCGATAACTCATGCTCGCAGCCGCATCGGCAAAAAACCAACGTACACGTACCCAACGCATGGTGTAAGAAAAGCTCTGGAACATATGCCACATAATAAATGGCATGAACAAGGCCACACTAACCAACATCAGCGCAATAATGGCAAAGCCAGTTTCTTGTGTTTTCGGTGCTTGATACACTGCGATTGCCGCGACACAAAACGCACACGCAGCAAGAGCCTGCCAAGAGAACTCACGCCCTGCAAATCGCATTAATGACAGTCGAGAAGATAGACGAATTGGCTGTGACTTCAACAAACGAATCAATGGCCACAAACACGATATTAATGCGCCCATCGCTGCCATGATCAGACTATATAAGCTGGACTGCCAAGACCATCCTATTGTTAAGCCTACGTTGGCATCGTACAAATCGCTCAGGCTCGATGAGACTGCAGGGATCAGCTCATTTGCCAAGATCAAACCAAAAAAGTTACCACACGCCCACGCAATAAAGACGAGCAACGACAACTCTAACAACAATGCTTGAGCCAACTGCGTTCCGTTGACCCCCGTCTGTCTCAAAATACCCACCAAACGTTGTCGCTGAATAAATGACAAAGACATCGCTTGATAAAAAATAAACAACCCGACCAAAAATGACAGCATCCCCATCGCAGTGAGATTCATGTGGAATGCATTAGTTAACGACTCAAGCTCCGTACGCGTATTCCTAACGAGCGTCATGCCATTAGGTAGCATATTTTTCAGTGCTATTAGCTTTTCCTCTGGCATTTCACCACAAGAAATCGCAGATAAACCTGAGCTCCGCTTGAGCATACGCAACAACGATATATCAGTAACCAGCCGAGTCCCTGAGAGCATTTTGTTTTTATCGACTTGAATCGGTCCGAGACGACTTCCGTCATTCATCTCAATAAAGTCCCCATCCTGCCAACTCATGTAAGCGGCCAAATCTTGACTGACTAGAATGGGATAAGGAGGTTTCATTAATGATAGAACGGGCATCTCACCCAAAGATTTGCCTTGCTGCAATGGAATCATCGCGACAGGATCAATCCCCACCAGCATCAAGCTCATATCGGTTTTAGCATCTAGATGTAGCACGTCAAACGGCGCACATTGGTTAAACCCAGCTCGACGCAACTGGATATAGAAACCTTGAGGGATTTTATTGGCAGAGTGTTTAGTTCGGATTCGGTATGGCAAAGGATTGGAGAAAAGCTTTTCTCCTGTCGCATAACTTTGTTTTGCATGCTGGTTGATAGAAGTAACACCAACAAGAAGGGACACGCCTAAGGTTAACCCTAGCCAGACAAGAATAATTTGTAGTGGGTAACGACGGTAATGACCGAGTAGTGCCTTAACTACGGGCCATAACATGCAGTTGCCCTCCTTGAAGTCGAATCTTACCTTCCATATGGGCCGCCACTTTTTCACTGTGCGTCACTAAGAGCAAAGTACACTCCAGCTGGCGAGCGAGACTCGTCAATAAGCGCATTACCGCTTCTGCGTTTCGCTCGTCTAGGCTACCAGTTGGCTCATCAGCGAGTAGGATTTTAGGTTCCATATAGAGTGCGCGAGCAATAGCAGCACGTTGTTGCTGACCACCAGATGCTTCTTCCGGGTAGCGGCCTAGCAGAGGCATTAAATCCAGAGCAGAAAGAATTTGACGCCACAACTCTTTATCTTCTGGCAAACCCTTTAACTGACGACAAAAACGAATGTTATCGGCAATATTGAGCGTAGGAAGCAAGTTGAACTGTTGGAAGATATTACCAATATTGTTGCGGCGATAAAGGGTTCTCAAATGCTCTGGCGCATCATGCATGGCAAAATTTGGAAACTGAACTTCACCAGAGTCTGCAGTATCCAGTCCGGCAATTAAGTTCAGCAAAGTACTTTTACCCGAACCACTTTCTCCCATCAGAGCGACTTGGTCACCTTGCTGTAATGTTAATTCTGCCCCTTGTAATACAGGGTGAAATTCTCCCCCGTCTACATAGCCTTTACATAGGTCTGACAGTTTTAACATTGATTATGCCGCTCGGATGGTATTTAAAAATTGGGATCAGAATCTACACTAAAATCCTGTTAGTAGAAAGTATTTTGAATGCTTGATCACACTATGAGAGTACAAATGCAACTCGATTCACTTTCTGTTCCTAATTTTGTTGACGTATTGAGCAGATTTTTGCAGCTGCAGAAAGCTCTGTTTACCTCTATTGACCGATAAGGTTTTTCATCCATTTTCGGCTCACCATTCTTGGCAGACAAATCGTCCACTTCACAACTTCCTCGGTCAAAAAGAGTAAGTAAACCCATTGCGGCTCCCAACCGAGCTGAATCGCTGCAAATGCCGCGAGTGGAATCCCGATCACCCACTGCGCAAGAATGTCTTGATACAAACAAAACTTAACGTCACCACCCGCACGTAATACCCCAACAATGACCATCATCGGCACCGAGCGTAGTACGACACCTAAAGCAAGAATCACCATAAACTGTTCAGCTAACTGGCGAGTATCCGCTGTCAGTGCACTAAACGCATTAAGGATCCATTGATTGGACACTATCAATACAACAGCGACCACAAATGCGATAAACACATTCAAAATGACCGTAGCCCAAGCTTGGTAATACACAGGTTCAAAGTTTTTCGCGCCGAGTTGGTTACCCACTAAAACCGCAGCTGCATTCGATAGGCCAATCATCATAGCGAGAGCGATTGACTCAACCGGCGTCATCACCGACAACGCTGCCAAACCTTGCACACCCGCTTGCCCCATGATGGCATGGTAAGCGAACAATCCACCAGCCCATGCCAAAAAGTTAAATGTGGTCGGTAAGGAAAGGCTCAAGAAACGCGTTATTTTGTCTAAAACCAAACCTGCGCGTATATCATCCCAACCAAATGCAATTATGTGTTTCTTCAGCCATAAATAGCCAAATAGACAACCGACTTCGATAGCGCCACTGATAACCGTTGCAATGGCTGCCCCTGTAATCCCTAAAGCAGGAAAACCTAAGTGACCAAAAATTAACACCCAGTTGAGGAAAACATTAGACAGAATGCCTATACCACTAAAAAATGTGCTCAGCCCCGGTTGGTGCATCGCTCTCAACCCCACCGACATGCTAGCGACACACGCAACAGCAAACATGCTAACGGATGAAATAATTAGATAGCTGGCCCCTAACTCAATCACTTCTTGTGAGTCTGTCGTCAGTTTCATGACTGGCTGTGGGAAAATAACAAACAAAGCAACGGCAATGGCGGCAAATACCATGGCTATCATCCATGTTAAAGCGGTACTGCGACGTACCCCGACTTTATCGCCTGCCCCCCAATATTGTGCGGTCAGTAATGCACCACCCGTCGTCACCCCAACTAACATGATGGTAGTAACAAACGTCGCGCGCGCCGCTACCCCAACAGCGGCTATTTCAGCTTCACCAAGTTGGCCGAGCATAAGCACATCGACGAGGCTTCGGCTAGAAAACATCATGCTTTGCAGTGTAATTGGTAGCGCGATCGCGAATAAGCGACGTAAGAATGCTTTATCTGCATGTATTGAGAGTTGAGAGAGAAAAGTCACAAGCGCTCCAACGACAACTTATTGATAGAATGGGGAAAGTGTCTCATGATTATACTCTGTGGTGTTTATTCCACAAACGATTAAAAGGACAGATAATGAAAAAGGTGTTGGTGCTAGGCGCCTCGGGTTACATTGGTTCTCAACTTCTTCCGTTACTCTTAGATAAAGGTTACGCCGTCACGGCTGCGGCGCGACATATCGATTATTTGGAGTCAAGGACTCGGCCCCATCCTAATTTAACGTTGCGGTATCTGGACCTAGCCGACGCAGAAGCCACGCTCGCTGTGGTGAACGATTTTGACTTGGTATTTTTCCTAGTACACGGAATGGCACAAGGCGATGACTTTGTTGAGTACGAGCTAAACCTTGCTTTGAATTTTAAATACGCATTGGAGCAAAGCCGTGTCAAACATGTCATTTATTTAAGTGCCATCCAACCGCAAACCGGAAACTCGCGCCATTTAGCCGCTCGCAAAGCTACGGGCAAAATTATCCGACAGTCTGGCGTTCCAGTAACTGAATTGCGTGCTGGCGTCATCATTGGCCCCGGCTCCGCGGCTTTCGAGATCATGCGAGATTTTGTCTACAACTTACCTATTTTGATCGCGCCTAAATGGGTCGACTCAAAAGCCAACCCTATTGCCCTACCCAACCTCAATCACTATTTATTGCAGCTGGCCGAAGCATCACCCCCAGAAGAAAACCAAATTTATGAAGTTGGTGGGCCAGATACACTCAGCTACCGCGAGCAGTTTAAAGTCATTTGCCGAATCACCAACAAGCCTTATCGGCTGTGGTCGACACCGTTGCTTACCCCAAAAATGGCATCGTACTGGCTCGGCTTGGTCACCTCTGTACCAGCAAACATCGGCAAAGCATTACTCGCGGGGTTAGAGCATGACTACATTGCCGATTCCAAAGCGATTGAAGCACGATTTCCGCAAACGCTGATCAGCTACGAGCAAGCGGTATCCGATACCATTCAAGATGAAGGCACGTTTGTGCGCAGCAATGTTTGGGGCTTTGAGCCAGCGGCACTTCGTCGATGGCAACCGGGGTATGGCTACTACCCTAAACAAGCCGGTGCGAGCATAAAAACTCAAGCCTCCGCTGCGGCATTATGGAAAGTGGCTCAAAAAATCGGGAGTCGTGAAAAAGGCTATTACTTTGCCAACATTTTGTGGCGCACACGTGAATGGCTCGACATCTTTTTTGGTGGCGGGAAACCGATTCGCGTTTCTCCTCCGGGGCCGGAGCTCAAAGTCGGCGATTTTATTGACTCTTGGAAAGTGATTCGCTGCGAGGAAGATCAGTTCCTCTCACTGTTTTTTGGGATGAAAGGCCCGGGGCTTGGACGTTTAGAAATTACCATCAAAGACCATGGTGATGAACGAGAACTGGATATCACAGCTTGGTGGCACCCGCAGGGGTTTCTCGGGCTGCTTTACTGGTTTGCCATGATGCCAGCCCATCTATTCATATTCAAAGGCATGGTCAAAGCCATCGCGAAAGAAGCCGAAAGTATCAGTATTACTCCTCAGGTGGGACAGTCTCTGGAGAATCTAGAGAAATAGGCAGGTGATGGGCAATCCCCGCATGGCAATCTATGCACGATTGCTCTCGGCTTTCCATCATTTGATGTCGACGCGCAACGGTTCGTCCTTGCGCTTCGAAATCCATCTTGTCAACAGAATGGCAGTATCGGCACTGCTTTGATTTATTCTCGATAAACTGCTTTGTAACTTCAGCTGCTAATCTCGGACGATGTTCTGCCTCGAAATTCTCAAGTGTAATATCACCAGTCAGTTTGTGATAGATATCTGCTGTAGCGCCGATTTTCAATGCTATTTTGGCAAAAAACTCCCTAGGGACATGGCAATCACTGCACGTAGCGGCAACCACACCCTGAGCATTTTTGAAGTGTGGGGATGCTTGATACTCCTCAACTATCGTATCCATCCCAATGTGGCAGCTATAACAAAACTCGTTGCGATTGGTGTAATCCATACCAAAGTGAAAAACACTAACTGCCAACCCACCAAGGATAAACGCCAACAAGCCACCAATTGGTATGCCGAGCATCCACTTCCTGTTTGGTTTACGCCATAAACTCATCGGGGTTCATCCCAAAACAGCGCTAGTGATAACTCGCATAGTATTCAACGAGCGCATTTAAATCATCGGCACTAAGCCCTTTGAATGCTTCGTCCATTTTTTTATCAACGGAGCGTTTCCCTTGCTTAAACTGTTTCAATGTCGTGGCGAGATATCCCTTCTGCTGACCAGCTAAGATCGACGCTTCGTCTAGAGCGTTGCTGCCACCATCCGAATGACAGTTCTCGCAGCTTTTCGCGTGGATAGCCTTACCTTTCATCGCTAACGCTTGATCAAAAGACTGCTTAGCTGGCACAAACTCAAGCCCAGCATAATGTTTTGCTAACTCTTCAATCTGCGCCTCAGATAAAGATTTAACTATCGACACCATGTCGCCTTTTTTGCTCGTGTCTCCGTAAGCGTGACTAACAGAATTTGCAGGCCTACCTTCTAGGTAACGTAGCATTTGGTCAAAAAAATTGAATTCGGGAATCCCAGCGATGGTAGGAATATTCGTGTCTGAGCTAACACCGTTTGGCCCATGACAAGCTTCACATTCGTATTGTGAAATTAGCTCACTTGGTGACGCTAAACTGTGGGAGGCTAAAACTGAGCTAATGACTAACACCGAGGAAAATTTTAGAGAGAATTTAATTAGTTGGTGCATATTAGACTGACTCCGTAGTAATTATCTTTATTAATCAAAACCAGACAACGAATAAACGATAAGAAAATCAATTTATAAACACGACTTAAAACCAACGATATCCAAGATAAAAATATTAAGCCGTCAACTATTTAAAGTAGCGTAGTTCAATACCCTTACTTTTTCTGCGCCGACCTCTTCAATCGCAGAAAATCCAACCCAAACAATTGATTTAAAATGATAATAAATTCAACCCCAAAATTCACATACAAAAATAGCGGTTTATTTTAATAATATTTCATATTGCGTCTATACTCTTACAAGCCATGTATTTCGATTTATTCAAGCGATGTAAATATGGATATTTTTCTTTTAGCTTGAGTATAAAATTAATATTTCAATCAATCGTTTATTGAAATATTAAACCATTCCCATGCATTCCCACTTACTTTAGGACGAATCGAGAGGGACTATGAACGGTTTAAAGTCGATCGCTACATTAATATTTTTTATTTTACTGCTCACCGGATGTGGTCCAGACAGCAAAAACGATCAGAATACACCACCACCTGCACTTTGTGATTTCGAGATCAGTGTTTCCGAGCCATCATTGGTCACTCAAGAAACCGGGGAAACCAAACTGGTGGTCAATTTTACCGTCAAAGACGGCAGTGGCAGACCTCATGAGCTAGACGAAACGAAAGATTTTCGCATCGCACTTCTCAAAGCTATGCCCTCTCGTGTCGATACACAAAACTCGAGCGATCCAGCCTTTGCCTTCAATGGACGCCATGGCAATACCTATTGGAAGAGTTTCCATCACTCAAGTAATACCGTAAATAACCGTGCCAGCATGGAGAGTGTTTGGGATGGAACACTAGTAAAAACAGACGAAGGGTATCGCTACACGTTTGCCATTCCTGACGTTTTAAAAGTGTCCGATCCTTATACTGCCGACTCTTCTAGCAACAACGGTTTTATCGCTTGGGATGCGGATAAACTCCACCGAATCGTCATGGCGTATGGCGAGCAAGGCAACGGTTTTACCTACGTGTTTGAATGGGTGCCGCAAGAAAGTTCAGATACGACTGTCTCCCGCAATGTGATTGAAACAGGCACCTGTGAAAACTGTCATATGGGCGAACCGCTTCATCATGGACCGGGCTATCGCTCAATTGATAACAACATTGCCGTTTGTACCGCTTGCCACAATGACAGTAATCCTGGCGCTGCACCAGCCAGACGCCCTCTCGCTGCCGTTGTTCATCAATACCACGGTAATGTTTTCAAATTAGGTAGCGACAGAAATAACACCGACACTTACAAACAGCCTGTCGACGAGAATGACGTGCTCGTTACCGACATCAATGGTTTAGTCATTGAAGGCAACCCTTTCCCGCAAGATGCCCGCAACTGTACAACCTGCCATTCAACCGATGTCGCGAAAGCATCAGACGCCAACAATTGGTTTGAACACCCAAGCCAAGTTGCCTGTGAGACCTGTCACTTGTACCGAGACAGAGGAGCGCATGATAACCAAATCGGTACGGGTTGGGTAAGAAACGGCGAACCACAAAACTCCTGCTCTGGCTGTCACCGACCTTATGACCGAGACGACAATGGCGCTCCAATCATCGGCCAAGACGCGAGCCGAAGTGCTAAAACGGTTCACGTAATGCGTTTAGAGAATCTTGCAAAGGCACGTGATTCGCTTGAAATCAACGTTGAAAGCGCGCGATTTATTGATGACCAGTTTGAGGTTGAACTAAGAGTGTCGAAAGCGGGCACAGGTATTGGATCCATCGACGAACTGACACCTTTCATCAATGAACATGGCCACCTCAATTTGTTGCTGAACTGGGATAACGGCCAAGGCCCGATGGTCGCAAACAACAGTCTCAACGTCGCCGATGATGGCGCACTTGGTGACGGCTGTGAGGCTCAAGGAGAAGGCCTATTCTTGTGTCATAAAGACTTCACTGACGCTGCGATTAAGCCAATCTCCAACTCTACGTTGACGGTTAACATCGCCGACATGCCACTTTGCGCCAACCTTAGAGATGGCGAGCTCGCCGAATGCGTCACGTTTGAAGGCATCGATCTTATCAAATCGCCTTTCGTCATTGCCGCCAATAACGTATCCGGCTCGTTTGATGTGTCTGGTATCAACAAGCAACACAAACTGCCAGTGGGCGCGGACATTTCATCGTGTAACGATTGTCACAAAGAGCTGACTATCCATAAGCTTGGTGAGCATCCGCATGCCGCCACCGACTTCCAACAATGTAAAAATTGCCATAACTCTGAACGTTCTGCGTTTTATCCTGGAATGGCAGCTGATCTAAAGTACCACGTACACTCATTCCACGCCTTTGGCTCCGCTCATAGCGGTGAAGCGCCTTTCCCTGGCGCAGTCAACAACTGTGAGGCCTGCCATACCAATGCTCAATACAACTTACCTAGCCAACAAAATACGCGCCCTTCTCTTGCGAGTGGTAAGTACTTTAGTCCTGCATTAGTCGCCTGTGGCGCGTGTCACTTAGAGTCATCTTTAGCTAATGCTGACCCGGATAGTGTTGCAGGAGATGCGCCTCTGAACCATATGCTGAATCACGGCGCGGTATTTGGAGCAGACACAGCAGCACAAGCCATGGGCTCCGAGCAATGTGCAACTTGCCATGCCATTGGTCAGTCACAAGGGGTAGATAAGGTTCACAAGGTATACGACTACCGTTGAATTCGTCATTGAACACAATGCTTTGACAATTAAGGACAAGAAAAGGAAGAGCTATGAAAGCAATGTTTCTGCGGTGGTTGGTAGTTGGGATACTTGGGTTAGGCGTCATCTTCACCGTCAGTTCGGAAGATGTCGCCGAGCCAGAACCCAAAGCGGCGACGTTAACTCAAGAAGAAATTGAAACCATATTAGACACCAAGTTTTCCGAGGGGAAATATTCACGCCGCGGGCCAGATGGCTGCCTTCGTTGCCATGACGATACCTCAGACAAACCTGCAACCGGTATTTTCGACAACATCCACGGCAAGTCAGCGAACTTGCATGGTCCAATGAATGATAAACAATGTGAAGCATGCCATGGCCCAGCAAACAATCACGCGCGCAATCCGCGAAAAGGACAAGTTCGTGAGCCGATGATCACCTTTGGGCCAAACTCCCCTGTTCCGGCCGAAAAGCAAAACAGCGTGTGTTTATCTTGCCACCAAGATGCGAAACGCTCGACTTGGCATAGCAGTGAGCACGCTTTTGAAGGTCTGTCTTGTGCAAGCTGTCACCAACTGCATCAAAAAGACGATCCGATGATGGTTGCCGAAATGCAAGCAGACAAATGCACCGATTGTCACTCCCGCACCAAATCGGATATCCACAAACGTAGTCGTCATCCTATCATTGACGGCGTCATGACTTGTTCTAGCTGCCACAATCCACATCAGGCATTAAATGAAGCGAGCCTGAACTGGTCAACCGTCAATAACGCTTGTTACGAGTGTCATGCAGAAAAACGCGGCCCATTCTTATGGGAGCATGAGCCTGTAACTGAAGATTGTACATCCTGCCACACACCTCATGGTTCAGTGAACAAAGCCCTGCTCAATAAACGGCTGCCAATGCTATGTCAGGAATGCCACCGTGTGCCACATGCAAACGTAGTCATTCCTGAAAACGACTTGAGAGTGCGCGGCGGAAGTTGTTTGAACTGCCACAATCAAGTGCATGGCTCTAACCACCCACGTGGTCAAACATTAAGTTATTAGGAGGGAGGCATGAAACTATCTCAACTGTGCATCGCTATTTCCCTTGCTTTTGCTGTGCAAGCGCACGCCAACGATTATTCGTTACAACGTTCTCAACCAGCCGACACTAGCCGCTGGCAGTGCAGTGAATGCAGCAGCGATGGCACGTGGAGTGGAGAAGTCAGCGCTGGCGTCGGTTACCTTAACAACGATGGTTCCTCGCGATTCTATAATTGGAATCCACCCGTTTACGGTACAAACTCTGACAATAAACACTTTAACGCGAGCCTAAACGCCGATATCGAACAATATGAAGACGATGGGTTCTACAATCGAATCGTCGTCGAAGATCTTGGTTTGCAACGCTTCTTACTGCAGTGGGAAATGGGCCAGTACGACGGATTACGTGTCCTCGGCAGTTATAGTGAAACGCCGTATTTCTGGAACCAGTCCTCACTCAGTGCGTATCATCCAAGAGAGGATGCACTCGTCAGTGGTGACCTATCGAAATATGAAAACTCAGTGACGCGAGAGACGTTTAAGTTAGAACTCAAGTACACACCACATACGCCATGGAAACCATATGCATCCATGAAGCACGAACGTAAAGAAGGCACAACTTCGCTTTATTCATCGACTATTCCGGGTTACGCCAACGCGCCGGGATTCATACCCAAAGCCGTCGACCATGAAACATTAAATACTCAAGTAGGAGTAAGCTACATGGAAGATTTTTGGCTGGTGGATATTGCGTATCGCGGCTCGTTTTTTAGAAATGACAAGTCCGCACTTTATTACGGCAGCACTACCAATCCTTACGCTAACCACCTCGCGTATGAGCCTGACAACGACTTTCACCAGTTTGCTGTCACGGGGAATTATCGGTTGAATCAACAAACGTTCAGTGGCCGCTTACTTTGGTCACAGACGTCTTCTGAAGGCGGGTTAAATCCATTCCCGCAGTCCCCCGTTAACTCCAATACATTCCATGGCGAAACTAACACTTGGCAAATGAGCGCGGATTACCACAACAAACTTTCGCGAGACACTGCTTTCGCCATTTCTGCGGACTATTCAGATAAAGACGATAACTCCGATAGAAACACCATCATCGGATCGACGAGAGAAAAATACGACCACACCAAAACCAAACTGGAAGCAACACTCAAGCATCGTGTTACTTCTGATGTAAAAGTGAATACGGGTTACCATTTTAGACAAGATGAGCGAAGCTATGCCGACCGAAAACGTACCGATGAACAACGCGTTTTTGTTGGGGCCCAGTACCGACCAAATAGACCGTGGCAATTAGGCGGTAAAGTCTCCTACTCTTTTCGCGATGGCTCTGATTGGCAGGACGACAGCAGCGACTCGCCTAATTTGCGCCAATACTATTTAGCCGATAAAGAGAGGATTGAGCTCCGTGGCGACGGCGGCTATGACGTAACAAACGATGTCCAGTTACTTGCTGAGCTTTGGTACGGAAACGACGACTATGTTAAACCCGATATAGGTTTAAGCGAAGGAGAAGATTACGGCTACGATATCAGCGTCAACTTCAATTTACTCGACGGACTAAACGGGCATGTTTTTTACAATCAACAGGTCATCCGCTCCGAGCAACAACAAGCAAACTCTGACGTTGTCGGTTGGAATCGCTACACCACCAAACTCAAAGATGACATCACAACCATTGGCTTTGGTGTGAGTAAAGAGCAGCTACTAGACGACAAACTTTCTATCTCGTTTGATTACAGCTACAGCCAAGCTGATGGAAAATCTTCAACCACATCTGACGGCTACCAATATCCTGATAACGACGCGAACTCGTACCGATTTGAAGTCATCGCTGACTATGAAGTATCTGAAAATCAAAACGTGCAGCTTAACCTCCGTTATGAAGACTACTCAGAAGAGGATTACTTGTTTAATAACGAAACCGAAACGATGGGCGACGTTTTGCAAAGCTATGAAGGTCTATATGGTGGCGTCTATTGGAAATATCGCTTTTAAATACAGAGTGACGTAACAAAAAAAGCATCAGACGTTTCAAACGCCTGATGCTTTCGTATTTCAATTCTACTGCTGTGAGAAGTTGATTAAGCTTGGAAGCTCAACGGAATCTCAGCCAATTGGTTACCTTCGTTTGCAGGAAAGATAAGGTACTCGCCGTGGTATTTCACCATCGATTTGTAGTCCGTCACTTTATGCACCATAAAGCCCGCTTGCGCTGCTTTCTCAACAAACTCAGCATGGTTGCCACGTACAAACCAGCTCATTGGTTTGACGAGCAACTCGCCGTCGAAGCAGCTTTCGCATTGTTCTGCACATAGCGCCAAAGAGTTTTGACCTTCCGTGAAGATTTGGATTTTGCCACAACCAACCAATTGTTCAGAGGTAGAAACTTCCCAACCTGCTTGCTCCATCACATCTAAAAATGCTTCGACGTCAGAGTCTTTGATCACTTTTGAATCTTCATCTTCAGGAAAAAACTGAGCGTAAAAAGCGGAAATACGCTTGAAGATAAACAACAAACCAGCGTCATTACCCTTTGAACGACCCGCTTTTTGCCAACGTGTTAAGTCATCGCCTACGGCTCGACCGAAACGCTGAGATTTAAGTGCTTTGGTAACCCAGCGCACTAAATAATGGTTATTCGCAACAGGGGCATTGGCTAACTTACCTGAGCGATGCTCTTGATCTAACTCTTCAAGTGCTGAGTTAACTAAATTTTGAATTTCTTTGGTGTAATTCGACATTACGCCTTTCTTCCTAAAGTCCAATAAAACAGTGCTGAAAGCACAGAACAAGCAAACATCACAATGATCATCGGCCACGCCACATTACCTGGTAGTGATGCCACCAGCGCGCCAACCAATGAGCCGATACCGAATCTTAACGTCCCCGCCAGAGACGAAGCTGTACCCGCCATTGATGGGTAGCCACTTAAAAGCAGCGCCATAGCGTTACTACCTATCGTAGACAATGTACCGATAAACAGCACAACAAAAGGTACGATGCCCCATAATCCGAAGTCCATCAACCAACTTACGAATAAACCAATCCCCGCCAAAAGTTGCACGAACAACCCAAAACGAAGCATGGCATGAGAGCCAACTTTCTTCACCAAGCGACCATTAACACTGGTCATGATGATCATCGCAACAATGTTCAAACCAAATAAATAACCAAAGTGGTCTGGTCGAACACCATATAAATCAATATAAACAAACGAGCCCGCAGTCAGAAATGCAAACATTCCGGAAAATGAAAACGCTCCAGAAAGCATCAAACCTATCGCTTCAGGGTTGGAGCATAATCTGGCGTAGTTTCTCATCGTAGTGCGAAAACGAAGCGGCTGACGATTTTCTGGTTTCAGCGTCTCTGGAATTTTCCAAAGTACCAGTAGAATTACCACCACAGCGAAAATGGCTAACACCCAAAAGATCGAACGCCAACCAAACCAGATCGCTAGGTGACCACCTATCATAGGCGCAACCAAGGGTGCCATGGTGATTACTAAGGTGACGAAAGACATTGCACGGGCAAAGTCTTCACGGTCAAACATGTCACGCACGACGGCTTGGATAATGACCGCCGCTGCCGCGCCAGCAAAACCTTGCGCTGTTCGCACATAAGTCAATGCATCAATGCCGTTTGTGGTCGCACTCACTACCGCCGCTAATCCAAAGAAAAGCACACCCAAAATCAGTACAGGTCTACGGCCAAAACTATCGGCAAGCGGCCCGTGAATTAACTGGCCAATCGCAAAACCTGCCGTATAAGCCGTCAACGTAATCTGAACCGCGCCAGGCGCGACCCCCAAATCTTTCGCGATGGTCGGCATTGCAGGCAGATACATGTCGATCGCCAAAGGCGTCAAAGCACCAATCGCTCCTAATACAAGAAACAATAGAAAACTGATTTGGGATTGCGGAGCGCTTTGAGCTTTTTCTGTCATTCTTTTACCTCTTGTTGGAGCCCTTTCGTCAATACTTTCAGAGCAAAGTGAACGTAACGGACGGTTCTCATATCGCTGATATCTAGAAGCCAAAGGCCTGGTCTATCAACGTTCGAGAATCATAAGGGCAAATATGTACCAAGGTGTGACCTTGACGAACTCGACATAGAAAAGCGTGTGAAAGCGAAGTGTGTTTATGGGAAATAAACACAATGCAGTAAAAATGATGGAATTGATTCCACCATTTATTCACCACAGCCGAATGCTTTGCAATAAGAGTATGCATGGCTCAGCTAAATGCAAAGGCATATCACTCAGATGAGTAAGCACACCGGAATTGTCTAGGCACTAATTTTGGTAGGAAAATTAATTTTGAGCCAATTCCTACCAAAAAACTAGTTCCAATTGGGAACTAAAGAATTTCCCATGCCGATAATTAATTCCAAATAGAATCAATTTCTTCCTGCGTGAGGTAGCGATAATCACCAGGTTCTAGTGCCTCATCGAGTTCAATCGAACCAATACGCTCACGATGTAAGTACTCAACTTTATTTCCTAACGCCGCAAACATGCGTTTCACTTGGTGATACTTACCTTCCACAATAGTTAACAATACTTCATTCTCTGCCTCGTTCACGATCTCCAAACGAGCAGGTAATGTTGCTTCTGATTCATTGCGCAAAATGATGCCTTGTTCGAGCTTTTCCGCGTAATCAGGCTGAATCGCATCGACAAGCCAAACACGGTACGTTTTCTCACACTTATGCTTCGGTGAGGTAATGCGGTGAGACCACTTACCATCATCCGTAATCAACACCAAACCGGTTGTGTCGACGTCTAATCGGCCCGCAAAGTGAAGGTTTTCAATTTTAGGCTCATCGAGCAATGCGAATGCAGTTTGGTTGTAGCCATCTTCATGTGAACAAACAAAGTCAGCAGGCTTGTACAACATAATGTAACGAGGGCCAGGAGCACCAATAACGCGGTCTTCCCACATTACTTCCGCACCTTCAGGTACTTTAAATGCACCACTTTTTTGAACCTCACCGTCAACGGTGATGTCACCACTTTTGATGATCTTTGTTGCCTGTTTGCGTGTTGCACCCAGAGCGTCACACAAATATTTATCTAAACGCATGAATACCTCATTGAATTATACCCAAGTAACCTCCAAATCTCGGTTTAAAGGTCACTTGGGTATAAAAGTCAGGTATTATAGCGTTCCTCGTTCGAATAGTTGAGCAATTTCACATATTTTCATGTACACACTTCGCCCTTATCAAGCCGACTCGGTTAAAGCAGTCATTCATTACTTTCGTAAACACTCGACACCAGCAGTGATCGTACTGCCTACTGGTGCCGGAAAAAGCTTGGTGATCGCAGAGCTTGCTCGCCTTGCGAAAGGGAGAGTGTTAGTCCTCGCTCACGTTAAAGAGCTAGTCGAGCAAAACCACGCGAAGTATGAAGGTTATGGTTTAAAAGGTTCTATCTTCTCAGCGGGATTAGGACGAAAAGAAACTGATCAGCAAGTCGTGTTTGCTTCGGTTCAATCGGTCGTACGTAACTTAGATTCGTTCAAAAACCAGTTTTCTCTGCTCGTTATTGATGAGTGCCATCGTGTGCCGGATGACAAAAACAGCAGCTACCAAAAAGTTATTACTCACTTACGAGAACTGAACCCAGGCATTAAGGTGCTGGGACTAACTGCAACGCCCTATCGTTTAGGAATGGGCTGGATTTATCAGTACCATACCCGAGGTCAAGTACGCACCGAAGAGCCTCGATTCTTCCGCGATTGTATTTTCGAACTGCCGATCCGTTACTTGCTCGACGAAAACTTCCTCACTCCGGCACGAATGATGGACGCGCCTGTTTTGTCTTATGACTTCTCGCAACTAAAACCCGCAAACACCGGACGCTACAAAGAAGCAGAAATGGACATGGTGATCGATAAAGCCAAACGCGCCACTCCGCAAATTGTTGAGCAAATCATGCAATATGCGAGAGAACGTCAAGGTGTCATGATCTTCGCCGCGACTGTCCGACACGCACAAGAGATCCACAGTTTACTGCCAGAAGGCGAAACTGAAATCGTCATTGGTGATACACCTACGCCGGAACGTGACGCGATCATCCAAGCGTTCAAGAATCGTCAAATAAAATATATGGTCAATGTTTCGGTACTGACTACCGGGTTTGATGCGCCGCATGTCGATTTAATCGCGATTTTGCGACCAACAGAGTCAGTCAGTCTATACCAGCAGATTGTAGGGCGAGGATTACGCTTATCAGACGGAAAATCAGAATGTTTAGTGCTTGATTACGCAGGCAACAGCTACGATTTATACCAACCTGAAGTCGGTGATCCCAAACCAGACTCTGACAGTGAAATTATCACGATTCCCTGCCCGGCTTGCGGATTCAATAACAACTTCTGGGGTAAGTTGGATAGTAACGGTTTCTTGGTTGAACACTTTGGCAGACGTTGCCAGGGTTACTTTGAAGATGAAGACACAGGCGAGCGTGAACACTGTGGCTACCGTTTTCGTGCCAAATACTGTGGTGAATGTGGTGCCGACAACGATATTGCTGCGCGCATTTGTCATGAGTGTGACGCAACGCTTGTTGATCCAGATAAAAAATTAAAAGAAGCCCTTAATCTGAAGGATGCATTAATCTTTGAATGCACAGAAATGGACCTGTCAGTATTCAAGTCCAGTGATGGTAAATCTCAACTCAAGGTGACGTATTCTGGTGAACCATACCAAGGAGAAGGCAATGCGTTAGTTCATGAGTTTTGGTCATTGAGTACCAAAAAACAAAAACAAACATTTAAAGACCAGTTTGTGCGCCCTCACTTGGCAGACAAGCATCGCCCTTTTGAAGAGGCTTCACCGACACGTGTTGTTGCCAATCAACATCGTTTCCGTTTACCTCAGTTTGTTATTGCAAGGAAATCCGGTCGCTTTTGGAAATTGCGAGACAAAATTTTTGAAGACGAGTTGAAATAACGTCCGCAACATTTAGTAAAACTGAACTCGATGATTCACTCTCTGTTCATCTATATCCGATATACTGCGGCTAACGTTCTAGAAAAGGTTTGACTATGTATAAAGCAACGACTTCTCAACATTCTGCGTTACTTTTCGGCCTTATCACGACATTGATGTGTGCACCAAGTTTCGCCAAGCATGACGACTACTATGCCTCACAAAATGGTCACGCCATCGTGCAAGATGTCGAAAATCCTGGAACACGTATTGAATTCGATGAAGATCAAGATGAGGTCTATCGCGCGGTTCAACAAGGATATATACGACCATTTTCGGACCTTTACGCCGCAGTAGAAAACGACCTATACGGCCGTATCATCAAGGTCGAGCTTGAAGAAGATGATGATGCTTGGGTGTATGAACTGAAAATCCTGTACAACAATAGCGTCCTGAAAGTTGAGTATGACGCCGCCACGCTGGAAATGCTTGAGATCAAAGGTCGCAGCTTTAACAAAGCGTTAAAGCCACAAAACAACTAAACTGGTCTAATGCGTAATCCCGACGCAATGCGTAACTTACTTCGATAACACTCCAAACATAATAAGAATCACCAATATGAAAATACTTGTCGTTGAAGATGACCCTCGTTTAGGCGAGCAAATCATCGAAACATTAGAAAGTACCGGCTGGGTACCAGAATTATCTCAAGATGGCATAGACGCTCTGTATCGCGCGACATCGGAAGAATGGGACGCTATTGTTCTTGATCTAGGACTGCCGAAATTGGATGGCCTCACCGTGCTAAAAGGCATTCGTGATGAAAACATCAATACCCCTGTCGTTATCCTGAGTGCTCGCGATACCCTAACGCAGAGAGTTGAAGGTCTAAACGCAGGTGCAGACGATTACCTAACTAAGCCGTTTGAAATGGTTGAGCTTATCGCTCGTATTCGCGCACAACTACGAAGAGCATCAGGTAACGCCTCTCCTGTGATGCAAATTGGCGACTTGAGCTTGGATACGCGCACTTCTAAAGTAATGTGGCAAGGGCAAGCAGTAAGCTTAACGGCACTGGAGTATAAAGTGGTCGCTTACTTTATGCATAACCCAGAAAAAGTAATTTCTCGCACCGAACTCGTCGAGCACATTTACAAACAAGACTTTGATCGTGACTCCAACACAATCGAAGTTTTTATCGGCCGAATTCGCAAAAAAATCGCGCCAAAGATCATCAAAACTGTCCGAGGGTTGGGATACCAATTAAATGCCGAATAAGAACAGGCTACCGTTGAACGCAATAAAACGACTGAGTATCAAAAGTCGCCTCGTTTTAGCGGCGATCGTTTGGTTGACGGCAATGATCCTCGCAGCTGGTGTGACGATACCGACCCAAGTGTACAACTATATGGTTGACGACACTCGCTCACAGCTGAGCATTTTTATGGATGAAATCGCCGCTCAGTTAGAAGTCGATGAGACTGGGCACCTCTCACTCGCTGCTCTGCTCTCAGACCCTCGATTTAACCGACCTTACAGTGGTTTATATTGGAGTGCCTCCACTGAGACGAGTCTCGAGCGTTCTCGTTCTTTGTGGGACAAAAAAATCGAATACAAAGGTCTGGATAACGATGCTTACGGCGCGAGAGGCGAAAGGCTGATTACCATCGAAAAAGCTCTGTACTTACCAGATTACGATGGACCTATCCATATCATTATTGGTATTGATGAAGAGCCTATCAAAAGCACCCTGCAAACGCTAATCGGGCAACTCTGGCTTATTTTAGGCTTATTATTCGCAGGGGTTCTTGCCGTCATTTTGCTGCAAATTGCATGGTCATTGAGTCCGCTTACAAAGTTACAAAAAGAGTTGGCCGAGCTGAAGTCTGGTAACAAAAAGAGTCTAGAAGAAACCTATCCGAAAGAGATTTCTCCTCTTATCTTCGACCTCAACGCTCTGCTTTTCCATTATCAGGAATTGTTAGAACGAGCTAGGAATCATGCAGGCAATCTCTCACATGCACTAAAAACCCCACTTTCTGTCCTAAAAAATGAAGTACAGACGTTAGAACCTAGTACGCAATCCCGTCTGCGTACTCCAATCAATCAAATACAAGACCATATCGATTACCATTTGGGTCGTACTCGTATGGCGGGGTCTATGAATATTTTATCAGTGAAATCGAACCCAGCAGAGCGTGTGGATGCTATCTCAATGGCGTTTGATAAAGTGTATGCGAGCCGAGATATCTCCTTAATTAATGAACTTGATTCAGAGCTGAATGTAGCGGTAGAGCAGACCGATCTCGACGAAATGCTGGGTAACTTGCTTGAAAATGCCTATAAGTGGGCCAACAACATGATTCGTGTGCACTCCTCTCAGGATAAAGACAACATACACATCATCATTGAAGATGACGGACCAGGTATCCCTAAAGAGAAACTGAGTCAAGTAATCAAGAGAGGCGTTAGATTGGATGAAGCAACCCCTGGTTCAGGTCTTGGTCTAAATATAGTCAGTGAAATGGCACACAGTTACCGAGGTCAATTAACACTGGAAGCGAGCGCTTTAGGTGGCTTAAAAGCATCTTTAGTCTTACACCTCAGCCGAACATAAAGCATATAACGCATAAACTGTGTTCTTCGGACCATGATTAGTAAACCGATGAAAATGAAGCCGATGTGAACAAAATCCAAGCAAAGCGTTAAAAGGGATAGCCTTACACCTAGCCAAATCATACCTTTTTGTTGATTTGGATACGATTTGGGTTGCCCATTTATAAGTGGAATGATAGTATCCGCGCTCGCTTGAACAGTTCCTGTTTCAAGCTTTACCACGAACAACAAGGTCGCATTGTTGATTGTGAACATTTGATTTTTACTAATTTGAGAGTAAATACTATGAAATTCGAAGCAGTAGTACGTACTGAACTAGGTAAAGGTGCGAGCCGCCGCCTACGTCACGCTGGCAAATTCCCTGCAGTTGTATACGGCGGTGAAGAAGCAGCAGTAGCTATCGTTCTTAACCACGACGACATCGTAAACCAAATGGACAAGCCTGAATTCTACGAAGGCCTAGTTCTAGTTATCGATGGCAAAGAAGTTAAAGTTAAGCCACAAGACGTTCAACGTCACGCGTTCAAGCCAAAAGTTGAACACATGGACTTCATCCGTATCTAATTCCCTACCAAGGAATTAATCGGATTAAATCCAAACCTTTTGCATTAAAGATAATCGGACTTACCAACCGAGACATCTAAAAAATTTCAAAACCCCGGAGTCTTACCACCTCCGGGGTTTTACTATATGTGGCATATAACAATTGATTTACGAACGGGCAATGTACTTCACTAAAGTGAGATCCGTCAGCGTCATACGGTCAATGATTTCCGCCTCTTCCTCTCCAGTACGCACAAAACCACACTTCTTGTAAAAGTTAAGCCCCTGTTTATTGGTATCCAGTGCTTTCAAACTTATCTGCATAACGGGCGTAGAGAGTAGACGCGTTTCTAGTTCATCTAATAATGCACTCCCTGCCCCTTGCCCATAATGCAAAGGAGAGACATAGCAACATGTTACCCACGCCGTTTTATCTTCACAGGTGTGGTTAGGTAGTTCGTAACTTAAAAAGCCGACGATTTCCCCTTGTCTCTCAACGACGATCAATTGGGCCAGTTGCTCAGTCATGACTCGCGTCCACATCCTTTCTCGGCGCTCAATCGTAAACTGATCGATGTAGCTCTGTGGCATTAACCCTTTGTATGCTACCTGCCACGAATCAACATGTATCTTGGCGATTTGAGTTGCTTCCTCTCTGACTGCGTTCCTTACTGTGTATCTCATTACTATCCTTTCTTAAAATTCACCACTTACAAATTCTTTCAACCCTACTCTTTAAATCGAAGCTCAAAGCGAGCAGCCACAGATGCAACGCTTTACATTACTCTATTTCATTTTCATTAATTCAATGATAGTGCACATCGTAATATCCGAAGAAAACGCCTCGTTATTTACGTTTCACTTTCGCTCATTAGATTGAATCTATTTGTTTTAACATCCGGGTATCGAAAGCGGGATAAACACGGTAAGGTATCGAATAAGAATAAATAAACGATATCTAAGGCATAAGATTTCTAAACGGTCGCAATTATAGTACAGAGAGAAATACCCTTTCTGGTTGTATTAAACAGAGTAAGCCAAGATCAAACGAGTTTGGGTTTTACAGTGATCATTTTATATACAAAATATTTCCCTCATCATCAGAGCGAAAATTTATAACGATTTGTGTCATAGCTGCTAAGAAAAACATGAACTTGGCAAAATAATCACCAAAATCAGCGCTATACTTCGCAAAAATGCGCATTGATTCACACAAACCACATTCATTCAATTGGCCACTTCACAAAATAACCCCCTCCCTCTAATTTCAATATACTAAAAACTATTTCTGTTTAATTGGAGACGTAGTTTGCAGGCTTATTAATTCATTTCTCCGATAGAAGTATAAATAAGAGATAGATCACTAAAGTTTCACATTAATTCCGTATATTTCACGCCGTAACAATAACAAAATCACAAAGAAAGGATCCCTTATGAAGTTTTCCAAATCTCTTTTGGTAATGGCAGTGGGCGCTGCGCTAGCAGGATGCGGCTCAGACAGCGATAATTCTCCAGTAACCTGCGAGACTGCAGATTCTTGTACTAAGTTCACCGTTCTCCACACTAACGATAACCATGGTCGCTTTTGGCATAACAGCGACGGCGAATATGGCATGGCTGCGCGTCACACTTTAATCGAATCTATTCGCGCAGAAGTCGAAGCAAAAGGCGGTGAAACCATTCTGCTGTCTGGCGGTGATATTAATACCGGCGTACCAGAATCAGACATGCAAGATGCGGTTCCAGACTTCGTAGGGATGAACCTACTTGGTTACGATGCAATGGCTGTCGGTAACCACGAGTTTGATAACTCACTAGATATTCTCGATATGCAAGCTGAGCTAGCTGACTTCCCTATGCTGGCTGCGAATATCTATAAGAAAGATACCAATGAGCGTTACTTCGACCCTTACAAAGTATTTACTATCAACGGCCTTAAGATCGCTGTAATTGGTCTAACCACCCAGGACACGGCGAAGCTAGTCAATCCAGACAACGTATCAAACATCCACTTCGAAGACCCTCAAGTTGAAATCAAAAAAGTACTTAAGGAAATCGAAGAAAACGAAAAAGTAGACCTAGTATTTGCAACGACGCACATGGGTCACTACCAAGATGGTAATAATGGTAGTGAAGCACCAGGGGACGTGAAGCTCGCTCGCTCTCTCGAAGAGGGACAACTAGACGCTATCATCGGTGGTCACTCACAAAACCCAGTGTGTATGGAGCCAGGTACCAATGAGTATGCTGATTTCAAACCTGGTGATGATTGCGCGCCAGACCAACAAAAAGGCACTTGGATTATGCAAGCGCATGAGTGGGGTAAATATGTGGGTCGTGCGGACTTCGAATATTACGACGGCAAGCTTCACTTAGCGAATTACGCACTGATTCCTGTAAACCTTTTGGACGACAACGATGAAGTGATCGGTGAACGCATTCAACAAGATGCGACGGTAAAAGCGTTACTACTGCCATACCAACAGCAAGGTCAAGAGTTATTAGATGAGAAGATTTCTAATACGACGGGTAAGTTAGAAGGTGATCGTAACGTAGTTCGCTCTCAGCAAACTAATCTAGGTCACCTACTAGGCGAGGCATACCGTACTTACAAAACGGTAGATGCTGACTTTGGTGTGATGAACTCTGGCGGTGTGCGTGATTCAATCCAAGATGGTGACATCACTTACCGTGACGTACTTACAGTCCAGCCGTTCGGTAACTTCGTGACTAAAGCGACAATGACTGGTCAAGAAGTAAAAGAGTACCTTGATGTCGTAGCAACGAAATCTGCAGGCTCTGGTGCTTACGCTCAACTAGATAACATCACTTTAGATGTAGATTGTGATGCTGGCTCAGTAACCATTACCGACATTAACGATAAAGGCTTCGATCTAGACGCAACGTACACATTCTCTGTAATCAGCTTCAGTGCTGCTGGTGGCGATAACTATCCAATCATCGATGTTCAATCTACCCAGCTAACCGATGCATACGTTTTACGTGAGTTCTTCGTAAATAACCCACAGATCTCTGCGGATAGCTACAACAAGAACTTAGAAAACATCAAGTACTTCAGTAACGGTCAAGCTGTGAAAGGTTGCCCAGCAACTAATAGCTAAAAACACCTTACACTCTGACGTGAAGAGCTTTTAGAAGTTGTTCCGTCAGAGCCTCCCTAAAAACCGAAGCGTGACGCTTCGGTTTTTTTATTTTCGTTAAAGTGCTGAAAATTATCGCCCTTCATAAAGTGTTCAAAAATTATTCATTTGTGTTGTTGACGCCCATGTGCTGGGCTTCTATGTTTGATAAGGTCTTTCGAAAATACAGATTCATCAACTGACTTTTCGCTATGAAGTTTCGTAGCTTAGTGGATGATTCTAGGAAAGATGTGAATGGCGTTACAAACACTGCTCTCAAACAATTTGTCTTTTTGACCTAAAACGAAGGTGATTCGCCGCCAAGCGTTCACCAATGAGCAGCGATCTGGACGTCAATATGTTCAAACTGCTGCCATCGAGTTCAGGAGGTCAAAAATGAAACGAGCCAGCAATAGCTACAGACTTCAAATGATCAAAGAAGTGGTTACCCGTAGAGAGCGCGAAGCTTGCACGGACCCTATGGCGAGATACATTCATCAACTGATGGATGAACGCCCTACTAGTAAATTAGATGTTGAATTCAATCATCGATTTTCAGGAAGCCACTTTGACGAACATGCTGGGGGATGGGTCAGTGACCGTTGGTCAATGAAGTAGCGCTAATTTAACGAGTTTGCCTTACACGCACCGCATAGTAAGAGCTAATACAGTCCCGGCTCATCATTGATTATTGCCGAGCCGGGATAATTCGAAATTTAAAAGAGATTTTGCTGTGGTGATAATTCTTCTTGAGACTCTTCTGCCTTTCCCTTCCCTGCCAATACCTTTCTTCTATAGCGCTGACGGCATAGCTTAATTACATGCAACTGTTGAGCAGGCGTATAAGTGAGCCAGTTAAATCGCTCTTCTCTTTTACGCATACATCCTTTGCAATACCCTTTTTCGTCCACACTACAAATACCAACGCAAGGGTTTGGGACGGTAAAAAACTCTAGTTGCTCCATGCTCTAACCGTTTTTTGCTCGCTGTGCTGTAATGATATTATAACGACTTCAATATACGCTCCCAACAGTGCTATACATCTTGCACCTTGAAGCCGTTTGAGTATATAAACTGGACTCTGTCACAGTAATACGAAACTATTACCTTATGCTGACAAAAACAGTGTTTTATTACCTATACTTACCACGTTTTCTAAAAACGGAGTCTATAAAATGAAGCTTAGCCTAAAAACGTTAGTTACAGCAATCTCTCTTCCTGTTCTTATGACTGCATGTGCTAGCAACGGTGACAATGTGAAAGAAATTACGGCTCAAGATTTACAGCACCATAATTGGGAGCTGGTTCAGATTGATGGTAAAAACATCGAATTAAAAGAACGTCAGCAAGCGCCTCGCTTAGAAATCGGAGAAAATCTGACTGCAAATGGTAACGCGGGGTGTAACAACTTCTTTGGTCAAGCTGAACTAAAAAACAATCAACTACGCATCGAAAAAATGGGAATGACCATGAAGATGTGTATGGATGACCAAATGAAAATTGAGCAAGCGATGTCTGAAACTCTTACTGAATGGAGTGATATAACGCTAACCAAAGAAGGGCTAATGCTTAAAAATGACGATCACGAACTAACGTTTCAGTTGCGTGATTGGGTAAACTAAGTCCCATTTCATATTCTAAGAGCAGCCATAAAATGGCTGCTTTTTTTATGCCTCCTAATCCATATCAAAGCAGGCAGGATGTCTGTTTCGCACGTTTCGGTTAGCAAAATCGTTTAAAACGACAAACTCTTTCCATCTTTACGCACTCAACGCCACGTCTACGACGCGGGTTCAGTCTTCCAAATCAACATATTGAAGTTGCTTGAGGACAATAATTTTCAATTACTTGAAAGAATATCGTCAAACAAGCGGTCCGCTCTTGTATACCTAAAACGACACCAGAATTGTCCTTTCTTCGTTTTGCTTCACATTGAGAATAATTCTTTGAATCAATGAGTGATTCCGTTTGGGATTGTCATTGATAATAGAGAGAGATGGATTACTATCCTTGTAACAAAGCGGAGCGACTTGTTTAGACGTCAATAACGTCGGAAACGAGAATAAAAAGACATAACACGGAATAGATATGAAAAAGCTACTCAGTACCGTTGGCATTTTAGCCACCACTTTCGCGACATCTTCTTTTGCCAACTCATCGGTTGCTAGTGAATGGCAAAAAATCGAACAACAAGCCGACGGACAATCCGTCTACTTTCATGCTTGGGGCGGAAGCCAAGAAATTAATCGCTACATCCAGTGGGCGAGTAGAGAGCTAAAATCGCGTTATAACGTGACGCTAAACCACGTTAAAGTCACCGATATTTCTGAGACCACCACTCGACTTATCGCAGAAAAAGCCGCAGGTAAAAACAGCGGTGGCAGTGTTGATATGGTTTGGATCAATGGCGAAAACTTCAAATCAATGAAGGATAACCAATTGCTGTTTGGTCCTTTTGTTGAAGGTTTGCCAAGCTGGCAATACGTCGATAAATCATTGCCAATTGATGTGGATTTTTCAGAGCCGACTGAAGGTCTGGAAGCACCTTGGGGTGTGGGGCAATTAGTGTTTATCCATGATGAGCAAACCCTGCATAACCCTCCAAAATCATTCGCAGAAATGCTGAGTTACGCAAAAGCGTTTCCAAATCGCCTAACTTACCCTCGCCCACCAGAGTTTCATGGTACAAGCTTTATTAAAGCACTGTTGATTGAGTTGACCAACAACGATCCCGCTTTACAAAAACCAGTCACTGGTGAAACATTTGAGCAAATCACTCAACCGCTGTGGGCTTATCTAGATGAGTTCCATAAAGTCGCTTGGCGCGGTGGTAAACAGTTCCCAGGCGGTACAGCAGAAACCCTTCAACTACTGGATGATGGTCAGACTGACCTGGCAATTACCTTTAACCCGAACGCGGTTTTCTCTGCTCAGTCGAGCGGTAACCTTGCAGAAACCACCAAAGCGTATGCGATGGACGCAGGTGCACTCTCAAACATTCACTTCTTAGCGATTCCTTGGAACGCAAATGCCAGTGCCGGTGCGCAAGTTGCGATAAACTTTTTATTGAGCCCTGAAGCACAATCTCGCAAAGGTAACCTTAACATCTGGGGCGATCCTTCAGTGCTAAGCAGCCAATACCTAACAGGTTCGGCTAAAAATACTCAACAATTCAAATCTATCGCTGAGCCGCATCCAAGCTGGCAATCTGCCTTAGAAAAAGAATGGTTGAAACGCTACGGAAATTAATAAGAGCCCATGTTAAGAGCGCTATATTTAGTCATTATCGCTGTTTGTATTTTGCCTACCATTCCGGGACTACTCGGAGTGGTGGTCTCTGCGCTCGGTTATGTGCCTCCTATCGGCTTGCATCACTTTTCTTTAGATGGCTTTAACGCTGTTTTTGATTGGGAGGGTGTTTGGACATCCATCGGGCTGACTTTCTACTCTGCCATTTTCAGTAGCTACTTGGCTTGCTTGATCACATTTGCGATTTTGCAAGCATCGTGGGGCAGCAAGTTTTGGCGAAAAATTGAAGTAAGCCTCTCGCCACTTCTTGCCATGCCGCACGTAGCGTTTGCGATTGGCTTTGCGTTCTTGTTTGCCCCAACTGGTATGGGCGTTCGTGTTCTCAACCAACTGTTTGGTTACGATCCCAATGCGCAAACGGTGAATGACTTAGCATTGCTGATTAAAGACCCGCATGCATTCGGTTTGGTCATCATGCTTGCGATTAAAGAAGTGCCGTTTTTATTGTTGATGAGTATTCCTATTCTTCAGCAATTGAAAGTCGATAAGATTGAAAAAGTCAGTCATTCGATGGGCTACAGTTCGGCACAAGCGTGGTGGAAGTGCGTGTTCCCACAATGGATAGCAAAACTGCGCTTTCCAATGCTGGCGGTATTGGCTTACAGCTTGTCGGTTGTCGATGTTGCATTGATTATTGGCCCTACCAACCCACCAACATTTGCGGTTTTAGTGTGGCAGTGGTTTAACGACCCTGATTTATCGCTACTACCAAGAGCTGCCGCAGGCGCGGTAGTGTTGTTTGCGATCGCTAGCCTTGTGATTGGATTTGCACGCTTAATGGAATGGTGTATTACCAAAGGCTTCAAACGCTGGCAGTACTCTGGTCGAAACGGGTTTCGTTTACCCGGTAAGACCCTGTTTTCACTGATTGCGCTACTCGCACTTCTAATGATTCCACTCATGGTGGTATGGAGCTTTGCTCAACGCTGGCGCTTTCCAGATTTACTACCGAGCCGCTATAGCCTGCGTTTTTGGGAATACGGATGGCACAGCATTCTTGGCACGCTGGAACAGAGCATGCTGATTGCTGTTATCAGCGCGACCGTCGCTCTAGTCCTTGCCTTGATCGCACACGAGTATCGCCTTCGTTATCGCTGGCAGGTGCCCGGTTACATTATCGCCATCCCAATGCTGATTCCTCAGCTATCGGTGCTATTCGGTATGCAAGTAGTGACACTGTATTTTAACAGTAACGCGTATTTCTTTTGGGTATGCTGGGCGCATGTGTTCTTCGCATTCCCATTTATTTACCTCTCGCTAGACGGCCCGTGGCGCAGCTTCGACAACGGCTTAACTCGCGTCGCACTCAGCTTGGGTAAATCACCGATGCAAGCTTGGTTAAAAGTGAAACTGCCAATCCTCCTACCTGCAATTACATTCGCATGGGCGGTCGGTATTAGCGTAAGTCTGGCGCAATACCTACCGACACTGGTGCTAGGGGCTGGGCGCATTAGCACCATCACCACCGAAGCCGTTGCGCTATCCAGTGGTTTTGACCGACGTGTCACCGCGATTTATGCCATTTGGCAAGCACTCTTGCCGTTCTTGTTCTTCTCTTTTGCGATACTACTAAGCCGCTTGCACGTGAAGTATCGCCGCTTGTCTATAAAAGGTTTACTACTGAATGAGTCTTTGTCTCGAAAACCTCGCCATCCGTAAAACCAATGGCGACACGCTTTTCTCAGCGTTCAACATGACCGTAGAGAAAGGTGAAATTGTTACTCTGATGGGACCAAGCGGTTGTGGTAAATCCACTTTGTTGGATGCCATTGCTGGACACCTCTCCGCCGAGTTCAACTACTCTGGCTCCATTACGCTTGATAACGAAAAGTTGGATGCCCTCCCTGCACATAAGCGGCAGGTTGGTATTCTATTCCAAGAAGATTTGCTCTTCCCTCACTTAACGGTATGGGAGAATCTTGCATTCGCGCTACCAAACTCAATCAAAGGTGAGGAGCGTAAAGCACACGCCATGCAAGCACTTAAGAACATTGCATTGACCAAACTTGCCGAATCCTTCCCAGATCAAATCTCCGGAGGACAACGCGCCCGTATCTCATTGACTCGTATGCTGCTGGCAAAGCCGAAAGTTGCGCTACTTGATGAACCCTATAGCAAGTTGGATAAAGACCTGCGTGTACAATTTCGCAACTGGGTGGTCAAACAATTACAGCAAGCGAACATCCCTACTTTGATGGTAACGCACGATGAGGATGATATTCCTGATGGCAGCCGCTGCCTAAATTGGCCGTGGGAGACAAACCATGCTTGATAGCCTGAGTATAAAGCTCATCCGCAAACCGCTGGCACTCAGTGCGACATACCTCGATAAATGTGGCATCACCGCAAATCAGACGACAGTATTTGGTTTTGTGCTTGGCTGTTTTGCCCTACCGGCTTTGATCGCCGAACAGTACTTGTTGGCGTTGCTGTTTATTTTGCTGAACAGAATCTGTGATGGATTAGACGGCGCACTGGCGAGAATTCAAGGCATTACCGATGCGGGTGGTTTTCTCGATATCAGCTTGGATTTTCTGTTCTATTCCCTGATTCCTTTTGGTTTTGTGTTGGCAAACCCAGAACAAAATGCCATTGCAGGGGCATTTTTGATTTTTTCCTTTGTCGGGACGGGAAGCAGCTTTTTGGCTTTTGCCATCATGGCAGGCAAACAAGGCATCGATAATCCAGTGTATAAACACAAATCTCTCTACTACATGAGCGGTTTAACCGAAGGTACTGAAACCATTGGTTGTTTGGTGCTATTTTGTTTGTTACCGCAACACTTTGCCGTCATTGCTTATATCTTTGGTGCAGCATGTTGGTTTACCACACTCACACGTATTTACTCTGGGTTTCATACGCTTAAAGGCCATTAAACCACTTAGAAGTTCACGTTTTCTTGAGAGAACAGCCGCTAAGTACCTGTTTTATATAACACTAAAGCATATATTAAATTGGGGTATATACTCTTTGGATGGAGAGAAATCATTCGGAGGCTATATGAAAAAATACGTCAAGCTAGGTATGCTGCTCATCATGTCTTGTATTGTTATGCTTAGCGGCTGTACCTCACCTAACCCGTACGGAGATGCATACGGCTCTTCAGACACGCGCAAAGTTCAGCAGGTTTACTACGGAACGATTGAAAAAGTTGAACCAGTAACCATTGATGCCTCTACCCAATCCAACGCCATAGGCACAATCGCTGGTGCCGCCGTGGGTGGTATATTAGGCTCAAAAGTCGGGGGCGGCTCTGGCTCGGATATCGCAGCTATTGGTGGTGGTCTTCTGGGTGGTTATGCCGGCAGTAAAGCTGCTGAAGCAACCGCGAAACGAAATGGTGTGAATCTGACTATTCGCTTAGAGGATGGAAAAATAATCTCTGTCGTTCAAGAAGCAAACCCAAACATGATTTTTCAGCCAGGCCAAGCGGTTCAAATCAACATGTCTGGCAATGAAGCAAGGGTTGTTCCTCGCTAATTTGAACGCGGTTACTCCTTTCCATTGGTCTGCTGTTTTGTTTCAAAGAGCTTAATCCGCGCAAGCGTACGTTGCTTACTCATCGGCTTGCGCGATTCTATTTGTATCAAGTTTGATCGTCGTCAATGGAACATCAATCTCCCACACCTTTCGATGTTCAAATGACATCAAGTTGCTAGCATGAGCCCATTCCAGATAACTTTGGGCTTGTTATGACTCCGACTGTTGACCACGTACTCCTTAATATCGCGCTAAACCTCAGCTCTAATCGCTCTCACGAACAACAATATCAAAACCTCATTGATGGGGTCGCGCAAGTATTCCCATGTGATGCTAGTTGCCTGTTTATCTTCGATGAGGATGGGTTTCTGACTCCTGTCGCGGTAAAAGGCTTATCCAGCTCGGTCTTAGGTCGTCGCTATTTCCCCAAAGCACATCCACGCTTAGATGCCATTATTCATAGCCGTGAACCAGTGCGTTTCGATGCCGATTGTTCACTGCCTGATCCTTTTGACGGCACACTATTAACCGAAAACCAGTGCATTGATGTTCACGATTGCATGGGCTTTAGCTTGTATGTGGAAGGACAACTTGTTGGCGCACTAACCATGGATGCCCTAACGGTGGGCGCGTTTGATGATATCGATCCTGTCGCTATCGAAACCTTGGCGGCTTTGACCGCTGCGACATTGCGTAACATTGCTCAATTAAAAGCGCTCAAAGCACAAAACCAAAAGCAGAAAAGCGTCACTCAAACCCTTATCCAACAAGCCCGTTCCCAACATGGCGAAATGGTGGGTTTGAGTCCGCAGATCAACCAGTTACGAAACAGCATTGCGACCGTTGCTCAATCGGATTACGCGGTACTTATCACAGGAGAGACCGGTACTGGTAAAGAACTGGTCGCGCACTCGGTGCACGCGCAATCTCATCGTAGCGATAAGCCGATGATTTACGTCAACTGTGCGGCCCTGCCTGAAGGTCTGGCTGAGAGTGAACTGTTTGGCCATGTCAAAGGCGCATTTACAGGAGCTAATAGCCACCGTGCCGGTAAGTTTGAACTGGCAGACGGTGGAACGATTTTCCTTGATGAAGTGGGCGAACTGCCTTTGATTTTGCAGGCAAAATTGCTGCGCGTAATTCAGCAAGGCGAGCTGCAACGTGTGGGTAGCGATCAGCATTTGATGGTCAATGTGCGCATCATCGCCGCGACCAATCGACAGCTGGAAAAAGAAGTCGAAGCTGGCGCATTTCGAGCAGACCTTTTCCACCGTTTAAACGTATTCCCAATCCAAGTTCCCCCACTTCGTGCCCGTGACGGTGATATTCCCGTTTTAGCCGGATATCTGTTAGAAAAGGTACGCCAACAATTTAATGCGCCCAATCTGCACGTTCACCCTAAAGTGTTGACTCAACTGGAGTCTTTACCTTGGTACGGAAACGTACGCGAGCTCGAACACACTTTAACTCGCGCGGCTTTACACGCCATTCAACAAGGTGCGAGCACGATCATGCTTAACCATTTCGACACCTCACTGGCTCTCGATGATGTAAAAAACACATCGCATTATCTGCCTAAAGAAAGCCAGCCAATGCGAGAGCTAATAGAAAGCTATCAGCGTGATTTAATTGAACATGCTTTGAGCCAAACTGGTGGCGTTTGGGCAAAAGCAGCGGAGTTTTTACAAATGGATCGCGGGAACTTATATCGGATGGGTAAAAAGCTCGGGATCAATAAATAACCAACCACAAGAAGCCGATGTAATTAAGACATCAACTGCGTTGTCTTAATTACATCAATCACTCATCTAAAAACGATAAAATTGAATATAAATCAATAAGATAACAATTGGCACGCATTCTGCTCTCTAGTGGTCAACATCACGACTATTAAAACAATCACTGGAGAACCCAATATGTTCTGTATTCAATGTGAACAGACAATTCAAACCCCTGCTGTTAAAGGTTGTTCTTTTGCACAAGGCATGTGTGGCAAAACTTCTGAAGTATCAGACCTACAAGACGTGTTGGTTTACACACTGCAAGGGGTTTCTTTTTGGGCATCAAAAGCACTTGAATTCAATATCATTAACGATGAAATCAACCAATGGGCACCAAAAGCATTTTTCTCTACATTGACGAACGTAAACTTCGACCCTGAACGTGTCCTAGAGCTGACTTCTCAAGCAGCAACTTACAAAGTATTGCTAAAAGAGCAAGTGATGTCTGCAGCCACGCTCGCCGATACCGAAGTTGCTGACATTCCTGCGGTTGCTCACTTTGAGCTGCCAAACAGTGCAGAAGCAATCTTAGCTTTTGCTCCTCAAGTTGCCGTTAACCGTGGTAAAGACCAAGTACATGAAGATGTTATTGGCCTGCGCCTACTTTGCCTATACGGCCTTAAAGGTGCCGCAGCGTACATGGAGCACGCACGTGTTCTTGAGCAAACAAACAACGATATCTATGCCGAATACCATGAAATCATGGCGTGGTTGGGCACAGATCCTGAAGATCTCGGCGAACTACTTGATTGCTCAATGCGCATTGGCCTAATGAACTACAAAGTGATGGAAATGCTCGACCAAGGTGAAACAACGACCTTCGGCCATCCAGAACCAACCACGGTGAACGTCAAGCCAGTAAAAGGCAAATGCATTCTTGTTTCTGGCCATGATTTGCATGACCTAGAAAAAATCCTGCAACAGACTGAAGGCAAAGGCATTAACGTTTACACCAACGGCGAAATGCTGCCTGCACACGGCTACCCTGAGCTGAAGAAATACCCTCATCTCGTCGGTAACTACGGCAGCGCATGGCAAAACCAGCAGAAAGAATTCGCAAACTTCCCTGGCGCAATCGTAATGACGTCAAACTGCTTGTTGAATCCAAATGTGGGTCAATACGCAGACCGTCTATTCACCCGTAGTATTGTTGGCTGGCCTGGTGTGGCTCACATCGAAGGCGATGATTTTAGCCAAGTGATTGAATGTGCCCTAGCGCAAGACGGTTTCCAACACGATGAAATCGAACACCACATCACGGTTGGTTTTGGGCGCAATGCACTGATGAACGCCGCCCCTGCGGTTATCGACCAAGTGAAGCAAGGTAACATCAAGCACTTCTTCCTAGTCGGCGGTTGTGACGGCGATAAAGCGGAACGCAGCTACTACACCGATTTTACGGCTGAAGCGCCAGAAGATACGCTAATCCTGACGTTGGCGTGTGGTAAGTTCCGCTTCAACAAGAATACGTTTGGCGATATCAACGGCATCCCTCGCCTATTGGATGTGGGCCAATGTAACGATGCTTACTCTGCAATCCAGCTTGCACTTGCACTGGCGAAAGAGTTTGACTGTGACATCAATGAACTGCCACTCACACTTGTGCTTTCTTGGTTCGAGCAAAAAGCGATCGTTATCTTGCTAACGCTATTTGCATTGGGCGTGAAAGGCATTTACACAGGCCCTACTGCACCAGCATTCCTAACGCCAAACCTAATCGCCATCATCCAAGAGAAGTTCGATATGCGCAGTATTGGCAATGTTCAGGATGATCTAAAAGCCATCCTAGCAGCTTAATAAACTTGCTTGTTACGCGCCTCCTTACGCGGAGGCGCTATCTATTTCGAACCAAAAATAGCCACAACCAAAGAGATTGTTATGTTTTTTGAATGGCAAGGTAACCAACCCGTCACACTCCGTTGCATCGACAAATACTTCGAAACACACGACACCGTCAGCATCAAATTAGCCGAGCTAACCGAGTCACTTCTGTTTCAGTTTAAGCCTGGCCAGTTTATTAACTTGGGCGTCGAAATTGATGGAAAAATGGAGTTTCGTGCCTATTCAATCAGCTCGATCAATGAAGACGATCACCTTCAACTCACCATCAAACGAGTATCTGGCGGTAAAGTATCGAACTACATCGTTGACTCGCTGCTGCTCGGTGATACCGTTCAAGCATTACCACCAGCGGGCGAATTTAACTGCATTGACCACCCACCCGTTTTACGTGATGGTGAAACAAAAGCCTTGCTTATCAGTGCAGGTTGCGGCGTCACGCCCGTATTTTCGATGGCAAAACACTGGCTGAGTGAGCAAGATGAAAACGACAACGATGTGGACATCGCATTTCTTCATATCGCACGCAGCCCTGAAGAGACGATTTACTACGATCAGCTAGAAACATTCGACGCTGTGTATCCCAACTTCCATTTAAAGCTGTTGCTGAAAAACCGCGAAGGAACGTCACACCCACAAGGTCGTTTGAATGCCGACTGGCTTAAAGAGCTTGTTCCTGATTTCAAGCAACGCACCGTTTACCTGTGTGGTCCAAGTCAGTTCATGCAAGATGTTCACGGCTATTTGAATGACCTTGGTTTTGACATGACGAACTTCTACCAAGAGAGTTTTACGCCAGCGACTGGCGCAGAAACATCGGTCTCCGATGAAGTTGTTCGTGTTTCTGCTCCTGACTTTGCTCAAACTATCGATGCGCAAAAAGGTCAGGTACTGGCCGATGTGCTTGAAGGCGCAGGTTTACCATTAATCGTCGCTTGTCGTAGCGGCATTTGTGGCTCGTGCAAATGCAAGGTTCGTCAAGGCAGCGTCTCTTCCACCAGCCTAGAAACATTAACGCCAGAAGAAATTGAACAAGGCTATGTGCTCGCCTGCTCATCAACCATCGAAGCGGATCTTGAAGTGCAGATCGGTTAATGCTGCTGGTATCGATCTTTTATTGTTTCCCGTCATTCCGACGAGCCTAGGCGAGATCAGAAACCTAATATCAGCGTGTTAGGAATAACTCATTCTGATAATAGACTCTGAATCACACTCGCGTCTCGCTATTCAGATTGACGGGGTATCGCGGAGATGCCAGCCGTACTCAAACGGCTGGTATTATAGATAGTTACAACTTTTAGATAGGTACAACTTTCGTTTCGTCGTCATTGCTTCTGGCTAAACAGCAACACTTTCAATGCTGCTTCGCTGTCTACGTCCATAAACTCTGGTGGGTTATCCAGACGCTCACGGAATGTCAACTCTGGCGCTTCTTCTTTCATGCTTTCAATCAAGAAGTCGCTTGTCACAGATGGCGAGTTCACACATGCCATCACTTGACCGCTGTCTGCCAACAAATCCGGCAACCGACGTAAAATCTTTTTGTAGTCTTTCGTAAGCGCAAAGCTGCCTTTCTGGAATGAAGGCGGATCGATGATAATCAAATCATACTGACCAGATTTTTTAATCTTACCCCACGATTTAAAGATATCGTGCCCCATAAAGCTTACCTGGTTGATGTTATGACCATTTAGCTTGTGGTTCTCACGACCTTTAGACAGCGATGCTTTCGCCATGTCGACGTTAACCACTTTATCTGCGCCCCCCGCAATGGCAGCGACAGAAAAGCCACACGTGTAAGCAAACAAGTTAAGCACGTTTTTATGCTTCGCATTTTCGCGTACCCAATCACGACCGTAGCGCATGTCCAAAAACAGACCGAAGTTTTGGTTGCGGCCAATATCCAATTGGTATTTCAAACCGCTTTCTTCAACGACAGGGCGAGCGTCTAATTCACCGACAAGCACTTCTGAAGGCGCACCATCGGCATAACGGTGCTGAAGAACCATAGTGCGACCTTGCTTGTCTGCCCACAGTTGTGATTGTACCAACGCATTGAGGCCGCTTTTCAGCTCAGCGAGAAACGCGTCGTCGACTTCTTTAAACAAGTTGATGATCAACTGACCTTGTAACCAGTCACAGGTAATTTGCTCTAAGCCCTCAAAACGACGGCCACGACCATGAAACAGTCGACGAATTTCGTTCGGAGCTTGCGTGAGCTCGGTTTCTAGATGCTGAAAAAACAGCGGAAGTTGTGATGCTTGCATCGAGTTCTCTTATTAGTTTTCTTTGTGACGGTTATTTGATCGTAGGCCAGTTCAGTTCCCAAGGGGAAAGCCAAGTATCCAAACCCTGAGAGACGATTTCACTGTGCCATTTGCTACCTAGCACTTGGTATTCTCGTGGATCGCAAACAAAGCGATATTGCTCATCTCGGTATTGGAAGCAAAGTGAAAATGCATGCAGGTAACCGCGATCAGCCTCATTGCCTGCATTGTAAATCGGGTCACCAACAATACCTGAGCCAACCGATTTTAATGCCACGCGGATTTGATGCGTTTTACCAGTGTGCGGCTTACATAAAAATAGGCGTTCTCCGGGCTCTGCCGCAAGAGAGAAAAACTGGGTAACGGCTGGGTTATTTTTGTTGTTGACCAGCTTCCATGATGAACGGCGCGAACGCTCCATATCACCAACGACCAAACCTTGTTTCTTTTTCGGCTTTTTAGAGCCAATCGCCAGATAGAACTTTTCCACTTGGCGGTCAGCAAAGGCTTGCGATAACGCACTGGCCGCTTTGGCGTTGCGTCCGAGGAGCAGAATACCCGATGTCATTTTATCCAAGCGATGGATAAGATAGAGCTGCTCATCACCACTCTGCTTAGCCACTTCTTGCAGCAGCATTGTGTCGCCATCGTCTTTATGAACAGAGACGTTGGGATGCTTATTGATGATCAGAAAATCGGGATGGGTATGTAGAATATCGAACATAAAAAAACTGGCTCCACGTTTGGAGCCAGCAGTATACATAAGTTATCGGACAAAGCTATCGAGGCTTGCCCCAAGGCCTGAGCTAGAGCTTTCTAGAGAAAATACCAGCAAGACCAATGATCGCGATACCCAGCAGCATGATTTCACCTTTACCACTATCAAAGCCAGACTTAATCCCCATGAAGGCAACAATAGCGATCGCAACAGGAATCAAGTATTTAACTAGGTTGTACCACAATCCAAATAGCGGGAAGGATACTTCGCCGTCATTAGTGATCTCTTTTTCTAGCTCAGCACGGCTTAGGCGCCATCCTGCAAAGATACAAACCAACATACCACCAACCGCTAAGAAGATTTTGTCCGTTAGCAAGTCGAAGATATCAAAGGCACCGGTACCGAACAGCGTTGGTCCCATTCCACCTAACGATAGTGACGCAAAAATACATAATGCAGCCATAACTGCACTTGCAGACAGAACAGCGTTAGAGCGCTTCATGCCTTTCTCATCGATTAGGTAAGACACGACAACTTCCAATAGTGAGACTGAAGAAGTTAATGCAGCCACCGTCAAGCCGATGAAAAATAGCAACGCGAATAGCAACCCAATCACACCGCCCATTTCAGCAAATAGTTGAGGAACGACAACGAATACAAGACCTGGGCCTGCCGCAGGTTCCATACCGAAGGCAAACATAGCTGGGAACATAGCAACGCCAGCAAGAATCGCTACACCTGTATCCATCGCTGTAACCATACCGGTTGTTTGAACTAGGTTCTCTTTCTTCTTCAGGTAAGAACCGTACGTCATCATACAACCCATACCTAAGCTAAGTGAGAAGAACGCCTGCCCTAGTGCAGCAAGAACCACGTTGCTGTCGACTTTAGAAAAGTCCGGCATGAATAAGAACTCAAGGCCAGCCATTGCACCTGGCAGCATTAAGCCCTTAACAGAAACAACGATCAGGATTAAGAACAGAAGCGGCATCAGAACCTTACCGGCTTTCTCAATACCACCCGAGATCCCTTTCATCACAATCATGACGTTAAGGAACAGGTAAACACCCATCCACATGAGAGGCTGAATCGGATCTGAGATGAAACCGCCAAAGCTGTCGCCAATTGCTTCTGGCGCGCTGAGTAGACCACCGCCCACTTTAAAGATGTAGGCCAATGCCCAACCACCAACCACTGGGTAGAAGCCCATGATCAAAAGACCACTAAAGACTCCCATAACGCCAGTGAACGTCCAGCGTCGGTCAGTTGTTTTGAATGCACCTACGGCAGAAAGACCTGTCTTACGACCAATAGCGAACTCTGTCAGCATCACGCTAAAGCCGATAAAAATAACAAAGATAAGGTAGATAGCAACGAATGCACCGCCGCCACTCTCACCCGCTGTGTAAGGGAATTTCCATATATTGCCTAAACCGACAGCGGAACCCGCTGCTGCCATTACGAAGCCTAGTTTAGACCCCCACGTATCACGTGGTGCTGCTGTATTAGTTGTAGCCACGCTTTTTCTCCAAAATTAGTTTGTTGTGTATGCATAGAGATAGGCGTCTAAAAAGTTTATGTAAAAATTATTGTACACTTATAAAATAAGCGTTCGACGCACTATGTCTAGAAAGTAAAGCAGCTCCCCTTTAAAATTGGAACCCCAAAAAAGTACATTTATCGCACAAGTGTCGAGTTACGCAGGTTAAATGCTGCTTTTTTGTTCAAAAGTTAAAGAATGGCCTTATTTTTCACATTAAAATAACAGAATCAGCTGTTATGAAATTCGTTCCTCATATAAGGTCAATCCCACGTCTAAATGGGAAATCTATTCCCCCAACCCACTTTTATGCTTAATATCCTAGAAGGGCATATTACTCTGAGCGTATATGGACAAGTTTTATCACTTTCTTACTTTAGCTGGCATCGGGCTATATTGGTTACTGGTCGCAGGTGTGACCATTCGTGTCGTTTTAAAGCGCCGTGCAGTGAGCGTGTCTTTAGCTTGGCTAATGATCATTTATATCCTTCCCGTTCTGGGTGTCGCGTGTTATTTCCTCTTCGGTGAACTGAACTTAGGCAGAAAACGGGCCGAACGCGCAAAAGAGATGTTTACACCATTCGAGAAATGGTTCAGTCAGTTAAACGACTGTAACGCGCACAACCCAGAAACAATGGGAAGGCACATCTACCGAATTGATGAACTTTGTAACAACCGCCTTGGTCTTCCCGCATTGAGCGGTAATACATTGTCGCTGCAACAGTCACCTAATGAGATTTTGCATTCCATTATTGAAGACATCGAAAATGCGCAGAGCAGTATTCGAATGGTATTCTACATTTGGCATCCAGGTGGTTTGGCTGACTCTGTCGCTTCTGCACTTATCCAAGCGGCTAAACGCGGCGTAGATGTCAAACTATTGCTCGATTCAGCAGGTAGTCCACGTTTTTTCAGAAGTCCTTGGTATCGAATGATGCAGGATGCTGGAATTGAAGTTATTCAAGCGCTAGAAGTGAAGATGTGGCGTATTTTCTTACGTCGTCTTGATCTTCGCCAACATCGCAAGATCATCGTAATTGATGATGAAATTGCTTATACAGGTTCAATGAACTTGGTTGACCCGGCTTACTTCAAGCAAAACAGTGGCGTCGGGCATTGGGTGGACATCATGGTTCGCATTACAGGACCAACGGTAAACGTATTGAGTGCCATCCACTGTTGGGATTGGGAAGTCGAAACTGGCGAACGTCATTTACCAAGACTACCTGAATGCAAGATCGATGAGAGTGAATTCCAACACCCTATTCAGGTTGTGCCTTCTGGCCCTGGTATGCCGGAATATCTGATCTATCAAGTATTAACATTGGCAATCAACCAAGCCAATCGCTCGGTACGAATTACAACGCCATATTTCGTGCCCAATGCAGACTTACTTGAAACGTTAAAGATGACAGCACAACGAGGCATTGATGTTGAACTCATTATTCCACATAAAAATGACTCAATGATGGTGCAATGGGCGTCACGCGCTTTTTATAGTGAGCTTTTGTGTGCAGGAGTCAAAATCTATGAGTTTTACGGTGGTTTGCTGCATACGAAATCCGTCGTAATTGACGACCAATTCTGTTTAGTTGGCACCGTAAACATGGATATGCGCAGCTTGTGGCTGAACTTCGAAGTTACCCTCGCCGTTGACGACGAAGAGTTCACGAAGCAAATGTCTTGGTTACAAGATAGCTATATTAAGCAATCTCACACTGTTGTATTGGAAGAATGGGAGAAAAGAAGTCTATTTTCTCGATTCTTAGAGCGAGTATTCTATCTCTTCAATCCACTCCTCTAACACCTCAAATACACCGACTAAAAAAACCTCCAGCGCTTCAAACATCTTGCCGGAGGTTTGTTCTACTTACGTTTTTCACCTTAGCGATACACTCTAAGCCTACAACTCAACCTTTCAGCTTTGACGCCTTCACTCGATAATCTCGGCTATTATTGGGTGATAGTTGACTTTTCCCTTGCAAACGTTATGTCGTCCATGTTTTAAATAATCAAAATCGTAATATTTAAGACAGGGAACTTTTATGTCAGAGGGCAAAAAAACCAAGCTCATTACCGCTGGCCGCGATAAAAAGTGGACAAACGGTGTTGTAAACCCACCCGTTCAACGCGCTTCAACCGTGGTATTCAACACGGTTGCAGAGAAGAACCAAGCCACCATGAACCGCACCAATAAAACATTATTTTATGGTCGCCGTGGCACCAACACGCACTTCGCTTTTCAAGATGCAATGGTTGAGATTGAAGGTGGATCAGGTTGTGCTCTCTACCCTTGTGGCACGGCAGCAATTTCAAATGCGATTCTCTCTTTCGTCGAAACTGGCGATCACATTCTGATGGTGGACACTTGTTACGAACCAACTCGTGATTTTTGTAATACCATCATGAAGAAAATGGGCATCGAAACTACCTATTATGATCCAATGATTGGAGAAGGTATTCGTGATTTGATTCAACCAAATACCAAAGTCCTTTTCCTAGAATCTCCGGGGTCAGTCACAATGGAGGTGCAGGACGTACCAACATTGGCGCGCATTGCTCACGAGCACGATATTATTGTGATGCTTGATAACACATGGGGAGCTGGCGTGAACTTCTCACCATTTGAACATGGTGTCGATATTTCCATTCAAGCCGCCACCAAATACATAGTTGGTCACTCTGATGTAATGTTAGGTACAGCGGTAGCTTCCGAAAAATACTGGCCCCAACTGCGTGAACAAAGCTACTTGATGGGCCAATGCGTTTCTCCTGACGACGCATACCTAGGCCTTCGTGGTATTCGCACGCTGGATGTTCGCCTAAGACAACACGCAGAAAGTAGCTTGAAAGTCGCCAAGTGGCTGACTTCTCGTCCGGAAGTTGATCATGTCCGCCATCCAGCTTTGGAATCATGCCCTGGGCATGAGTTTTTCAAACGCGATTTCACTGGCGGAAACGGCTTATTTTCATTTGTTCTCAAAACGTCTTATCCAAAAGCGACGACGGCTCTGCTTGATGGTATGAAACACTTCAGTATGGGTTATTCTTGGGGCGGGTATGAAAGCCTCATTCTAGCTAACGAACCAAAGAGCTTTAACAGCTTGAGAACCGTAGCGCACCCACACTTTGAGGGCACTTTAGTTCGAATTCATATTGGCTTAGAAGACGTGGATGACTTGCTCGCCGATCTAGAGGCTGGTTTTGCACGCTATAACGCGTTAATTTTAGAAAAAGAAGTCTCTCTAAAATAGTAATTGAATCGCCCTGCTTCGCGGGGCGTTTTTATAACTCGCTGACTTAATTAGAATTACCTAACATTCCCACCACCTATTCGTTAATGTTAATCATTTGTGTTGTTTTTCAATTGAGCAGTCACAGAATGAAATAATGTGCCACAAATAGGCTTTCCAAATTTAGAGTTTCTCTCCTACTTTTTATCATTCATAAGAGGTCATACCACAAGGAGATAGTTTTGAAACTCAAATTCATAGCGCTAATACTTTTTACCTTAATTACCGTCCCAATAACCACCGTACACGCCGCAACGGGTTATACCCAAACCAAGTATCCAATTGTTCTGGTTCATGGATTATTTGGTTTTGATACCCTCGCAGGCGTAGATTACTTTTTCGGAATACCACATTCCTTAACGAAAGACGGCGCTAAAGTTTATGTCGCGCAGGTATCCGCGACCAACAGCAGCGAAGTTAGAGGGGAGCAACTGCTTGCTCAAGTAGAAACCTTACTTGCTGCAACAGGCGCAGAGAAAGTCAATCTCATCGGTCACAGTCATGGTGGTCCAACAACGCGCTACGTCGCCTCTGTCCGTCCTGACCTAGTCGCATCAGTTACGAGTATCGGTGGCGTTAATAAAGGGTCTAAAGTGGCAGATTTAGTTCGTGGCACCGTATCTGAGGGTTCTGGCAGCGAGCAGCTCGCGGTAAAACTGGCGCAAGGCTTAACCACTCTTATTGATCTTCTATCAGGCGGTTCTGATCTCGACCAAGACCCTTTAGCCTCACTAGCAGCATTAACCACGGAAGGATCATTAGCGTTTAACCAACACTACCCAGAGGGAGTCCCTACCAGTGAATGTGGTAATGGTGACTTGCTGGCTTCAAATGGCGTTTATTACTACTCATGGACTGGATCTTCCACTTTTACAAACGTTTTCGATCCGACTGACGCTGCCATGATGGTACTTGGCTTAGCCTTTGATGGGCCGAATGATGGCTTAGTTGGTGCGTGCAGCACACATTTAGGCAAAGTCATACGTGATGATTATCAAATGAACCATTTGGATGAAATTAACGGCCTACTCGGTATTCATCATCTTTTTGAAACCGATCCAGTCACGCTTTATCGCCAACATGCAAATCGTCTCAAACTTCAAGGTTTATAAGAGGTCATCACAATGAAGAAAGTCGCTCTCACCACTTTTATCCTGCTCTCGATGTTTGGCGTGGGAGCGCTTTCTCTGTTGCAAAGCGACAAACAACAAGAGATAACCTCTAACCATTCGCCATCTCAGCAAGATATAGCCGCCGATGTCTCTTCCCCAAAAGACTTCTTCGAATATTCTCTTAGCCGACTGGGCGAAGAAGATCTCGATACGATCAAAGCGGAAGTCAATGATGACACTTTAGCAAAACAAACACTGAATATTGATGCCAAACTTTTTCAGACCTACCTTTCCTACAAGCAAGCGCTCTCTGCATTGGAGCCTTTTGAGCATAACCAACTAACGCTTGAACAGCTAACCAAGCTGAATGAAGCGATACTGAATTTACAACTTCAATACTTTAGCGAGGTCCAGATAGCTCAATTGTTTGACGAAGAAAACCGACTTCGCCAACTTGCATTGGAAAAGCTGACGATTAAAAAACAGGCATCGGATATCGAGAGTCAAACACACCTTCTCAATCAAGCGTTATCAGAACAACCAGATTATATCCGAGAGAGTGAACGCAATAACGCATTAACGGAGCAACTCGAGCGAGCTTCTCAGCTTGATTCACAAGATAAGTACATCGCCCGTGTTGCTCTGGTGGGAGACGCTGGAGCGCAAAGGCTGCAAAAGCTTGATGAGCAAAGAGCATCATTTGAGACTCAACTCGCCACTTACTTAAAACAGCGTCAAGATATTCTGAATAGGGATTTTCTAGGGCAAGATGAAAAACAGTCAGAAATCATTGCTTTAAGAAAACAAAGCTTCGATGCAGCTCAATGGCGTCGAATCGAAGCTTTGGAACGTATCCATGATAGCCAGAATTAACGATATAAACTGAACAAGCCAAACGTTACTTATTCTGCTTTTTAGGACATCCAACGATATGGTCATCCACCATGCCAACGGCTTGCATGAAAGCATAACAGATGGTTTCACCGACAAACTTGAAGCCTTTCTTTTTTAGGAACTTACTCATGGCTTTGGATTGCTCTGTCGAAGCTGGTACGTCACTCATATGCTGCCATTGATTGACGATTGGTTCGCCATCCACGAACTGCCACAACGCGTCTGATAAACTTCCGTATTCAGCAATTAACGCTTTTGCCGCTTTGGCATTACTGAAAACCGAGTTAACCTTTCCGCGATGTCTCACAACATCGAAGTTTTCCACGATGTATTCAGTGCGTTCTTCATTTCTTTGTTCCAACGCATCTAGGTCGTAATTCTCGAACGCTTCTCTATACCCTTCGCGCTTTTTAAGAATGGTGATCCAACTAAGCCCAGCTTGCGCACCTTCCAACGTAATAAATTCAAACAGGGTTTGGTCGTCATATACTGGCACGCCCCATTCGGAATCATGATATTCGCGCTCTAATGGGTGATTCATCGCCCACGCACACGTTTTTTGTTCTGTCATTATTCTTCCTTAAAAAGCGCCTCTAACTGATGAGCTAGAGGCGCGATACTTTTCATCGTTATATCAGTAGCACTAAGCCTGTTTCGGTACTGCCACTTTATGGAATAAACGATACAACACTGGCACGACAATCAGTGTCAGTACTGTCGCAAAGCCCAAACCAAACATAATCGTAACCGCCATTGGTTTGAAGAAAATATCTGGTAATAGTGGGATCATACCAAGGATCGTCGTGATTGCAGCCATACACACAGGACGAACACGGCTTACCGCAGCATCAACGACCGCATCATAAGCCTCTTTACCCGATTTCATTTCTATTTCAATTTGGTCCAGTAATACGATGCCATTTTTGAGCACCATTCCCGATAAGCTTAAGAAGCCGAGCAATGCCATAAAACCAAACGGCGTGTTGAGTGCCAACAAACCGGTGGTGACACCAATTAACGCCAGCGGCACGGTAAGCCAAACAATGAGTGGCTCTTTGATAGAGTTAAATAGGAATACAGTGATCAAGAACATGAACAAGTACCCCATTGGCATGGTAGTAAACAGCGACTCTTGAGCATCACCTGAAGATTCGTATTCACCACCCCATTCTAGTGAATAGCCAGGAGGCATTTGAATCGCTTCAATTTGGGGCTGTAAACGTTTTTGCAACGTCGATGCGGTTTCTTCACCTAGAATATCAGGGTCTGCCATCACAGTGAGCATACGCTTACGGTTCTTACGTACGATGATAGGATCCTCCCAACGCATGTCGTAACCCATTGTGACTTGTTGAAGTGGGATAAACTCACTCTGTGCTGGACTCCATATTTTCATCCCTTCAATGTTACGAATATCAATGCGTTCATCTTCAGGTAAACGAGCCACGATAGGCATGAGCGTCGTGCCGTCTCGGTAAAGGCCTATCGTCATTCCAGAGAATGACATGGACAAGAAGTCATCGACATCTGATTTGGTAATGCCATAGCGACGTGCCTGACTCTCATTAAACTGAGGCTCAAGAACTTGGGTTCGTTCACGCCAATCATGCCTGATATTTGTTGCCTGAGGATCGGCGTACATGATGTCCTTGACCTGAGCGGCTATCGTACGAAGGATTGTTGGATCAGAGCCAATAATGCGTGCTTCAATTTTTGCACCACCACCAGGGCCTAACTCAATCTGTTTGAGCTTGTAATTGATTTCTGGGTAGTTGGCTTTTAAATACTCTCGAAACTTCGCCATCAATGGTTTTAACGCTTCGTAATTTTCCATACGAGTGGTTATCTCACCATAAGCCGCATAACTTTTCTCTGGCGCGTACGTTAGCATAAAGCGCTGTAAGCCTTTACCTGCAGTCGTCGTGATATGGTCGACATGCTCTTGCTTAGCTAACCAACTTTCTAGCTCTTTAAGCGTTGTGTCGGTGGCGCGAATATCAGTTCCTTCCGGCATCCATACATCTAACTGAAAAATCGGCGTTGTCGAAGATGGGAAAAACGCTTGCTTCACAAAGGTGAACCCGTAAACACTTGCCGCTAATCCCGCAATCAGCACCACAACGGTAAACCAAGCTCGACGCATACAAAACTGAAGAAACTTTTTATAAATAACGAAAATAACCCCGTTATATGGATCATTTTCTTCCCCTTCACCTTGTTTAATCTTCTGGCCTTTAAAGAAGATGTCAGCAAAGAATGGTGTCAACGAGATAGCGGTAAACCAACTCAACATCAATGAGATCAGCAGAACCGTAAACAAAGTGCCACAGTATTCACCCGTCGAGTCTTCAGACAGTCCAATGGGCGCAAATGCAGTTACCGCGATCACAGTTGCCCCAAGTAATGGCCACTTGGTTTGGGTAACGATATCAGTCGCCGCTTGGAGTCGAGTTCGTCCTTTTTGAGTACCAATCAAAATCCCTTCAACCACGACAATCGCATTATCCACCAACATACCTAACGCGATAACCAAGGCACCTAATGAAATCCGCTGCAAATCTATCGCGAGATACTTCATGAAAATGAACGTACCCAACACCGTCAGCAGTAAAATCAAACCGATAAGCAGACCTGAACGTAGCCCCATAAAGAACAGAAGTACGATAATGACGATACCAACGGCTTGAGCCAAGCTGACAACAAAACCGCTAACCGATTTATCCACTTCTTTAGGCTGACTGTAAATTTCCGAGATTTCGATACCAACAGGTTGTTGGTACTTTAGCTCTGCAAGGCGATGATCAAACGCTCTTCCGACTTCAACGACATTGACGCCTTCAGCAAAAGAAACACCCACGTTTAGTGCGAGGCTGCCGTTAAAATTAATAATATTATTCGGGACTTCTACATAACCACGTTTTATTTCCGCTACATCTTTCAAGAAGATGAGCCCCTGAGCTCCCGACTCAGTAATCAACAAATCGCCTAGCTCATCCACACTCTGGAACTCGCCAGTCGGCTGAATTCTGATGTACTCGTCACCAATTCTGATCGCCCCTGCGTCAGAAACCACGTTTTGCGTCGAGAGAAGATTAAAGACCGTATCGGGGGAAAGTCCTATACTGCTCAGCTTTTTCATCGATACTTCGATGAAAACTTGCTCTTGCTGTTGCCCGGATACCGAAACTTTACTCACGCCATCAACCAGTTCGAGCTCTCGGCGTAAGTAATCAACGTAATCCAGTAGCTCTTTATAGCTATAACCGTCGCCAGTCACCGCTAACAAAATCCCGTAAACATCACCAAAATCATCGATCACTTGAGGTTCATTCACACCCGGAGGCAACGTCCCTTTAAGGTCATTCACTTTACGGCGTAACTCATCCCAGATTTGTGGCAGATCATCAGGGCCATAATTGTTCTTCATCGTGACTGTGATTTGCGATAATCCTCGGCTAGAAATCGAATTCACTTCATCAACATAAGTAAGCTGCTGAATCGCTTTTTCGATCGGATAAGTCACTTCTTCTTCGACTTGTTGCGGCGTCGCACCAGGATAAGAGGTCACCACCATAGCATCTTTGATGGTAAAAGCAGGGTCTTCAAGACGCCCCAACCCAAAGAATGCAGCGATACCACCAATCAAAAAGATCAGTGCGACCATCCAACTGATGACACGATTTCGGATGAAGTACGCAGCAATACCGGTCACATCATCATCACTTTGAGGCACTGATTTATTAAGATCTCTCATAGACCGGCCTCCTGCGTAGCCATTTCCTGTATCACTTCCACTTTCATGCCATCCCTTAACCGAGAAACACCGGCAATCACAACTTTGTCTTTCAGCATGAGACCATCAAGGATTTGAATGGATGTTTTAGATGCTTTACCTGCTCGAACCTGTCTGCGCGATACCGTATTGTCATCATTCAGTACCCAAACAAATTTGTTTTCCCGCCCCAGCTCGTCACCGTCCGCATTGAAAATGGCTTCAATAGGAACATTAATTCCTAAATTGAGATCCAAGCCAACGTTCTTATCTTTGGAGGTCACCTCAACGGCCATCCCATCTAGGATGTATTCTTCTTCCGGCATAGGAAGCGATAATGTGACGGTAAACGTGCCTGTTGTTGGGTCTGGCTCAGTCGTAAATTCTTTCACGGTCGCGTTGTACTCGTTACCACTAGGCACGCGCACCAATGCTTTTATCGCGGTAAGTCTTTCTTCCGTTGGCGGTTGGTTCACATAGAGCCTGTCTGGAAGTTGAATCAGCACCTCTACTCGCTCCAAACTATGAATATTGACGATATGCTGTCCGACTTGGACATTTTCGAATTGCTCGATATTAACTCGAGAAATGATCCCATCCACAGGCGCCTTTAAGGCAGTAAATGATAAACGGAGTTTCGCTAACTTAAGCTCAGCCAGAGCGATTTGTCGTTGTGCTGCAATTTCATCAAACTGAGACTTAGCTAATAGGCCTTTATCAACCAAAGGACGTGAACGGCGATACTGACTGTCAACAACAGAAAAACGCGCACTCGCATTATCTACATCCAACTCATAGTCCGTAGGGTCCAACGTTGCGATAACATCACCCTTCGTGACTTTATCGCCCTCTTTTACCATGATGCGGCTGACTTCTCCTGCCACTCGGAAACTCAAATGAGAGCGATCCGCTGCATTCGCAACCGCAGGGAAATATAAGTTGTCATCCACCCGATTTCCCGCTAGTGAGGTAACTCTTACACGCGGTGTCTCAAGAGCTTTTTCTGGTGCCTTATCGCCACAACCAACAAGAAGAAACGTTGAAAATAATGCCGCTAGAGAGATGATTCCTTTCATATTACAACCCTCTTTCCTTAATCCACGCTCTTACCTTAATTCCGGGTTCAATTACACTAACACCAGAGATAATGATTTGATCGCCATCGTTAAGCCCAGCTAACACTTGGTTTTTGTCATTCATCTGAATAGCGGCTTTGGACACAATGCCTTGCTCATCAACACGCCAAACGTACGTTTTGCCGTTCTCTTCTAGCAGCGCGGAATTAGGAATTTTTGTTGCACCAGCATTTTTTGATAGGAGGTAAGCATTACCTGACATGCCCGGTAAAAGGCCTATTTCTGATGGTCGCTCCATAACCATAGTGACTTTGTAACTACCGGTTTTAGGATCGGCTTCTGTATCGATTTCTTGAAAGGTCAAGTCAAATGACTGCTCGGGGAAAGCGTCAAAGACCATTCTGGCAGAGACATCGCTCCCCTGCGTGTAACGGTTTAGCAGATAGTCAGGGACTTGGAATATCACCTTAAGCAGTTGGTTGGATTGGATATTCATCACGCCTTCTTTTGCAGCAACATACTCATGGTTTTCTGCTGGAATATACGAAATCGTACCATCATATGGCGCGACAAGTTTGGTATACCTTAAATTTGCCTTTGCTTGATTCCACTGAGCTTTGGCTGAGTTGTGATTCGCTTTTGCCTCATCAAAGTCTTGTTCGGACACCACTTGGTCTTTACGTAACTTTTGGTATCGCTTGTACTGCACGTCTGCGAGCGCGAAATTTGCCCGAGCTTGCTGTTCAAGCAGAGAATATTCATCAGGATTCAGTGAAGCCAATACATCGCCTTTGCTGACAACTTGACCTTCATTCGCCTCAATCGTTTGAAGAAGTCCAGGAACTCGAAACGTCAGTACCGCTTTATCACCAGCTTCCGTCGTGGCAGGAAAGTGTCGTTCAAATTGGGCATTGCCAACAGATACTGTAAATAGCTTCGCGGGGCGGGATTCAGGTTCTGGAACAGGGGGAAGTTCTTTGCCACACCCCGACAACACAACCGAGATGGCGACAGGAATGAGCAATCTTCTCATTACATTCATCCATAAAAAATTAAGGGATTATTTTTAAAGTAGATGAATTCTGGGCGAACTTCCAGAGTTGAAAAGATTAATAGTGCTTTAAAATTAGTAATTTGTGACAAAAAAGCAGGCTTTGTGCCTGCTTCGTTTAAATCTTCTTTGGATGCGGAGTGTTTAGAGCTTGCTGAACTCCCGATTCACCCTATATGTATCAGACGTAACATACGCTTCCATGTTACGGATTTTGCCATCAAGACAGTCAAAATCGCGTTCCAACACACTGAGCAATTGGTCCGGACTTTGTCCTTTCTGCCAAGGCTTACTTTTAAGTGTGTGCTCTTGTTGCGCTCGGATATTTTCAGAATACGTCACTGGTTGCTTTTCTAACATAAACGCCATCGCGACGTATGCTAACAACACCAAAAACGTACCGCCCAACAGCGCTGCAGAAATCACTACAATACGAATCAACCAAACCTCTGCACCAAAGTAGTTGGCAATTCCGGCGCAAACACCGGAGATTTTGCCATTTACTGGGTCACGATACAGCTCTCGATTAGTCATACTTGCGTCTCCATGTTGGTGACTCAGCATCCAAGATGCGCTCCAATGTATCGACTCGGGACTGCATCGCTTCCGCTTTTTCAGATAGTACCTGAAGGCGCTCTAAATCTTGGCTCGACAGTGCACTATCTGTTTTGCGTTTGCTGCGATAGTGTAAGAAGAGCCATAGTGGAGCGACAAAGATTAAAAAGACAATCACTGGTCCTGCTATAAAAAATGCCGACATAAATGGCTCCTTTGTTATTTATCTTTCGATGACATCTGTTCTTTCAGTTTTGCCAACTCTTTTTCGATTTCGTCTTGAGCTTGAAGCTCTGCAAACTCTTGCTCTAGCGATTTTGCATTACCAGTTTGTGCGTACAAATCTGCTTCCGCTTCCATTTCATCCACTTTACGCGAGTACTGCTCAAACTTTGCCATCGCTTCATTAGTACGGCTAGTGTGCAGGTGTTTTTGCACATCACGACGGTTAGAGGCTGTTTGGTTACGAATTGCTAGTGCTTGCTGTTTTGCACGCGTTTCTGCAATTTTGCTTTCTAACTTACCGATCTCGCCTGTAAGCTTGTCGATCGTTTCTTCTACTAACGTCTGCTCAGTGTGAAGACCTTTTATCACTTGCTCAAGCTTTTGCTTTTCAATTAACGCTGCACGAGCCAAATCTTCACGCTGTTTTACCAACGCTAGGCTCGCTTTTTGGCTCCATTCGCCAATTTGCTCTTCTAACGTTTCAACTTTACGAGCCAACTCTTTTTTGTCTGCAATCGCTTTAGCCGAGTTAGTACGCACTTCAACAAGTGTGTCTTCCATTTCTTGAATGATAAGACGGATCATTTTTTCAGGATCTTCCGCCTTGTCCAGCAATGCACTGATGTTTGAGTTAACGATATCTGCAAATCGAGAAAAAATACCCATAACGGAACTCCTCTTTTTTCCTATTAAAACTCGACAAGGTGGTGATTGACCTTGCGTCTCCCTGAATACATTACAAGTAGCATGCCAACTTAAAATTACATTTAAAATCAGCAGTTTATGCATTTTGTTGTCGTTATGTACTATTATGCTATGATGTTTTTCACCAACTGTTGGTGAAATTCACCAACTCCATATGTAAATCATGGCTCGGCTGTTAAATAAGAAGGACTTTATGAAGCAAAACCTGATTGGTGAATCACCTGCTTTTCTCGCCGTACTAGATAAAGTATCACAACTTGCGCCTATTGAGCGTCCAGTCCTCATTATCGGTGAACGAGGAACGGGTAAAGAACTCATCGCTCAGCGTTTGCATTATTTATCAAGACGTTGGGATAAGCCACTACTATCACTCAACTGTGCGACCTTAAGCGAAGGACTAATAGATTCAGAGCTATTTGGTCATGAATCCGGTTCTTTTACAGGTTCTAAGGGCAAGCATAAAGGACGTTTCGAACGCGCCGAAGGCGGCACTTTGTTTCTTGACGAACTGGCCACCGCACCACTTTTAGTTCAAGAAAAGCTGTTGCGTGTCATCGAATATGGTGAATATGAACGAGTTGGCGGTCATACCGCTCTCAATGCGGATGTTCGACTTGTTTGTGCAACCAATGCGGACTTACCAAAATTGGCGGAACAAGGCGATTTCCGTGCCGACTTACTCGATCGTTTAGCGTTTGATGTCATCATGCTGCCTCCTCTTCGTGAACGAAAAGAAGACATCCTCTCTTTAGCAGAGCACTACGCGATGAAGATGTGTCGTGAACTTCAACTGGAATATTTTGTCGGTTTTACCTCAAAAGCACAGCATTCGCTTCTTGAATATGAATGGCCAGGTAATGTCCGTGAACTAAAAAACGTGATTGAACGTGCTATTTACCAACATGGTCTCAGTGCCGATCCAATTGATGAACTGATTTTCAATCCTTTTGAAACAGTTTGGAATAACACGCTTGGTCATAACGCCGAGCAAGCCGAACAGCAGCAAGAAGAGGAAGCACCAAGCAGCGCAGTTCAATTCCCTCTAGACTATAAACAGTGGCAAGAAGAGCAAGACATCCACTTACTCAATCGCGCATTGGAAGAAGCCAAGTTTAATCAACGACAAGCAGCCGAGCTACTTGGTTTGAGCTACCACCAATTACGAGGGATGGTTAGAAAATATGGTTTAGTCGGGCAAAGCTAGCTTGGTCGAAGGTGCTTGATCGGTTAGCGAGCGAGTGACAGCGCTCTAATTTGTATGTCTTTCAAGCATAACACCTTACAGTGTATGGATTTTATGTTTGGAGCGAGTTCACAAAGGTGATAAATTAGCGAGATCATTTTCGCTTGTTAGCTCTGAAAGAGTAAGATCAAATGAAACAAGCAAGATCCAATGAACATTTCATATTATGAATGCTTTTATAAGATTATCGCTGAGCCTTATTGGGATTAGCCTACTGACCGCTTGTGGTGATGAAATTGACCACAATGACATTCGCAAAGCTGGCTTTGTGTTTTGCGGACAAGGTAAGCCAACCACGTTTAACCCTCAGCTTATTGATAGCGGTATTACCGCAGAGGCACTGAGCCCGCAGTTGTACGATACGCTGCTCACGCTCGATCCTAAATCACATCAGCCAGTAGCAAATATCGCTGAGAGTTGGTCTGTGAATGAGTCAGGAACGGAATACACGTTTAAGCTTAAACGTAATGTTCAATTCCAAACCACGTCCTGGTTCACTCCCACTCGACCATTGAATGCCAAAGATGTGGTATTTAGCTTCAAGCGAATCATTGATGTAGACCATCCTTTTCACCAAGTTGGTGGTGGTTTTTATCCATGGTTTGCAGGGTTAGATTTTCAAAACCTGTTGCAAGACGTGACTGCGATTGACGAGCATACGGTAAGGTTTACCTTATCTCAGCCAAATTTTTCCTTCTTGGCAAATATTGCCACCAGCCATGCTGTCATATTGTCTGCGGAGTACGGACAGCAACTGGCAGCAAAAGATCATAAAGAAGAAATCGACCAACTTCCTATCGGTACCGGCCCATATCAACTAAAAGAGTACCAAGTGAACGACTTGATTCGATTAGAGCGTCATTCTAATTACTGGAAGTCACCAGCAAAAATGGAACAAGTGGTGTTCGATATCTCTCACAGAGGCACTGGTACCTTGGCGAAACTTTTAAGAAACGAGTGTGATGTGCTCTCTTCGCCTATTTCAAGCCAAATACCCGTTATTCAAGAAAATGACAATCTTGAGTTAACTGCTACGCCAGCCAACAACGTATCCTTTATTGCGATCAACACTGAAACGACGGCACTGAGTGATGCTCGCGTCCGCCAAGCACTTAACTTAGCGATTAACCGTCAGAACATTTTAGATTCGGTTTACTACGGAACTGGCTCGCAAGCTTATACATTGCTACCGCCTAATTCATGGGCCTATCAAAAGGACAGCGTAAAAATTCGTTATGACCGTAACTACGCATTAGCACTACTCCGTGATGCTGGCTATGAAGACGGTCTAGAGCTGACCATGTGGGTACCACTTGAACCACGCGCCTTTAACCCAAGTCCTCGCAAGACCGCGGAGCTAATCCAAGCGAATTTTGCCGATATTGGGGTTGAGTTAACGTTGCTAACCGATGATAGATTCGAACGTGTGGATTTAGAGAACATCAACGACATCGATTTACTTTTAACTGGTTGGATTGGTGATACCGGGGACCCTGACAACTTTTTTCGCCCGTTATTATCTTGTGAGTCTGATCGCGTTGGCCTCAACGTATCGATGTGGTGTAACGATGATTTCGATTTCTTGCTCGATTTGGCATTGGAAACCCAAGAACCGCGTTACCGTCTGAACTTATATCGCCAAGCGCAGAACATTTTAAATCAAGAATTCCCGGTAATTCCTCTGGCACATGGTGTGCAATTCCGTGTTCACGACAAATCACTGACAGGCTTCAAATCAAGCCCTTTCAATGCCCAACCGTTTGATAGAGTTGAGAGAATTCACTGATGTTTTGGTATACCGTTCGACGCTTTAACCTATTTTTCATCACTTTGATGATCCTCACGTTAGTGGGCTTTTCTCTGCTTCGCCTCGACCCGCTCTCGCACTGGGCAAACGTTGATTTTTGGTCTGGCTGGCAAACTTACTTAATCAACCTTTCTAAGCTTGATTTTGGCATAAGTAAAAATGGTAATGCGATTTATGACGAACTCGCCGTTGTATTCCCTGCCACTTTGGAACTGTGCTTTTTTGCCTTTTTGGTGTCCCTTTTGATCGGCATTCCACTTGGAACCGTGGCTGGGATGAAGCAAGGTAAATGGCTCGACACCAGCATTTCATTCATGTCGATGTCTGGTTATTCCGCTCCAATTTTTTGGGTTGCTTTGTTACTTATCATGGTTTTTTCATTGGAATACCAACTCTTTCCCGTGGCAGGACGGTATGACCTACTTTACGAAATTGATCATGTAACCGGATTTGCCATTATCGACGCTTTCATGGCGAAAGGTGAATACCGCGCTCACGCACTGCAAAGCGTCATTGAGCATATGGTGCTGCCATGTTTGGTGCTCGCTTTGGCTCCAACCACGCAGGTTGTCGGACTAATGCGTTCTTCGGTGGCGGAAGTGATGAGCCAAAACTACATTCGTGCAGCGAGAATCAAAGGTCTCTCTAACCGCGAGATCGTTACTCAACATGTGCTGCGTAATGCAATACCGCCTATCATCCCCAAAGTCGGTGTTCAACTTTCCAGTATGATTACCTTGGCTATCATCACTGAATCTATTTTTAACTGGCCAGGTATTGGTCGTTGGTTGTTAGATGCATTGGCAAACCAAGATTATGCATCAATCCAAGCTGGCGTGATGGTACTTGCGACTTTGGTTCTCACCGCTAATATTCTCTCTGATTTGATTGGCGCGATGATTAACCCTCTAGTTCGAAAGGAATGGTATGCTAACAAATAACGTTTATCAGGAAGAACGCATTCCAACTCAGTTTGAGCGATTTTGGCGAAGTTACCGCGCCAACGGGCTAGCCATGTTTGGCCTATGGTGCTTGGTATTTATCGTCCTAATTACCATTTTTGCGCCACTGCTTGCGCCGTTTGATGCCCAAGCACAGTCAGGCGAATTGCTTGTGCCGCCATCATGGGCCCCAGCTGGAACGGTTGATTACTTTTTGGGAACCGATGACTTAGGCCGAGACATTCTGTCACGCTTGATCATGGGCTCTCAACTTACATTTGGTGCAGCCGTTGCCATCACTGCGATTGCCGCGGTCGTAGGTTGTTTGATTGGCGTATTAGCAGGTATGACGAAAGGCTTACTCTCAAGTACTCTCAATCACTTGCTCGATACTGTCATGTCGATTCCCTCGTTGTTATTAGCGATCATTTTTGTGGCATTTCTAGGTTTTGGTGGGTTCAACATTTTACTCGCGATCTGCTTGGCATTGATTCCGCGTTTTATTCGTTCTGTTTATATCGCAGTCCACACCGAAGTTGAAAAAGACTACATCATGGCAGCACGTCTTGATGGCGCGAACGATTTCTACTTGTTGTGGAGTTCAATTCTTCCCAACATATTGACGGTTATTGCTGCTGAAATCACGCTCGCGCTCTCTGCTGCGATTTTAGATATTACTGCGCTGGGCTTTCTTGGCTTAGGCGCACAAGCACCAAGTACTGAGTGGGGAGCAATATTAGGTGACTCTGTCGAGTTGATTTATATTGCACCTTGGACCGTAACCCTACCCGGCCTAACCATCATGTTTACCGTTATTACCCTAAACTTAGTAGGTGAAGGTGTACGTCAAGCGCTTAATGCGGGGATCGAATAATGCCGTTGTTAGATATTCGACATTTGACTATTGAGATTGAAACCCCTCAAGGGTTGGTCAAAGCCGTGGACCGAATGAGCCTAACTTTGAATGAAGGTGAGATTCGTGGTCTTGTAGGTGAGTCTGGTTCAGGGAAAAGCTTAGTTGCAAAAGCAATTGTCGGGGTAAGTAAAGATAACTGGCGCATTACCGCGGACCGTATGCGCCTTGGCAATATTGACTTGCTTCAGCTTACGCCAAAAGAGCGTCGACGTGTCATTGCTCGTGATATTGCGATGATCTTCCAAGAGCCATCAACCTGTCTTGATCCTTCAGAAGAAGTGGGACGTCAATTGATCGAGTCCATCCCATCTCGCGCGTTTGAAGGGAAATGGTGGGAGCGATTTAAATGGCGTAAAAAACAGGCCATCGCGCTTTTGCACAAAGTGGGGATTAAAGACCATAAACGCTTAATGGGTAGCTATCCTTATGAACTGACCGATGGTGAGTGTCAAAAAGTCATGATTGCCATGGCGATAGCGACCAAACCAAAGTTGCTGATCGCAGATGAACCAACCAACGACTTAGACCCGATTACCCAGTCGCAAATATTGCGTTTATTGAGCCGTATGAACCAGCTCAATAACACGACCATTCTGCTTATCGGTCACGACTTAGCGACCATCACACAATGGGCGGGCCGCATTACGGTAATGTATTGTGGTCAGTCGGTAGAGTCTGCCGATACCAGTAAAATCATTGCGGCACCCAAGCACCCGTATACAGATGCCTTGCTTAAAGCGATGCCAGACTTTAATGATTGGGTACCACACAAGCAAAAACTCCAATCCCTACCGGGATCGATTCCGCCATTGCAGCATCTGCCCATCGGTTGTCGACTCGGTCCACGTTGCCCGTATGCGCAGAAACAATGTGTTGAAATTCCACACACCAGACGAATTAAGAATCATAAATTTAACTGCCACTTTCCATTGAACACGGAGAAAAAGTCATGAGTGCGTTACTTGAAGTCGATAATTTATCGAAGCAGTTTGTTACGCGCTCCCGACTATTTAAACGTCAGGTTAATGAGGCTGTCAAACCGGTGAGCTTTACGTTAGAGCCGGGGCAAACTATCGGTTTTATTGGCCAAAACGGTTCAGGAAAATCCACTCTTGCCCGCATGCTTGCAGGCGTTGTAGAGCCAAGCTCCGGAGAGATCCGTGTGAATGGCGAACGTTTGGAGCACAAAGATTACGCGACACGCTGCAAGCTCATTCGCATGATTTTCCAAGATCCAAACACATCGCTCAACCCGCGTATCCAGATTGGCCGTATTTTGGAAGGTCCGTTAAAGCGAAACACCAACATGCCGCCAGATGCACGCATGCAGCGTGTGAAGAACACCCTACTCCGCGTCGGATTGTTGCCTGAGCACGCCTATTTTTACCCACAAATGCTAGCGGCAGGTCAAAAACAGCGTGTGTGTTTAGCTCGTGCGCTTATTCTTCAACCTTCCATCATTGTCGCTGACGAGGCGTTAAACGGTTTGGATATGGCCATGCGCTCACAGATCATTAACTTATTCCTCGAGTTACAAGAAGAGATGGGATTGTCATTTGTGTATGTATCTCAACACATTGGCATTGTTAAGCACATCACTGACAAAGTGATGGTGATGCATGAAGGTGAAGTGGTCGAGTTTGGCGAAACTAACCAGGTACTCACTAGCCCAGAACATCCGATCACTCAACGCCTAGTCGAAAGCCACTTCTATAAGGCGCCAAGCCACCAAACAAAATAGCCTATCAAGGATGTCATCGTGCAAATGTAAAGAAGCCTGCGTTAAAGCAGGCTTCTTTATTGTATGGGTACTAATCAAAAAACTAACGGCGGCTCGCTTGTTTGCGCAGTTCAAAATCAAACTCGTCAGGAAACAATACGACCCCTTCTTCATTTTGATTTGGGAATACAACAATCGATAGCTCGTCATCCTCTAGACCAGAGGTCCAACGACTGTGCCACTTGTTTAGAGAGATCGCTTCTGGCTCGCAATCTTCCCAATCACCATTCGCCCATTGCAAAGCAAACTCTTCGTTTGGCCATACTGGTACACAATCATCATCTTCTGTATTTAACATGACACAGCCATGTTCATCTTTCAGAATCCAAACTTTACGATTCGCCACAATCTCTTTTACGCAGTACTTTAAGCGTTGCTCTTCGTTGTAGCGATTGATGGTATCCATCTGCTCTTGGGTGAGTTGCTCAGACATATTCGTCTCCTGTTTCCCATAGAAAAATGCCCGCAGCTAAGCGGGCATTTACAGTATATGCTGGTAATAATGAAATTACGCTAGCTCAGTTTGAAGCCAAGGCCAACCTTGCTTCTTACGGCTTAGCGTGTTTTCCATCATTAGCATGCCGTCTTTTTCGTGCTTAACAAGCTTCTCAGCCCACTCACCTTTGTATAGAAGACGAGTTTGAGCAGTCGTGATGTCTGTTAGCATTACAGCAGCAAATGCAAGGTTATCTTTTTCGCAACGCGCTTCTAGATCCGCTTCTAGTGCTTCGATCATACCGTCAACTTGCTCTAGTGTTGCAAGCTCAACCTGACCTACTACTACGTCACGACCGTTGAATGGGTAACCTTTAAGGTCTTTCTCAACAAGCTCAGCCGCAGATAGACCTTCGATGTTTGTCTTAGCAATGAGAAGATCTTTAGTGAATGCGTCAACATCTTGTACGTCTGCGATTACCGCTAGCTCAGCAACGGCATCTTTGTCTTTTTGTGTACAAGTTGGAGAAGCGAAGCCTACTGTGTCAGATAGAATTGCTGACATCATTAGCTTAGCGATTTGTGGAGTAATCGCGTGACCTTCAATCTTGAACATGTTGAATAGAACAGTGTTGGTACAACCAACAGGCCAGATCCATGCTTCCATTGGGTTTACTGTCATCACGTCACCTAGGCGGTGGTGGTCAACAATACCCGCAATTTCAGCTTCTGCGATATCGTCTGGTGCTTGTGCTAGATCTGAGTAATCTACTAGCCAAACGGTCTCACCCGCGACTGATGTGCGAAGCTCAGGAACTTCAGCGCCAGCAACTTCTAGGATGTGCTGAGTTTCACGGTTGATTTCGCCTTGGCGAATTGGCATAGCTTCAACGCCACGCGCTTTTAGAAGTTCAGTTGCAACGAGTGCACTACAAATACTGTCACTGTCTGGGTTCTTATGACCTACAACTAGAATCATGTTTCTTCCTATTCAAGTCAATTTTATACGCCGCCTAATACAGTTAATTAGGGCGTGTTTGCTCACAAAGGCCGATACTTTACCTGATTTCAGAGAGTTTGACACGAAGAAAAGTTCACAATGCTATTGCGAATAAATCTCATTTACATATAATGATAATTATTCCTATTTGCATTTGAGTAAACGATGAACGCGACCCAATTTTTACACTCTGCACAACAGTTGTTTCAGCCTACTCAGTTTCGTTTAGCTTATAAGCGATTGCTGATCCCTATCGTCATGCTCATTTTGCTAGGCAATGAAAATACACGTGACGTTGCCGTACAGACGCTATCCGACTCATTCTGGGCGGTGTCATGCTATGTTGCTGCCACATTGGCTATTTATCATTATCTTTCAAACTTTATGTCGAAAACCAATCGAATTACCGAGCTCTACCATCGCTCGCGTAATCATCAGGTTTTCTTTGCTTCTTTATTGGGTGCTTTGCCTGGCTGTGGTGGCGCTATTGTTGTGACAACGCAATTTATTAGTGGCCGAGTGGGATTTGGTGCGATTGTCGCGGTACTTACTTCAACAATGGGTGACGCTGCCTTTTTACTTCTTGCCGCCAAACCAAGTGTTGGATTAGGCGTGGTTGGATTAGGCATAATCGTGGGTACTCTTTCAGGGCTGGTCGTTAATGCTTTTCATGCTGATAACTTTCTGCGCCCAGAGCCAAAAGAAGCACTTCAGACACATGCTTGTTGCCAACACCAGACAGACCGACACACGCCTCTTGAACAACGTGCAATCAATCTACAAGGCGCATTTTGGAAATGGCTTATTGTACCTGCTAGTGTCGTTGCTGTGTTAATGTCTTTCCAACTAGATATTAATCAGTTGCTATCTTTGAAAGCCAACACCATTGAATGGCTGGGCGCTATCTTTGCAGTGATCACAATGTCATTATGGGCGATGACAAAAGAACTTGGCGATTATCAGTCAACGGTCTCTGAAGATGAAAAAATCGTGGACTCACACCCGATTCAAAAAGCAGCACAAGATACGAATTTCGTCAGTGCTTGGGTGATCGTTGCTTTTCTGGCGTTTGAGCTGACAACCTATTTTTCTGGACTCGACCTTGTAGAAACCTTTTCTCATTGGGGAATTTGGATGCCATTAGCTGGCCTAGCCATTGGTATGTTGCCTGGTTGCGGACCGCAAATTTTAGTCACTAGCCTATACATTTCTGGTGCAGCGCCACTTTCTGCGCAACTGGCCAATGCGATTTCTAACGATGGTGACGCCCTATTCCCCGCCATTGCAATGGCACCGAAAGCTGCATTGGTCGCGACTATTTACTCGTCCATTCCTGCGTTTATTGTTGGATACGGGTATTACTTTTTATTCGAGTTCTAACGCTCAGAGCATCAAACGAGAAAGGAGCCGCAATAGGCTCCTTTCTTGATCTTGGTATTGGGCGATTTACTTCACGTTATGCTGTAACGATCGCTTTCGCATTGAGCCCTTTATCCACGCTCACCATTAACAACTGGCAAGGTTCTTGGTTTAGCTTTTCCCCTGTCCAGTAATCATACCAGTCCACCGGTTGATCAGACGTCAGCGTAAATTCCATCGCTCCGTAACTCGCATAATTAAACAAACAATGGAGGTCATTCTTCGTCGTTAGTTTTAAAAACGCGTGATTTAAACTCAAAGCGGTAAACTTTGCTGACTCTTGGTTACGTTGTTGACGTAGCATGAGCTTAGCCAATGTCTTCTTTGCAAATGGCGTAATCTCAGGGAGCGGATCGCCAGACAGCAGCAAACCACCACACGCCAATAACACCGTGCGATGAAATTCATACTCTTCTCTGGATGCGGCTTGATTAGCTAATGACGTGAATGTCGCGCAATCCGGGTCAATTTGCCACAGTTTTCGATGCTGCCAACTACGGTAAAAGGTTTCTTTGGCTATCTGCTCGAAACGACGACTATGGCGTTCTACGTCATCAGAAACACGCATTGCATCCACAAGCCCTAGAGATGGCCACATTGGCGCGTTGCAACCTAAAAGCCACGCATCACCAGCGCCTTTAGCAATCGCTTCCATTCCTAAGCGATACGCCTCAACGCCTGTAATACCAGATTGTTTACGCACACCTTTCAAGGTGCCCCAATAGTTCGCGTCTAGCTTGAACAATTCAACGCCCCACTCTTGTCTCATGACAGAGACCACATTCGTCAGATGGTCTTGTACTTCTGGATTTGAGGTATCGAGTATGTACCAAGGTGTGCAGCGCCAACCACCGTATGTGACATCTTCTGCTTTAAGTAAGCTTCCATCTTTGTGACGAACAAACCACTCTGGGTGTTGTTTGAAGATCTCCGACTCAGGTTGAGCAATAAAGGGGGCCATCCAAATTGCCGGCTTTTTGCCTTTTGCACGGATACTATGAATGAGCTCTTTCACGCCACCAGAAAATTTATCCGATGGGGTTAACCAATCGCCCATAAAGGCTTGATAGCCATCATCCAGAAGTACCCACTCTAGGTCTTCGAGCTTATCTTGCATGCAATCAACGTTCTGCATGATGTTTTGCTCTGTCACGTCTGCGTAGTAGGCATACCACGAACACCAACCGACAGGCGCATCTTGTGTCACACCTTGGCGAACAGGATGATGCTCTGCAATCATCTCTCCATAGATTTGATAAAGCTCAGACAGAGATTGGCCGCAGAGTACCGCCACGGATTCAAGTTGATTACTTTCCCAATCCGCCACTTGAGTAAACTCACCATCAATCGCGGCCGATAAAACCCAATGTCCATCACGCAGTACAACATCAAAATAGCCCGCAAAACGGTGACATGAAGTAAAGCCAAACAAGGTATAGCCAGCCGAGCCTTCCACCACTAAATAGTTGTAGTAACGCTTAGGGGCATCTTTGGGATAGATTCGATAAGAAGGGTTATTGTCTGGACAGCGACCAATATCAACGGGATAGCTAACCGTTCCCGCTGTTTGCGCCAGCATTTGGAAGCCATCGCCAATCACATTGGCCTCGTGCTCGTATAAAAACGGCATCTCGAACAACACTTCACGGTCGGTAAACGTTTTATTGTGAAGCCCAGCAAAAGAAAAATGTAATTGATTACCCTCAACTTCAACTTGGAGGTCGTTGTTATTCACAGTGATCTCAATGTGATTTGCCAATTGAATGCTCTGAGCCATAAAGAGTCTACTCACTTAATTATTATTGTTTAGCTTGGTTCATTATCCCCTGCTTGTCCCACCCAATTCGTTATCAACGTCACGAATCCTACTGTCGTTTAGCGTCACAAATTTATTATTGAGATAACGCTCACTGAAATTTTGGTTAAAAAAATACCAGCCCGAAGGCTGGTATTTCGATTTATGCAAATTGCACTAATTAAGCAACTTCGATTGGACCACCGAATGAAGTCACTGGCGGTACTTTGCCTGTGAACTTCTCGAAGTCTACGATACATGTGTTCGCAGAAGTAGCTTGAGCAAGCTCAGAAGAGCCGATGTCCTGCGTTAGCGTATTAGGGTCACCGTAAGTACAGATTGCGCCTTCTTTCTCGTTTAGAGGACCGTACCATGCACCTTCTTCGATACGGATAACGCCACGTGGGTAACTGTCAGTTAGAACAGCGCCAGCTAGTAGCTGACCGCGGCCGTTGAATACGCGTACCAAGTCACCGTCTTTGATGCCTTTTGCTTTTGCATCGATTGGGTTGATGTAAACAGGCTCACGACCTTGCACCGCGTATGTCGCGCGGAACTCTTCAGACTCACACATTTGAGAGTGCAGACGCTTGTCTGGGTGACAAGACTGCAACCAGAATGGGTATTTGTCTGAACCAGGGCCACCGTGTGAACGCTCTGATTTTTCGAACCACATTGGGTGCTCTTGACAGTGTTCGTAACCGTAACGGCCGATCTTACGTGATGTAATCTCGATGAAGCCAGACGGTGTACCTAGAGGGTTAAGCTCAGGGTCTTTACGGAAGTCCGCGTGACGAACCCAAGGTTTACCTTCACCGAAGTCTAGTACGCTCTTCTCCCAGAACTCATTGAATTCTGGCATTTCGAACTTACCTTCGTTCGCTTTCTTACAATCGTTGTATAGGCTTTCGATCCACTCCATCTCGCTCATACCACGAGTGTATTCTTCGCGGCGACCAAAACGCTGAGTTAGTTCACTCATGATTTGGAAGTCAGGCTTAGATTGGAACAATGGATCGACGAGACGATGCATTGCAATCAGACCTTTGTTCGAGTATGAACCGTATACGTCGATGTCGTTACGTTCCCATTGCGTACACGCAGGTAGAACGATATCCGAGAAACGACATGTTGCAGTCCAAGCAAACTCGATCGTTACAACCGTTTGAAGTTTGCGGAACGCTTTCTTCATACGGTTACGATCTTGATGGTGGTGCCATGGGTTACAACCCGAGATCACCATCATCTTGAAGTCTGGCAGTTTCACTTTACCGCCGTTGTAGTTGATCTCTTTGCCTGGCTCAAGCAGACAGTCGATCCAACGTGCAACTGGGATAGTACGGCTGTAACCGTTAAAGTCGTTGTTGTCCCACTTCGGCTTCATACCTTGGTCAAGGTTGCGAGGGAAACCACCAGGGCCCGCGAAACCAGTTGAAGGTACACCGATACTTGAGTAGTGGTGACCGTAAGAGATACCACCGCCAGGTAAACCGATTTGACCAACCATTGCAGCAACCACAGCCGCTGCCCAGTATGGCTGCTCACCGTGCTCTTGACGCTGGATACACCAACCCATCAGGATCTGTGTACGACCACTTACTAGCATACGCGCGAATTCGCGAATCTTGTCCGCTTTCACGCCGCAGATAGCCGCAGCCCACTCTGGTGTTTTCTCTACTTTATCTTTTGTCTTACCTTGAACGTATTGAATAAACTCTTCAAAGCCTAGACAGTAAGTATCAATGAACTTCTTATCGTACAAGTCTTCGTTGTACAGCACGTGCGCCACAGCAAGCATGAACGCTACGTCTGTCAGCGGGTTAATGTACAAGTGATCGTTCTCTAAGTAGCGCTGAGTCTTGTTCTTCACTGGGTCTACAGATAGAACGTTGATCTCACCTTTCGCTACTTTTTCTTTTAGTTGTGCCAGGTACTTAAACGACTCATGCGTTTCACAGTTCCAACCTACTTGAAGGTTTTTCACTGGGTCGTTAGCCCAAAGAACGATGTTGTCAGAGTTCTCTAGGATTTCAGACCAAGACGTACCTTGTGCGTAAACTTCGGTTGAACCAAGTACGTAAGGCATGATGGTTTGACCTGCACCCGTCGAGTAGTCACCTACTTTCGTGATAAAGTTGCCGTGCATACCCACTGCACGTTGCATGTGCGCGGTACAGTTGTTGAATGAACCTGTTTGGTTCCAACCTGTTTGACCTGCGTGTAGCGCCCATGGACCGTAGTCTTTTTGAATACGTTCTAGTTCGCGGTAGAACAAATCTAGCGCTTCATCCCAAGTCACGCGGATGAAACGGTTGTTACCGCGAGTATCGGCGCTGTATTTGTGTTTCTTCAACCAATCTAGACGAACCATTGGGTAACGTACACGTGAAGGGCTGTAAATAATGCCCTTGATGCCGTTTAGCATTTCAGTTGGGTTTTTGTCTAGCTCTAGCGGTTTGATCTCTTGAACTTTACCCGCGTAGATGTGGGCGCGAAACGCGCCCCAGTGAGAACCTGTTACTTTCCAAGTACCTGTCGTCTCAACAGCATTGGCAGAGGCTGACGCCAATAAGCTAGGACCAATAACTGACGCTGCACTTGTGGTTGCTACACCTTTAAGAAAACTTCTTCGTGTAATAGCCATTTAAATTACTCCAATCCGACGCTTATTAGTGGTGACCTTCAGCATAATCTGAAGAGTGTTTCTGTAGATACTTCAAGATCAGGGCTTCACTGTCTGTATCTAGGTTAACGAACGCCAACATACCGTCGAACATACCTGGCCAGGTGTTCGCATCGAAGTGCGCTTCCGCAGGTTGCGTGTGACATACTGAACAGTTGGTTTTGTACGCTTCACGAGATTTTTCCCAAACAGGATTGATGTCGTTCAGCATAGACTCTTTCTTAAGCCATACTTTCGCCGCCACTTTTTCCCATGGAAGACCCGTTAGCTCATCCACTTTTTTCTCACCAGTCGTCACAATGTTGCTATCTGTCGCTGCTTCTTTCATCAGAGACGCAGTCGCAATGTTCTTACCGAAGTCTTCTTGAATTACGCGACCAAAGCCTTTCGCTTTACGCCAGCCATCGATTTCGATTTCAACAAACTCGCCTTTGTCTTCAAGAACTTTAACGGTCGATGCTGGGTTAAGAAGACCGGCTTCTTTAGTGCCTTGTGCATCAAAGTAAATAGGTAGGTGACGAACACTCACTAGTTGCTGACCTACTGAGTAATCTGTATTTGAAGTCATACCTTCTAGGTCACCCACGATACCGCCGATGCTGTCCATACCTGCTGGCAGGTTATGCGCGATACCTTTATGACAGTCAACACAGCTTTGATCTTTCTCTGCTGCTTGCTTCATTTGGATACGAGCGGTTGGAGACATTTGCTCGAAATCCATCGATTCGTAGTTGTGACAGTTCTTACACTCTAAAGATTTGTTTGCCGAGAAACGATCCCATTCGTGTTTCGCAAGTTCGATACGACGCTCTTCGAACACACCCGGTTCGTCGTAGTTGCCAAATACTTGTGCAAATACTTCTTTAGAAGCTTGCATCTTACGAGCAATTTTGTCTGTCCAGTTATGAGGAACGTGACAGTCAGGGCAAGTAGCACGAACACCTGAATGGTTTTTCCAGTGAACCGTTTCTTGCAGCTCAACGTACACGTTGTCACGCATTGTGTGACAACTAATACAGAATTCTTCTGTGTTGGTTGCTTCTAGAGCGGTGTTAAAGCCACCCCAAAAGATAACACCAGCAATGAAGCCGCCCATAGTCAGCACACCTAGGCTGATATGTACAGCTGGGCGCGTCATGGTACGCCACAGTTTAATGATTAATGATTTCATTATTTGCTCTCTTAAAATCTTTTCAAAAGTGTGGTTATGAGCTCACAGGCTTACATGCCGTGCGCGCCTGGAGGTCCAAAGAAGAACACTTGCAACATCCAAACGATGAACCCGTAACCGCCGACAAAAGCCACACTCAGAATTGGGAAGAGAACAACTGCAATGAAGAGGAACGACTTCCACTCCAGGGAGCGTTTTTCACCACTCTCAATTTTATTAACATCACTCATACATTTGCCTATTTTGTATCTAGTGTTATTGAAAAGCCCGCGTAACCAAGCTTAAGTTTTTTACAATCTCTAATGGAAAATGTTAGACCATACTAATAGTAAGGTTCAATCAAATAAGAGCTCTCAGGCCTTGTAATTCAACACTTTTTTGAGCTCATCCAGAGATGTGATTGATTGATGTTATTTATTAAAAAACATGAACAGATGTGACAAAATAAGTCTTTTAACTAATTGTTAAAACAATAACATTTACCAAACATAAGTTACATTTGGATAGTAATTAACGGGTCATAAATTGGCTTAAAAACCCGTCAAAAGATAATCAATTGTAAATAAAATGATGCAAAATAATGACAGGAATAGCGCTAAAGGTTTACGTTGAGAACATCAAAAAATGCACATTGATGTTCATATAAAGGAGGAGCTTAGTTACAATTATTCGCGGATTTTCGAGGAGCGATTATGGATAGCGTGGTGGATATAAGTTGGACCAAACTGGCATTGTTTGGTCTGATTTTGTTGGTTCCCTTCTTTATTAATGCCCGCTACAAATTAGGGATTGCGAAAGACACGATCATCAGTGTTATTCGTATGACACTTCAGCTCATATTGATTGGCGTGTATTTAGAATATCTTTTTCAATTAAACAGCTTACTGGTCAATATACTTTGGCTTGCCATCATGTTACTGATTGGTGCAAGCTCAATTGCAGGAAAAGCTCGCCTGCCTAAAAAGCCACTTATGCTTCCTCTTCTTACAGGCTTAACCTGTGGCCTAATTCCACTTCTTATAGCGATTACCGCAGGCCTAGTACAGCCATCCCCTATTTACAACGCCCAGTACATGATCCCACTTGCGGGCATGCTATTGGGTAACAGCTTAAGTAGTAACATCATCGCACTGCAGAATTTATTTACGGCTTTTGAACAGAGACAATCAGAATACGAGGCTGCTATCTCACTTGGTGCCTCTCCTCGTTATGCATCATTCCCCTTCATTCAAGAGGCCCTTAGAAAGTCACTTGCTCCAACTTTAGCCTCTATGGCCACTACAGGGCTGGTTACCTTGCCAGGCATGATGACTGGTCAAATTCTAGGTGGCGCAAGCCCGATGGTTGCAATTAAATATCAGTTGGTGATTATGCTGGCTATTTTCGTCATGTTGAGTACCTCCGTCGCTATTACGCTGGAGATGACACTGAGCTGGGTACAAACGAAAGAAGGCCGGATCAAAATAAAAATCCAACAACCAGAACCTACCAAAACTCATAGATAGTTTAAGCGTGTGAACAAAGCCAGTGGAAGGGCTTGTATTATCAAGTCAAACGCACTTTTAACTGAATAACTCATCCATTCTTTAAACATTCATCAAGACGCTTTCTGGAGAAAAGTCAGACAGAATTCTCTCGAGTATAAGCCTCTAATTTTATGAAATTTTCTTTGCAAGTTTAGATACGCACGGCCTTTGAGACAGGTTATCCACAGAAAATGTGGATAAACACCCTAAACCCATACGCAACCAGAAACATAGCAACATAAGTGATCAATCTAATCGTCATGCTTTGATCACTTGCCTGACATATTCTAATTTTAGAGTAAAGATAGTGACCACAAACTTGGAGAGACGTACATGGATGTCTTAATGATCAAAGAAAATTACGATGAACTCCTATCCGATGCACCTCTGGACTGGCTCGTTCAAGAACCAAAGGAAGTGACTTCTCATTGGCTCCCAACCGATTTTGGCATCAATGAAGAGCTGATTTAACTCACTCGATTTGTGTGAAACTTATCGACATGAATAAAAGAAAGGCGAACCATTTGGCTCGCCTTTCTTTTATTCTTTTAGATTTATCGTAAATGCTTGTCTTCATCACGCAGATAAATCATCCAATACCACATACCAACGAATACACCGCCACCAATGATGTTCCCTATCGTTACAGGGATAAGGTTATTTACGATGAACCCCATCATGTTTAAGTCCGCATAGTTTGCAATATCCGCCCCTGTCATTTGCCAAAATGCTTCCGGTGCAAAATATTTGATTCCAATCGCCATGGGTACTTGGAACATGTTCGCAATACAGTGCTCGAAACCTGCCGATACAAACATAGCCACTGGCAGAATCATGACCGCTATTTTGTCAGTTAATGTACGTCCACTAAACGTCATCCAAACAGCAATACACACCAGCACGTTACACATGATGCCAAGCGCAACAGCAGCAAAGAAACCATGGTGCAATTTATGTTGAGAGATCGCCATCGCGTTGAGGCCAACTTGGCCGTGATCAAACATATACTGCTTGGTGACCAACATGCATGCTACCAACAAAAGAGCACCAACCATGTTGCCGAAATAAACCACAAACCAGTTTTTGATTAGCGCTTGCCACGAGATCTTTCCACTCGCTCGCGCTACCAATGTTAATACTGAGCTAGTGAAAAGCTCACCACCTGTAACGACAACAAGAATCAAACCAAGGCTGAAGGCTAGGCCACCGATTAGCCTGGTAATACCCCATGGAAGGTCGCCTGCACCGGTTGTCACCGTGGTGTAAAAGATGAACGCAATACCAATATGAAGTCCGGCAGAAATTGCCAATAAAAAAGATTTGATCGGTGCTTTAGTTGCTTTACCTACCCCCACTTCAGCCGCGCGTTCCGCAGCCTGAGGCGGTAATAGTGAGTCAAACTGATTGAAGTTCATTGTGGTGTAACATTTAGAAACAATTAAAGAGGCGCGGATAATCGCTCCATTTCCCTACTTTTTCAAGCGCTATTTGACATGTTTACTAAAAATGTTGTTATCGATAGATCAACCGATAAAGGTCAACTATCATTCGCAATCGTAACTATCATTGATACTTAACAAGTATTCTGCCTTTCGAACAAAGATCCTGCGTTATATCAGCCTGATAGCGCCATACTTAACACTTCTTATCGTTTAATGTTGCTCAACTCTTCTTTTCAGACTAGCTTGGTAAAAAAAGCGTAAAGGAATCATTTATGAAATATTCAGCTGAACATATCGCCGAATTGAACCTACTTCTTCAGTTCGACCTAAGTAGTGCTGCAACTGGTATTAAAGTTCATACAGACGCGTCAGAAGAAATGCAGGCAGCCGTTGCTCGTCTATACGAGAAGCAACTTTGTACACAGCCTGATGGTGGTTATTTAACAGATGAAGGTATTGAAGTCGCAGAGCATGCGGATAAGATTTTAAGAGTCCTTTCCGTGTAATTTGAACAAAAACGCCACCGAATTCGGTGGCGTTTTTTATTGGTCCCTGCATTTTGTTCCTGCCGAAACCTGCGGCGCTAATCGTTTTTTCATTTTGCTAAATGGCTGAACCTTGTCGTACAACCAATTAAAGCCCGTGTCATAAAATAGGAAGAACACTAGGAAGCCAGCTTCCAACACCAGAGCTTGAAGAAGCGTAATTTCTAAGAACCAAGCAATGACGGGTATAGAGATAAAGATCAACCCTCCCTCGAATCCAATTGTATGCCCAAAACGCATCGCTAAACTTCGCTCAATTCGATTGCTGCCAAACCACTTATCAAAGTACAAGTTGTAGATGTAATTCCACACGACGGTATACATGCTCAACCCAATCCCAACTAACGCGAGATCACTCGATCCCTTTCCGGTGATCAATGAAGCCGCTGGCACAATGATCGCGAGTGCGATTAACTCAAAAAGTACTGCATGAAAAATTCGTTCGTTACGAGTCATATTTCTCTGTCCAAATAGTTCTACTCAATGCTTAGAATTTTATCTATTATTCAGATAACAAAAAGTTAGATACCATCGGCAAAAGCGATATGTTTACCATCGAACAACTGCAAGCTTTCATTGCTACATCAGAAACCGGATCATTTTCAGGCGCGGCAAGAAAACTGGGGCGAGCTCAATCCGTAGTCAGCCAACACATTATAAATATGGAGGTCGACTGTGGTGTTGATCTATTTGATCGCTCTGGTCGATATCCGAAATTAACCGAGAGTGGCCTCACACTCATACCTTATGCACAAGCGGCAATCAGCCAACTCGACCGATTAAACAACAGAGCATCACAGCTTTTTTCAACACCAACGAATAAATTGGTTTTAGCCATTGATGAAGGGATTCCTCTGACTCGCTTGCCCGACGCGCTAAAAAATTTAGAGCAACGCTTTCCACACTTGCAAGTTGAATGCTTAACAGCTTCAAGTCCGGATATCATTGAATTGGTCAAATCGGAGCGCGCCACTACTGGGATTATTTTGAGTGACTTACAAATGCCAAGACATATCGATTTCACTAATCTTGGTAACATTGCGTTCGATGTCTATGTCTCTTCAACACACGCTCTGGCACAACAACGCGTCACTCACATTGATCAACTCAAACAACATCGTCAACTGGTCATACGCTCCAAAAACGCAGAGCCATGTGGTCTCAATCAAGCATTCAGCCCGGATATCTGGTACGCTGATAACTACTATATTTTGTTGGAATTAGCGAATAAAGGGTTTGGTTGGTGCTTTCTTCCAGAGCATTTAGTCGCGTATTCACCGAACACACTGACAAGAGTTGGGGATGATTTCACAAAGCTGGCTTGGCAAGTCAATGTTGACCTTATTCAACATCAGAAATGGCATTCAGATCCCCTCCATCAACAAGCCAAAGCAGAGCTGCTCAATCTATTCGAGCAGACATAAATAAGTAAGTAGGAAGACCCAAATGGCAAATACATTGATCGTAGGTGCAGGCTGGCTCGGAACTCCGCTAGCAGAAACTTTGATGAAAGACGGACACCACGTTGTCGTTACTCGTCGTAACCAAGCTCGGTTAAACGAGTTACCCGCTTCATTAACTCACTCCGCATTATTCGATTTTAATCAACTTAACGCGGCGAAACGGCTAGATGAGTTGCTTAAGCAACATCAAATTACTCACGTTGTCGGTGCTTTTCCCCCTGGTTTTCGTAAAGGACGCGGACAAGAATACGCCCAACAATGGCAAATGCTCGCAAACGCAGCAAAGCAAAACAACGTTGAAAAGCTCGTTATGATTAGCTCTACAACGGTGTATCCCAACCTAGCTTCTGATATGGAAGAAGCAGATGCGTCACTCTCTTTAGCAGCCGACAGCCCTTATTTCTCTGACAATGCACGTATTATGCTGCAAGCCGAGCAGCATGTTATCGACTCTAATATTAGCTTCGTTATTATGCGTTGTAGCGGGCTAATTGGGCCAGATAGGCACCCTTCTCGCTTTGCAATGAGACTAAAACAAGTCAGTCGTAAAGCGCCTGCTAATATGCTTCATCAAGATGATGCGGTATCGGCGGTCAAATTTGCTTTAGATAATTTAAGCAACCAAGTCATTAACGTGACCACACCGCATACCGTCAGCAAGGCGGAGTTCTACCAAGCCGCTATAAATAAGAGCGAAAGTGAGATACCTCTTCCCCCAGTCACAGAACAAACAGATAAGCGCATTCTCGCAGACAAACTACTCTCACTTGGCTATCAATTTCATTTCAACTCAACTTTGGACGCGCTATGAAACTCTATCGACACATAGAAACACTTTGGGATTACATGCAACTCAAACATGAGCTGAAACCCGCAGACTGTTTGTTTGTGATGTGCAGTAACGATGTGCGTGTAGCAGAACATGCAGCAAATCTGTACCACCAAAAGTTAGCGCCTTTGATTGTATTTTCAGGGGGAGAAGGTCGTTTTACCGATGGACTGTTTGAAAAAAGCGAAGCGGAAACTTTTGCCGAAATTGCCAAGATGTCAGGCGTGCCCAGTGAAGCAATTTTGCTCGAAACTGAATCCACCAACAGTGGAGAAAACGTTCGCTTTACTGAGCAACGATTGAAAGAGGAAGGAAAAAATTGCTCATCGTTTATTCTGGTGCAAAAACCATTTATGGAACGCAGAGCTATAGCGACATTTGAAAAACAGTGGCAGTCACCCTACTCCCAGCTCCAAGTAAGCTCTACGGCTCATCCGTTTTTTGAGTATATTAATGAAGACATGCCATTAATGATGGTGCTAGAAGCACTAATGGAAGATTTCTCTCGTGTAAAAAGCTATCCAGAGAAAGGATTTCAAACCGAGCAGAACATCCCTCAGCAAGTCGAATCGTCTTACCAAGTTTTGCTAGAGAGATTTGGTTTTGACTTAGTCTAAGCCCTTTCTAGCAGACAACAAAAAGCCACCGATTACGGTGGCTTTTCTGTATTAATACGGATTATTTACCGAGTGCTTCTTTGTAATGCTGACGGCACACGGAGACATATTTGTCGTTACCGCCGATCGCAACTTGATCGCCCTCTTTAATCGCCACGCCATGTTCATCGGTACGAATAACCATATTCGCTTTGCGACCGCAGTGGCAGATCGTTTTGAGCTCAACCAACTTGTCTGCCCAAGATAACAGGTACTTACTGCCTTCAAAAAGTTCGCCTAGAAAATCGGTGCGAAGGCCGTAACACAATACTGGAATATGCAGTTTATCAACAACTTCAGTAAGTTGGTAAACCTGCTCTTTCGACAAGAACTGACACTCATCAACAAGAATACAGTGACGTTTCTCAACCTCATTCAGAGCTGCGATCTCTTGATATAAATTGGTATCCTGACGAAACAAGTGTGCGTCAGATTGAAGACCAATACGAGAGCTCACTTTACCGACACCAAAGCGATCATCTAGTGCCGCCGTAAAAATAACTGGCGTCATGCCGCGTTCTTGATAGTTGAAAGAGGATTGAAGAAGCGTTGTTGATTTACCCGCATTCATTGCTGAGTAATAGAAATACATCTGAGCCACAGAGCATTACCTAAAGTTAAAGTTTTAATTTATGGAAATGGAAAATAAAAGGGCTGAATTATCAGCCCTTTAAAATTGAAAATTCAATTACTTACGACGCCACGTTGTGCCTTCTGGACCATCTTCCAGAACAATGCCCATTTCGGTTAGCTTGTCACGAGCCATATCTGCATTCGCCCAATCTTTCGCAGCGCGAGAGTCGTTACGCAGCTTGATAAGAGCTTCGATTTCAGCCACTTCATCATCGTTACCTGCATCACCTTTTAGGAAGGCTTCTGGATCTTGGTGAAGAATACCGATCACATCTGCTAGTTCACGCATTAGCGCACCTAGCTCGCTCGCTTTCTCTAGGTTTTCTGTTTTCAGACGGTTAACTTCGCGCGCCATGTCGAACAGAACTGAGTACGCTTCTGGCGTATTGAAGTCATCGTTCATCGCTGCTGTAAAGCGAGATACGTACTCTTCACCACCAGCAGGAGCAGCATTTAGATCCAAACCACGTAGAGAAGTGTATAGACGCTCAAGCGAAGCGCGTGCTTGGTTTAGGTTCTCTTCGCTGTAGTTTAACTGGCTACGGTAGTGACCAGACATAAGGAAGTAACGAACCGTTTCTGCATCGTAGTGACCAAGTACGTCACGGATAGTAAAGAAGTTGCCTAGAGACTTAGACATCTTCTCGCGATCTACCATCACCATGCCACTGTGCATCCAAGTATTTACGTACTTAGTGTCGTGTGCACAGCATGATTGCGCGATTTCGTTTTCGTGGTGTGGGAACTGAAGATCAGAGCCGCCACCGTGAATATCAAAGTGATCACCTAGGATTGAAGAGTTCATAGCAGAACATTCAATGTGCCAGCCTGGACGACCAAGGCCCCATGGTGATTCCCACGTAGGTTCACCTGGTTTAGACATCTTCCAAAGAACGAAGTCTAGTGGGCTGCGTTTGGCTGTTTCGACATCAACGCGCGCGCCCGCTTGCAGCTGATCCAAATCTTGTTTAGACAGTTTGCCGTATTCGTCAAACTTGCGAACCTCAAACATTACATCGCCATTATCCGCAACGTAAGCAAAACCACGTTCAATCAGTTTTTGAACAAGTTCGATGATTTCTGGAATAAACTGGGTTGCACGAGGCTCAATATCTGGGCGCTTCATGTTTAATGCGTCGAAGTCTGCGTGCATTTCACCGATCAAGCGCTCAGTCAGTGAGTCACAAGACTCGCCATTTTCAGCCGCACGTTTAATGATCTTATCATCGATGTCTGTGATGTTGCGTACAAACGTTAGATCGTAACCTAGGTAACGAAGGTAACGTGATACCACGTCAAAGGAGACAAAAGTGCGACCGTGACCGATGTGACAGAGATCGTAGATGGTAACTCCACAGACATACATGCCGACTTTGCCAGCTGTAATTGGTTTGAATTCCTCTTTCTGTCTTGTGAGTGTGTTATATATCTTTAACATGATCTCTATCTATGATTGTGAATGAATAAAAGAAGGTCGAGTATATCAACTCCGACCTGGTTAGGTAATAGCAATTAACCGATAAAACGATAATCGGCTAAACTTCAAGCACAAAACGAAGAATTTCCTCTTCCTGAGTTTTTAATGCACTAGAACTTAGGCTAGAATCTCGGGCTCAACACAACACAGTAAAGGAAAGTAGCATGATCACCCTTCACACTAATTTTGGTGACATCAAGATTCAACTAAACGAAGAGAAAGCGCCAGAGACTAGCGCAAACTTCCTTCAGTACTGCCGCGATGGCTTTTACGACAACACTCTTTTCCACCGTGTTATTGACGGTTTCATGATCCAAGGTGGTGGCATGGAACCTGGTCTACGTGAAAAAGCATCACGTGCACCTATCAAGAACGAAGCAAACAACGGCCTAAGCAACAAAGTGGGTACACTTGCTATGGCGCGTACTATGGAACCGCATTCAGCAAGCTCTCAATTCTTTATCAACGTAAACAACAACACATTCCTAGATTTCCGTAGCGAAAGCCTAGATGGTTGGGGTTACTGTGTATTCGGTGAAGTTGTAGAAGGCATGGACATCGTAAATAAGATCAAAGGCGTTAGCACTGGTTCTTACGGCATGCACCAAGACGTGCCTCTAGAGGACGTAGTAATCACTGGTACAACAATTGAAGAATAATTCGTAAGAATTATTTCTAAGAGATAAGTTAATGGGGAGGCATCGCTTCCCCTTATTTCTATGACAACATTATTTATTTCCGATCTTCACCTCACCCCATCGCGTCCGGATATTACGGAATGTTTTGTGACGTTCATGCGAACAGAAGCAACGAAAGCCGATGCACTTTATGTATTAGGCGATCTGTTCGAGTTTTGGGTTGGAGACGATGACAAAACTCCTTTTGCCAATCAAATCCGTACAGAGTTCCAGCAACTAACAAAGACTGGCGTTCCTGTTTATTTCATTCAGGGCAATCGCGACTTCCTATTGGGAAAACGCTTCTGTAAAGAGACAGGCATTACATTACTGGATGAAGTTAGCCTCATAGACCTTTATGGTACTAAAGCGGTTATTCTCCACGGTGACACCCTGTGTACTGACGATATTGATTATCAAAAATTCCGTAAGACTGTTCATCAACCTTGGTTGCAATGGCTGTTTAATCACATTCCTTGGTTTATTAAGAAGAAAATTGTCTCAAAAGTTCAATCCGATATTCGTGATGATAAAATGAGCAAGCCTTTAGACATCATGGACGTCAATCAAAATGAAGTCGAGAAAGTGATGTCTCAGAATTGCGTCAACTTAATGATTCATGGTCACACTCATCGTCCGAATACACATTTCTTTGACGTCGATGGCGTTAAAAAGACCCGGATAGTTCTAGGGGATTGGTATACGCAAGGCTCAGTTTTACAAGTAAATTCTGATGGCTTTGACCTACAAACGAGACCATTCATACAGAATTTACGTTAAGCATGTAGAGCGTGTAGAAGATTCACGCTCAAGTCGTAGATATTTTGTAAAAAATCGCTATTATCTTAATACTAAGTTAAACAGAACGAAGTACCTAATTGAAGTATTCTTACGTAGCTCGCCAACCGATTCTGGATAGAGAAAAACGAACCATAGGTTACGAACTTCTCTTTCGAGACGGTCCTAAAAATACCTTCCCTGAAGTAGAACCAGAGCTGGCTACTAGTCGACTGCTATCCGATCATTTTTTGTCGACGCATTACAACACATTAGGGAACAAACTTGGCTTTGTTAACTTTCCGCATCAAAGCTTGGTGAATCTGGTCCCAACTCTGTTTCCCAAAGAGTCTCTCGTCATTGAAGTCCTTGAAGATTGTGAACCGACAGAGGAGCTGCTAGAAGCCATCAAGCACCTGCATGAGTGCGGATACAAAATTGCTTTAGATGATTTTGTGCCGACGAAGACTTGGAAACGTTTTCTTCCATATGTTTCCATGATCAAGTTTGACATTCGACTCGTACCGATCAAGAAAGCCGCTATTTTTATTCAGGCATTGAGCCCATTTAAAATCGACTTTCTTGCGGAAAAAGTAGAGACCTACGAAGAGTTTGAGCAAGCTTTAGAAGCCGGCTTTAACTATTTTCAAGGGTATTTTTTTAGCAAACCTGAGATGATCCAGAAAAAACGGTTGAACCCCGCGTTTCTTACCGTCATCCAGCTTTGTAAAGAGATTGCAGATAAGCCCATCGACTTCAATGAGGTTGAACGTCTGTTTTCGATTGATGTGACGCTGTCATACAAGTTGCTTACTTACGTAAATTCAGGATATACATTAACGACTAAGATCAAATCGTTCAGACAGGCACTTATTTATCTGGGTGAAGAGCGACTACGACGCTTTATTTCCTTAGTTGCAATTGCATCCGTTCAAGAGGATAAACCTGACTCTCTTTACTCTTTAGCGATTCAGCGTGCAAGAATGTGTGAACTGTTACTTAGTCAAATGAACACTAGGTATGACCCTGGGCAGGCTTTTTTGACAGGAATGTTTTCTCTACTCGGATCTTTGCTCGATCAACCGCTCTCGGATGTCATTGAAGATATCCCCGTTGACGAAGATATAAAACTCGCATTAACCAGTCGAAAAGGCGTACTTGGCCACTTACTTTCAATGACGATCGCCTACGAACAAGCAGACTGGGAATTAGCTGAGCGGTATTGCACCGTTCTTAAATTAACCGAGCCTCAATTAGCAGACGCTTTTAATCAATCTACCGAGTGGGCTCAAGAACTGCTGTCTCAAACGCCCTAAACCGCTATAATGCCTCACCTCCAGCCTCGCAATTGTGAGGTTGTTTGTTTTTACCGCTTAATTAATCGAGATTTCATTTTATGGCTTCTTCTTGTCCTTGCGGCTCTAACCGCACCTACCAACAGTGTTGTGAAATTGCCCACAATAACCATGCTGACGTTACCACTCCGGAGCAGTTAATGCGCTCTCGTTACAGTGCGCATGTGTTAGGTCTAGTAGATTACGTGGTGAACACGTACCACCCAAGCTGTAATGCAGAAGAACAACGAGAAGGCATTGCCCAATCTATCGACAGCGATTGGTGCAAACTTGAAGTATTAAAAACAGAAGCTGGCAGTAATGACAATGAAGGCTTTGTCGAGTTTAGCGCTTATTTTGATGAAGACGGCAAACGCTACTGTATGACAGAACGTTCTCGCTTCGTAAAAGAAAATGGGCTTTGGTACTACATTGACGGCACATTTCCTGAAGAAGAGCCAGAAGAAGAACCAGAACAGGATCCACGATTGAGCCAGCCAGTGAGTAGCCTAAAGCTAGGTCGTAACGATCCGTGTATCTGCGGAAGCGGTAAGAAGTTTAAGAAGTGTTGTGGGTAAAGGCATCCACGCCTAGCTTATTGAGTTCGCTTTAATGAGATTCCTGACCTCACCTAAGCTCGTCGGAATAACGTGAATATGTACTTTCGTTTGAAATAGATAACGCGACTTCAAATACCATTAGAAAATATACCGTCATTCTGAACAGCGAGGGACGAGCGTGATTCAGAATCTAATCGCCACCAGCACTGTTGCCGGTTTTTACCCCCGAATCAAGAACACTAAATTAAAAAAAGCCCCTAGACTCGAGAGCATAGGGGCTTTCACTTATCTATAAGCAAGTTTACTTATGACGTTCTTTCAACTTGTTCACTACGTCATTCATCGATAAGCCTTGGTCTTGAAGCAATACCATTAAGTGGTAAATCAAGTCTGCTGATTCACACACTAACTCCGCCTTATCGCCCGACGTCGCCGCAAGCGCGACTTCAACGCCTTCTTCGCCCACTTTTTGCGAAATACGCTTGGTGCCACGGGCATAAAGACTGGCAGTATAAGAGGAATCTGGGTCGGCACTCTTGCGGGCAGCCAATAGCTGCTCAAGTTGATGAAGCCACACCATTTGTGACTCCTCTTGCGGATCTCCATCCCAACAAGTTGTTGTTCCAGTATGGCAAGTCGGACCAATAGGATTCACTTTAACTAGCAGTGTGTCATTGTCGCAATCGAGCTGCATGTTCACCAATTGTAATACATTGCCTGAGGTTTCCCCTTTGGTCCAAAGACGCTCTTTGGTACGAGAGAAAAACGTCACTTGACCCGTTTCGCCCGTTTTTGCCAACGCATCTTGGTTCATGTAACCCATCATCAGCACTTGGCTTGATTGAAAATCTTGTACGATGGCAGGTACCAGACCATCCACCTTTTCCCAGTTGATTCGCTCTGCTAGCGAACTTACTTCGGCGGCTTTCACACTCATAGTCGTACCTCAATGCCTTGTTGTTTCAAATACTGCTTTAGTTCACCAATATTGATGACTTGCTTGTGGAATACCGACGCGGCAAGCGCGCCATCCACATTTGCTTTTTGGTAGGCTTCTGCGAAGTGCTCCATGGCACCTGCACCACCCGATGCAATCAATGGCACGTTACACACTTCACGCACCATATTAAGTTGTTCAATATCGTAGCCGTTACGCACGCCGTCTTGGTTCATCATGTTCAGTACGATTTCACCAGCACCGCGTTTTTGTACTTCTTGCACCCAATCACGCGTTTCCCATTGGGTCGCTTTGGTGCGTTCTTCATCACCAGTAAACTGGTAAACCTGATACTTGCCCGTCTCTTTGTCATAGTATGAGTCGATACCAACGACGATACATTGCACACCAAACTTATCAGCAAGGTCAGTAATCAACTGAGGGTTCGCCAAGGCAGGAGAGTTAATAGATACCTTATCTGCACCAAACTCAAGAATGCGCGCCGCGTCCTCTGCTGATTTAATACCACCAGCCACACAGAAAGGAATATCAATCACTTCAGCAACGCGAGCGACCCAACTTTTATCAACGACACGCCCATCACTTGAAGCGGTAATATCGTAGAACACAAGCTCGTCAGCGCCTTCTTCAGCATAACGCTGCGCAAGAGGAACGATGTCACCAATGATTTCGTGGTTGCGGAACTGGACGCCCTTCACCACTTGTCCATCACGAACATCAAGACATGGAATTATTCGCTTTGCCAGCATGCAACCGCCTCCTCTGCTGTGAACTTACCATCTAACAATGCGCGACCAACAATCACACCAGCAACACCGCTGCCTTTTAGTGCTTCGATATCCGCTAATGAGCCAATGCCGCCTGAAGATTGAAACTGCACTTGTGGGTACTGTTTACATAGGTCGACGTAAAGCTCAACGTTTGAGCCCTCTAGCGTACCGTCACGAGAAATGTCCGTGCAAAGCACATGCTGTAGACCTACCGTCAGATAATCGTTGATCAGAGCTTCGATAGTCACGCCTGAATCTTCTTGCCAGCCAGAAATGGCAACTTTGCGCGTGCCGTCTTGATCGATGTTGATGTCTAGTGCGAGAACGATTTTCTCTGCGCCGTATTTTTCCATCCAACCTTTCACAAGCTCTGGCTGTTTTACTGCTGTAGAACCGACTACAACACGCTGCGCACCGGCTTCTAACAGATCAATCACGTCTTGCTCTGTACGCACTCCACCACCGATTTGGATGTTCGCTGGTGTGCTTGCTAGTAGCTTTGCAATCAAACCTAGCTGGCGTGCTGTCGTGTCTTTCGCGCCAGTTAAATCCACCAAGTGCAGCCAGTTAGCACCCGCTTGGTGGTACAAATTGAACTGCTCTGCTGGGTCGACTTTGTACTCAGTTACTTGGCCGTAATCACCTTGATAAAGGCGAACCACCTGTCCTTCAATTAAATCAAGAGCTGGAATAATCACACTAAATCCCTTTTATAATTCTAAGAAGTTTTGAATAAGCTTCGCGCCCGCTTTTGAAGAACGCTCTGGGTGGAATTGCACACCATAATAGTTACCGCTTTGAACCGCAGCAGTGAATGGATTTCCGTAATCACATTCGGCAATGGTGTAGTCTCCAACTGGCATCGCAAAGCTGTGCACAAAATAGAAGTACTCACCCTCTTCAATACCTTTGAATAACGGATTGCCTGCTTTTGCAGAAACGGTATTCCACCCCATGTGCGGCAGTGGCAAATCGCCGGTTTGAAGCAGCTTCACTTCGCCATCGCAAAGTCCAAGACACTCAACTAACTCGTCGGCTTTCTGCCCTTTTTCTTGAGACACTTTGCCCAGCAGTTGCATGCCTAAACAGATACCTAGCAGTGGCTTTTCTACCTGTTTTACTAAGCTGATAAGGTCACGTTCTTCTAGGTTCTTCATCGCTTCACTAGCGGTTCCCACGCCCGGTAGAAATAGCTTGTCAGCCGCCAATACAACTTGTGGATCTTTTGAAATCGTTACGTCATAACCTAGGCGTTCAATAGCAAACTTCACCGAAGAGACGTTGGCACAGCCAGTATCGATAATGACAACTTTCTGTTCTGTCACTGTTTTTCTCCTTGCTAAGGTTAGCCTTAAAGTACGCCTTTACTACTCGGTAGCTCAGTGCCTTCTACTTTGATTGCTTGGCGCAGAGTACGACCAAACGCTTTAAATAGGCTCTCAATGATGTGGTGATCATTGTTGCCCGCAGAAGAAAGGTGCAGTGTACACGCTAGTGTGTCAGTTAAAGAACGGAAGAAGTGAACCACCATCTCTGTTGAAAGGTCCCCCACTTGCTCACGACTAAACTGCGCGTCGAACTTAAGGTAAGGACGACCAGATAGATCTAGTGCACATTGTGCCAAGCACTCATCCATTGGCAGGCTAAAGCCAAAGCGACCAATACCACGTTTGTCACCCAGTGCTTCTTTCAATGCTTGACCCAAAGCAAGAGCTGTATCTTCGACCGTGTGGTGATCATCAATGTGTAGATCACCTTCTACTTTGCACACCATCTGGAATCCACCGTGCGTCGCAATTTGATCCAACATGTGGTCGAAGAAACCAAGACCCGTTGAGATATCGTTACCGCCTTGCTCATCAAGGTTAACCGCAACTTTGATGTCCGTTTCTTTCGTGGTACGAATAACTTCAGCAACACGAGCTTTCACCGTCAGATCTTTCAGGATCTGTTTCCAACCCATGGTTTCTGGGTTGTATTGAATACCACGAATTGCCATGTTTTCTGCAAGTTGAAGATCGGTTTGACGATCGCCAATCACGACAGAGTTTTGGAAATCAACTTTGCCACCTTGAAGGTACTCTTTCACCATGCCTAGCTTAGGCTTACGGCAAGAGCAGTTATCTTCTTCAAAGTGAGGACAAATCAACACGTCATCGAACTTCACACCTTGAGACTCGAAGATCTCCATCATCATGTTGTGCGGTGCATCAAAATCAGCTTGTGGGTAGCTGTCAGTACCCAAACCATCTTGGTTAGTGACCATCACTAGACGGTATCCAGCATCCTGCAACGACAACAGGCTTGGGATAACAAATGGCTCTAGTTTTAACTTATCCAAGCGGTCAACTTGGAAATCAATCGGTGGCTCAACAATCAGCGTGCCATCTCGGTCGATAAATAGGATTTTTTGTTGCTTGCTCACTCGAACTTCCTTATTACTAATCTTGTTTCGTTCTCGGCATAAACCGAGAACGTTGAGAATTCTATTTATGAATAGTAGTTTCTAATGAAACCCAGTGTCTTTTCACACTCGTCGCGGTTACCAACACTGATACGCACGCAGTTCTCAATTGGCGAGTTACGCAGGATAATGCCCGTATCCCAAGCGGCTTTGAAAAGAGCATCGCCATCTGGGAATTTCACCAATAAGTAGTTACCCCACCCTTCAAAAACCTCCAGACCCGGAATCATCGACAAACCAACTTGTAAGTAAGCTCGGTTTGCGTTCAAGTCGAGAACTTGGAACTTCGCTCGCGCTAGGCCTGCTTCAGAGAGCGCTTGAGTAGCAATTTCAGCAACTGGAACCGGTACTGGATATGGTGCGATCACTTTAAGAAGGACGTTAATCAGTTCTTCGTTTGCTAGCGTAAATCCACAACGAAGACCAGCAAGCGCGAAAGCTTTCGACAGAGTACGCAGAATCGCTAGATTTGGATATTCTGCCAATAAATCTACTGTTGACGCTTCTGGACAAAAATCGATGTACGCTTCGTCCATGACCACGATTGCGCGGTCTTTTGTCATCTCAAGCAGAGAGACAATATCGTCACGCTTAACTAAGTTACCCGTTGGGTTGTTTGGCGAGCATACGAAAACCAGTTTCACGTTATCTAGATTCGCTTCGATACCTGCGAGGTCTAGTTGCCAATCTGACATTAGCGGCACCGTTTTGCGCTCTACACCGATGGTTTCTGCACTGATGGCGTACATACCGTAAGTCGGTGGGCAGTATAAAATCGCGTCTTCACCCGGTTCACAGAAAGCACGAATCAATAACTCAATACCTTCATCTGCACCGCGAGAAGTCAGCGTTTGTTCTGGCTTCACTCCAGCATATGCGGCGTAAGCAGAAATCAGTTCTTTCGGCTGGCATTCACTGTAACGATTAAGACGAGCAAAGTCTGTTTTGTATTCATTGTTGAATGGCGATTCGTTGGCGTTCAGCCATACGTCACCTGTACCACCAATTCGGCGAGCCGAAAGATAAGGTGTTAGTTGTTGGACTTGTTTACGCGCTAGCTTTTCCATCTCTTTACTCTCTTATTCTTACTTACTTGCTAATTTTTCTACACGGATAGTAACAGCACGTTTGTGGGCGTCCAGACCTTCTGCTTCAGCCATGGTGACAACCGTTGGCGCAAGATTTTTAAGACCGTCAGCTGAAAGCTCTTGAACCGTCATTCGTTTAGAAAAATCAGCCAAACCTAAGCTTGAATATGTCCGTGTATAACCGTAAGTAGGAAGAACGTGGTTAGTGCCCGATGCGTAATCACCTGCAGATTCAGGCGACCAATCACCAAGGAAGATCGAACCTGCGTTATCTAATAGAGGAAGAAGCTCGCGAGGGTTCTTAGTCTGAACAATTAAGTGCTCAGGACCATAATAATTAGAAATAGAGATTGCTTGGGTGATCGATTCAGCAATAATGATTAAACTCGATGCGAGCGCTTTTTCTGCAATCTCTGAACGAGACAACTCTTTCAATTGACGACGAACGGCATCTGTCACCTGATCTGCAATAATGGCTGATGGCGTCACAAGTACAACTTGAGAGTCAGGTCCATGCTCTGCCTGACTTAGAAGGTCCGCCGCAATAAAATCTGGGTCCGCTGTTTCATCCGCAATCACAAGAACTTCCGAAGGACCCGCTGGCATATCAATCGCTGCGCCACGGAAATCATTGCTCACCTGGCGCTTTGCTTCCGTCACGTAAGCGTTACCCGGGCCAAAAATCTTATCAACTTTTGATACGGTCTCTGTACCATATGCCATTGCAGCAACAGCTTGACCACCACCGACGTTGTACACTTCATCAATGCCACACAATTTTGCTACGTAAAGGATTTCGTCAGCGATTGGAGGCGGAGAGCAAAGCACAACTTTACGACAGCCAGCAATTTTCGCAGGCACGCCAAGCATCAAAACCGTCGATGGCAATGGCGCGCTACCACCAGGAATGTACAAACCCACTTTTTGAATTGGACGTGTTACCTGTTCACAAAGCACACCCGGTTGAGTTTCGACTTTAATTGGCTGTGGCTTTTGCGCTTTGTGGAATTTAGAAATATTGGCATAAGCTTGCTCTAATGCGTTTTTCATTGATTCAGACAAGCGCTCTGAAGCGGCTTTAATTTCCTGAGAAGAAACACGAATGGACTCAGGTTTAACGCGATCAAACTTTTCTGTCAGCTCGTTGAGAGCAGAGTCGCCTTCATTTCTAACTTTAGCGATAACCTCAGACACTGCTGCAGTGATATTTGCACCTTCTGCAATAGCAGGACGTTCTAAGATCGAATCTTGCTGCTCTTCACTTAAAGATTGCCAAACGACTGTTCTCATGATGTTTACTCCATCATTTTTTCAATTGGTAGCACTAGGATTGAGCTAGCACCTAACTCTTTTAGCTGTTCCATGGTTTCCCAGAACAGGTTCTCAGAACTCACTAAGTGAACAGCCATTTTCTGCTTATCTGCAGAAAGAGGAAGAACCGTAGGATCCTCAGCACCAGGAAGTAGTGCTTTGATTTGATCGAGCTTTTCAGCTGGCGCGTGAAGCATGATGTACTTAGACTCTTTCGCTTGTTGTACGCCTTGCATGCGAGTCAGTAGTTTTTCAATCAGTGCTGTTTTGTCTGCATCAAACTCACCGATACGTTGAATCAGCGTCGCTTTAGATTTAAAGATCACTTCCGCTTCTTTTAAGCCATTCGCTTCTAACGTTGCGCCAGTCGATACCAAATCAGCAATAGCGTCAGCTAGACCTGCGCGAGGTGCAACTTCTACAGAGCCAGTTAGCATACATGTGGAGAATGGAACGCCTGCTTCATCCATGTAAGCTTTTAGGAGTTGAGGGTAAGTTGTGGCAATACGCTTACCAGCTAAGTCTTGTGGACCGTTGTACTCTTCATCCTTGTCGATAGCGATAGACAAGCGACAACCGCCAAAATCCAGTCGACGAAGTTGAACAAACTCACATGGTTCACCCAGAGCTTTACGATCTAGACGAACTTCTTCCAATTCATTTTCACCAATGAAACCTAAATCAACAACACCATCCATGATCAAGCCAGGGATGTCATCGTCACGAACCAAAAGCAAATCAATTGGCATGTTCTCCGAGTGAACCACTAAACGCTCACCCATTACATTAAATTTTACGCCGCACTGTTTTAGCAGAGCTTGGCTCTCTTTGCTAAGGCGACCTTTTTTCTGAATTGCGATTCTTAAGCGTTGTGTTTGCATTGCTTTTTCCCTGTGCAAGATTTTGATATCTAAGTAATTTTTGAATTAATAAAACTAAAAAACCCTCGAGAGATTGGAGTCTCCCGAGGGTTTAAAATCTGCTTTTACTTTGATTTCACCTCCGGGAGTTTCCTGCCTCCCGGGTATGCGTACATCGCCCGAAAGACTAGATTGGGTGATGATGGTGATGAATGTTCATTACAAAATTACGCATACTTATTTAAGGCTCTATTGAGTTGCTTCGTTAGTAACCACACTAACCAAGGATTCTATATTTTTCAATACTGAATTTAGCATTTTCTAACTATTTTTTATAATCACTTGATTTTAAAGGATTTAAATTTAATTTCAGTTGAGTATATGGGTAGAAATTAGGTTTCTATTCAACCCTATTCTTAAAGAAAAAGAAGAATAGTATGAATTTTCATCAAAACAACTATTTAGATCTCACCGCCCTTAGTAATTGGCATCATTCTCAATAAAGAGACATCCACTCACGTTTGAGACGACTCATTCAAAACTATTATTTTAGTGGGGCAAAAAATAGTGATTAACCATGAAACTGCGTAACGGTAGTAACAAACAAGCTGTGGATTTCAGCGATACAACACTATACCCATTAATCGGCAATAGTGCATGTATCCAAGAACTTCGCACGGCAATCCAAAAGTACGCTCAATGTGATGCTGAAGTACTCATTCAGGGTGAAACAGGGGTGGGCAAAGGTCTCTGTGCTCGTCTTATTCATCAGTTGTCGAACAGACACTCGGCACCTTTTGTTGAAGTTAACTGCGGCGCAATTCCAAGTGGTCTTATTGCGTCCGAACTTTTCGGTCACGAAAAAGGAGCATTTACAGGAGCGATTTCAGATCGTATCGGTTTTATTCAAAAAGCGCATAAAGGTACCCTATTCCTAGATGAGATTGGTGATATGCCGCCGGATCTACAAATCCACCTTCTGCACTTTTTAGAGAGTAAGCAAATCCATAAAGTCGGCGCTGATAAATTCATTGATGTGGACTGTAGAGTCATTGCTGCGAGCCACGTGGATTTGAAAAATGAGGTTGTACAAGGCGGATTCCGTGAAGATTTATTCTATCGGCTTAATATCTTGCCATTAACTATTCCTCCACTGAGAAAGCGTGGGAAAGATATCCTTATGTTATCAGAACACTTCTTAACAGATTTGTCTCATGGTCAGGTACAAAAAATGTCGGATAAAGTGAAAGCCAAGCTCCTCAAGCATCGTTGGCCAGGTAACGTAAGAGAACTTCGAAATGTAATCCAACGAGCGATTGTCATGTGTGAAGATCACACGCTTCTCGTCGCTGACTTGGGCCTTGATAATAATGAAAGGCAATTACTCCCTTCAGTGGACCAAATTGATCTTGACTACCTACTGCAAGCTATCGAAGAAAATAAGCACAATATGAGTGCGGCTGCACGTCATCTTGGTATTTCAAGAACAACGCTTTATCGTCTAATAAAGAAATACAACTTAAATGTTTAGTTGCTGTACAGGTGTAACGTGACACTGTGTAACAGACAACTCATCATATATCATTTACTTAGCCCCTCATCATAAATCTCTTGATATTACCGCCTTTAAAATCAACAACTTAAACTAGGCATAGTCTTTGCTTAGAGCTAAGAAGAAGTCGGTTGATAGATTTTCTATCACAGCACAGAAAGGAGTGCTCAGAACACAAATAGCTCGCTTTTAACACGAAACGATTATCCCCAAAAACGCGATTGCCCCCCTCACCTAAATCGCGTTAAAAAAAAGCTCCGCTAAATTTAGCGGAGCTTCCTCTTTATTAAAAATACTGAGCTGTACTAGACATTTTGGCACGATGCCATTTTAGACTTCGACAACCAAGAAAGTGCTCCACATACAATAATAAATGTGATTGATGCAGCAATGAATGAGAATGCAATTGACGCAGTCATCCCCAAAGTAATGAAGCCAACACAGGAAACTAGCGCCACGGACAATGCATAAGGCAACTGGGTCGATACGTGATCAATATGATTACAACGTGCACCAGTCGACGACAGAATAGTGGTATCGGAGATAGGTGAACAATGGTCACCAAAAACGGCACCGGCTAAAACTGCACTTAGCATTGGGAGCATTAGCGCAAGATCGGTTGCACCAGCCATATCACCCGCGATTGGAAGCATAATGCCGAACGTACCCCAAGAAGTACCTGTTGAAAATGCCATTAGACCAGACAACAAGAATAGGATAACTGGTAGCCAATGTGGATTGATATTGCCCTGCGCCATTGTAGAAAGGTAAGAACCCGTCTTCATGTCACCGATAACCGAACCGATAGTCCAGGCAAATACCAGGATTAGAATCGCGCCAAACATAGACTTAGCACCAATCCAAAGTGTGCGTGCAATTTCACCCATTGGAAGACCTTGCTTCACAACAGTAAACAGTGCAACTGCTAAGCCAAGCAAGCTACCGTAGATTAGTGATGTACCTACATCTGTATTTTCAAACGCACCTAGAAGCGCAAAATCTTTGCCGTCAGCAGCCAATGCTTGGCCACCCGTGTAAAGCATAGAAGCGATAGTCGCAATAATCAGCGTCACGATAGGAAGTACCAAGTCTGACACTTTACCCTTTTCGCTTTCACGGATATCTAGCTCTTCGTTTAGATCATGCGCTTCTTGCGAGTCGTTTTCTTTGTCTTTATCAAAGCCGCGGCCTTGAGATGCAGAGATTTCATGCTCACGCATCTTACCGATATCGAGGCCAAACCACGCCACAGCAAACACCATAAGCAGTGCAAAAACTGCGTAGAAGTTCATTGGAATAAGACGAACGTACGCGCCAAGAGCCGAATACTCAGTGATCCCATGTGAGACTAAGATACCGCCGATAATCGTAATAATGTAAGCACCCCAGCTAGAAGCAGGCATGATCACACACATTGGTGCAGCAGTTGAGTCTAGAATGTATGCAAGCTTCGCGCGAGACACATAAAAACGATCGGTTACTGGACGAGAAATGGCACCAACAGCAAGACTGTTAAAGTAATCGTCGACAAAAATGAATACGCCTAAAAAGGCAGCAAGAAGTTTGGAGCCGCGTTTACTCTTCACTCGAGATTGTGCCCATTCGGCAAATGCACGAGTACCACCAGATAGCGTTAATAATGCAGTTGTCATACCTAATAAGATTAGGAAACCAACAATGCTCATGTTCCAAGTGTTAATTCCGCCATCTTCAATAAAGACAGAAGAAACTTGAGAACTCACGTAACTAACGGTATCACCGATAGACCAGCTATTAAGTAGAACCGCACCCAGCACGATACCTACACCTAAGGAAACTAATACACGTCGAGTCAGAATCGCCAAAGTCAAAGCGACAATAGGTGGCAATAATGAAACAGGAGAACTAGAAAAATCTATTAAATTCATGATCTTCAAAAACCAAAGTTTGGCTAGAGATCTACTGCAGACAAGTCACGTAGCATACGATACGTGCTCATGTTGAACTTAGCGACAGGGAAGCGAACACTCCACCCAACCCTACAGTAGCGCTCCATAGTTTAATGTGAATATATACTATGGCAGTGTTGTTCCTTTCAGATACAACCCCAGCAAGTAACTTTGATGAGTTACTTACTTCGGCAATCTTCGCCTTCCACTATTATTCATTGGCATCACCCCAATAATAGCTACTCTTCGAGACCGCGCCTCTACGGCAACAACAAACAATTAACCACTAACTGTACAAATTAACAACAAATTGTCTGCAATATTGCATCAGGTAGCAGCCATTGTACTTATGATGAGAGTCAATGCAACACATCAAACTAAATTAAACAAATAAATAATGACTGAGATAATTTATAAACCTTGTCTACTTCAAGTTAGTTTTGTGCAACTGAAATCACATCAATTTTGTTATTTATGAAACATTATTACTACCTTAAAAATATCATGGTTTATCTTGTATCAATAAATTAAGGATATATGACACTCCATCAAAGATGGACGCTTCATATTTTTAAGTAATAACTCAACTTTTTTTATAAAAACCAAGCTGGCTCTATCTCTATACAATAACGAGTGTTGATTTCAATTCTCATCTAATAAGATTTATTTCGAGTGTAATAATATTTATTGCTTTAAAAAAGTAGCTAAATTTAAACAAAATCTTGATTTAGTATTTGCACATAAGGAAAAGATAAAGTTAAATATAAGGACTCTTTGTTTATTTATAGATTGGCATTATTTAATCGTAACGATAAAAAGTGCCCAACACATTAACCTTTTAATAGGAATCGTTATGTCAGAGCTGACTAAAACCCTTCTAAATATCCGTAGCCTTCGTGCATTTTCTCGTGAGCTGACTCTAGAACAATTGGAAGAAGCTCTAGATAAACTAACTACTGTTGTAGAAGAGCGTCGTGAAGCAGAAGAAGCAGAACGTGCAGCACAAGCTGAGCAAGAAGCTAAGCTAGCAGAGATCGCAGAGAAAATTGCTCAAGACGGTATTGACGTAGAAGCGCTTATTACTGCGCTATCTGGCGAAACTAAGACGAAAGGCAAAGCGAAGCGTGCACCTCGTCCAGCTAAATACAAATACACAGACTCAAACGGTAATGAGAAGACTTGGACAGGCCAAGGTCGTACACCTTCTGCAATTCAAGAGCAACTTGATGCAGGTAAATCTCTGGATGATTTCCTGATCTAAATCCGCGCTATTTTTAAAAGGCTCCCAATGGGAGCCTTTTTTATTTGGTTCATTACAAATAAAAAAGGCGCATTTTTTAATGCGCCTTTTACTTTAGTTATAGAATGGTTAATTAAACTACTGTGTATTAACGTTCCCAGTATGCTTCTTCTAGGCTATCTTCTCGCTCAGGAAGCCCACGTGACAAACGTGGAGAATGTTGCACGAGAACTTCGTAGCTCGCACGGTTTGCGTATTTACATACTTGAGAAAAAGAAGAGTAAGTTAAATATTCGTTACTGTGCTTGCTTGAATTAGGCACATTTTCTTTATGGTATTTGTTTGCCGCCATATCATGAAGAACAGCAGATAACGCAGCATCACCTGCACCATTGGTATTCTTGATTTTTTCTGGACCACCCATATATGGCGAGATATGTGAGTACACTTTTATTGGTGTTTCACATGTATCTTTTTTCGCCGGACGACTAAATTCATAGCGATTAAATTCAGCGATTGACCCCGGAAGTAATGGTAAGGAAGTTTCGCGCTTCGCGCTGTCTTCCGTATAACCCGCCATAAATAGGCCTACAGGCCCCGCGGTGCACAATACTAGATCTGCCCACTCCAGTGTTTTATCAGATGCAGCAAGTGGGTCTGACTCACCCGTCAGTGCTTCTGCTTCATCTTCATTCATCGCAACGACTGAAACGTTATCTCGAATGAATTCTTGCCAATATTTCGGGTCATCTTGAATAACGAACTTCGTCCCAAGAGTCAGAACAACGGGCACATCATTCTTTTTCGCGTACTCAATCGCTTTCATTGTTGCTTCAGGCATTGGGTCGCCTTCTTTACAACGTACTAAATATGACGTTAGTACAAGCGCCGATGCATTTTTAAAGATTTTTTCTGGAATGCTATCAGGATGCAGTTGGTTCATTTGCCCTTCACTGATCGCAAAAGTACGTTCACCATCTTCTGTAATAAGAGCGAAACAACGACCGATAGCGCCATCAACACCTTGTAGGTAGTTCAAGTCCATGCGGCTTGATGTATTACAAAGGTAACGGTAGCCATAGCTGCCAATTTTGATATCCTGGCTCATCACTCCAAGCAGCGTAGAGCGATCATCTGCTAGCACAGAGTAATTGTGTAGCGTGTTACCAATTGTGCCACCCGCATACTCATTGGTAATTAAGTTCTCTTCTTTAAGTTGCTGGTACAACTCTTCTGCTCTTTCGTCATCAATAACCAAAGAGTGACCTTTACTCAGACCGTACTTTTCAATCACATCCGTTGTAACTTTAGCTTCAATATCAACCAAAGTTTGGTCAATACCAATGATGTGAGTGCGCGTCATCTTCTTGCTTTCTTGTGCTTGGCTCACCAGCGGGTCACGAGCATGAACAGGAAAATAGTGCTTCGATTTGCGTTGTCCAGGAAATTTCATATTGTCAGTCTGAGTAAGGGGATGAAAAGGAGAACGGATTCTATACCGCTAATAATAAAGCGGCAATAAAAGCAATTATAGCAAACGTTTGCTAGCCACTTTTTTCTTCTAGACTCCTTATTCACCTTCCATAAAACTTAGATCTGGCAGTTGCTCAAGGTGCTCGCAGTAACGCTTTAGGTTGAACTCACCTTCATTTTTCATCACATCGAAAATTTCAATCGACATGGCACATGCCATCATTGCAACCGCTTCTTCTCTAGGTGTCCCTGTCATCATTAAGCGCATTAGCGTCTCTTTAACTTTTAATGGATTGCCGTCCTCAAGTTGGTTTTCAACAATTTCAATCAACTCGGCTTCTTGCATAAACTGGTTTTCTTCGGTCATTTGGACTTTCCTCTTGGATTTTTGCCAACTATGCCATATATACCTCTTCTATACTTGCGAAATTGCCCGTTCGAATTTCTGTTGAAGAAAAATGCAGCGAAACGAATTGTGATTTCGATCTCGGATCTGTCACCGGTCTGTGGATTCTGATAGAATCTGCATCCCGTTTATTTAAGTGGTGTTTAGTAATGTCTGATAACAGCCAAAAGAAAGTCATCGTCGGTATGTCCGGCGGCGTTGATTCATCTGTTTCTGCGTATCTTCTCAAGCAACAAGGCTACCAAGTAGAAGGCCTGTTCATGAAGAACTGGGAAGAAGATGACAACGAAGAATATTGTACAGCAGCAGAAGATCTTGCTGATGCTCAGGCAGTATGTGACAAGCTAGGCATTCATCTACACACCATCAACTTTGCTGCCGAATACTGGGATAACGTATTTGAGTACTTCCTTGCTGAATACAAAGCGGGTCGTACACCGAACCCTGACATTCTTTGTAACAAAGAAATCAAGTTCAAAGCATTCCTAGAATTCGCTGATGAAGTGCTTGATGCTGACTACATTGCAATGGGTCACTACGTACGTCGCTCTTTCCCGGATAACGGTGAGAAACCAGCGATGTTGCGTGGCCTAGATGGCAACAAAGACCAGAGCTACTTTCTATATACACTAAGCCACGAACAAATTGGCCGTAGTCTCTTCCCTGTTGGTGATTTAGAGAAACCTGAAGTACGCCGTATTGCGGAAGAGCAAGGTTTAGTAACAGCGAAGAAGAAAGACTCGACAGGTATTTGTTTCATCGGTGAGCGTAAATTTACCGACTTTCTAGGTCGTTACCTTCCTGCTCAGCCTGGTAATATCGAAACGCCAGAAGGCGAAGTGATCGGTCAACACCAAGGTTTGATGTACCACACACTAGGTCAGCGTAAAGGTCTACACATCGGTGGCCGTAAAGGCGGCGGTGGTAACGAAGAGCCGTGGTTTGTCGGTGAAAAAGACCTAGAGCGTAACGTGCTAATCGCAGTCCAAGGTAAAGACCACCCGATGCTAAAATCAGAAGGTCTACTTGCGTCACAACTTCACTGGGTAGATCGTGAGCCAATTCGCGATGTTATGAAGTGCACAGTGAAAACTCGTTACCGTCAGGAAGATATTCCTTGTACAATCATCCCGATCGATGATGAAAACATTAAAGTGATCTTTGATGAACCACAAATTGCAGTGACGCCTGGTCAATCAGCAGTGTTTTATAAAGATGACGTATGTCTAGGTGGCGGCATCATCGAGCAACGCATTAAATATTCTCAAGCTTAGGAGTCGTTACGTGGCGAATACACTTTATGACCGTACTATCGCTTTCGCTGGTATTTGCCAAGCTGTCGCTTTGGTTCAACAAGTTGCGAGAAACGGGCATTGTGATCAAGATGCTTTTGAAACATCAATCAAAGCTATTTTGAGCACAAACCCTGCTAACACCGTTGGCGTATTCGGTCGCGAAGCCGATCTAAAGCTCGGTCTGGAGTGTCTGGTTAAAGGGATTGATAGCACCCCATCAGGCAGTGAGATCACTCGTTACATCATTAGCTTGATGGCGCTAGAACGTAAGTTAAGCGCTCGCAACGATGCCATGTCCCAGCTTGGTGACCGTATCCAGATGGCCAAGCGCCAGTCAGAGCATTTTGAACTGCTAGATGATCAAATGATCAGCAATTTAGCGAGCATCTACTTGGATGTTGTTAGCCCTATTGGACCACGCATTCAAGTAACAGGCACGCCTTCTGTACTACAACAAACGACCAGCCAACACAAAGTCCGTGCTCTACTGCTATCTGGCATTCGTAGTGCTGTTCTGTGGCGCCAAGTAGGCGGTAAACGTCGTCATCTAATTTTTGGCCGAAAGAAAATGGTCGAACAGGCTCAAATCCTGTTAGCCAGAATGTAGAATACTCTGCTAGCTCGCGTTTATCGCGAGCTACTTTTTTTCGAATAAAACAAATCCCGCGCAAACGTTTGCGCAATATTCGTGACAATTGCCACAGTTATTGGTATAACGCTCACGAAATTTAGAAACCCAATTCAGGAGAACATCATGGAACTGTCAGCATTGACTGCTGTTTCACCAGTAGACGGCCGTTACGGAAGTAAGACGATTGCGTTACGCGAAATTTTCAGCGAGTACGGTCTACTAAAATACCGTACTATCGTAGAAATTCGTTGGCTACAGAAGCTAGCGGCTACTGCTGAAATTGCAGAAGTGCCAGCATTCAGCGCAGAAGCTAACCAATTCCTAGACGACCTTGCTGCTAACTTCTCTGAAGAAGATGCACGCCGTATTAAAGAAATCGAGCGTACAACTAACCACGACGTTAAAGCGGTTGAGTACTTCTTAAAAGAGAAAGTAGCAGACGTTCCTGAACTGCACGCTGTTAATGAGTTCTTCCACTTTGCATGTACTTCTGAAGACATCAATAACACCTCTCATGCGTTAATGCTAAAAGAAGCACGTGAGCAAGTGATTCTTCCAGAAATCCGTAACCTAATTGACGCTATCAAAGCACTCGCAGTTGAATACCGCGACATTCCTCTTCTATCTCGTACACACGGCCAGCCTGCTTCTCCATCTACAATGGGTAAAGAAATGGCAAACGTGGCGTACCGTATGGAGCGTCAATTCAAGCAAATCGAAAACGTTGAGATCCTAGCGAAAATCAACGGTGCAGTAGGTAACTACAACGCACACCTTTCTGCTTACCCAGAGCTAGATTGGCACAAGTTCTCTGAAGAATTCATTACAGAGTCTCTAGGCGTAACTTGGAACCCTTACACAACACAAATCGAGCCGCATGATTACATCGCTGAGCTGTTCGACGCTATCGCTCGTTTCAACACTATCCTGATTGACTTCGATCGTGACGTTTGGGGTTACATTGCATTAGGCCACTTCAAGCAAAAAACCATTGCTGGTGAGATCGGTTCTTCAACAATGCCGCACAAAGTTAACCCAATCGACTTTGAAAACTCTGAAGGTAACCTAGGTCTTGCGAACGCAGTATTCGGCCACCTAGCACAAAAGCTGCCTATCTCTCGTTGGCAACGTGACCTAACTGACTCAACGGTTCTACGTAACCTTGGTGTTGGTGTTGGCTACGCTATTATCGCTTACACTTCTACGCTTAAAGGCATCAGCAAGCTAGAAGTAAACCGTGAAGCGCTTCTTGCTGAACTAGATAAAAACTGGGAAGTACTAGCAGAGCCAGTACAAACAGTAATGCGTCGTTACGGCATCGAGAAGCCATACGAGAAGCTAAAAGAGCTAACTCGTGGTAAGCGTGTAGACGGCGAAGCAATGCGCAACTTCATCGACGGTCTTGAGCTTCCTGAGCACGAGAAAGCACGTCTGAAAGAGATGACGCCAGCAAACTACATTGGTCAAGCGGTTGAGCTGACAGATAAGCTGTAATCACACCTTGATGATCTGCAATTGAAAAGGTTGACGTGAAAGCGTCAACCTTTTTAGTTAGGAAGAAATAATTTCGGTTATTTGGTAGTAATGCAAGAGGATAAACCCCTCAACTATTATGGCTGTTTTTGGAAGAATAAGGTTATTGTCCCGACCTCTATACCAAACTTTTTAATTTTGGTGAGGTTGAAAACATGCTTCTCGTCCTGACGATAAAGCCAATCATCAAAAGCGACCGTTACTGTTGAGTCATCCATTTGCAACTCAAAGTCATACCGCCACTGCAACGCATTGCCTTGCTCAGCCCCTGTTGCTACACCAATAATATCCTCTGCTTTACCTTCATAGCGTCCATCTTCTAATTTGGTAATAACCCAAATTCGCTGGTCAACCTCTCCATCATCAAACACAAAGTCTTCCACCAGCGTCAACGTGTTACCTTCCACAGTACCCACGATGTCGACTTCAAAACGACGAGTTTGTTGTTCAGTGTAATCTTGGACCATCCCCCACGCCTTAGTTTCGCCTTCAAAATAGCCGAATAAATCAAAAGTCGGTGTAGATGATTGATAATTATCGATATCTGCTGAGCATGCTGAAAGTAAGGCCGCAGCGGCCAAGGCGACTGATTTTAAAATTCGTTTAAGCACTATCTAACCTGCCCTATTAATTGTTTTCGAAGTTTTGGGAACTCTGTATTAGGTGACAACCATATAGACAAAAACGCATCGTTCATTCGCTCATCTTGAACGAAGCCGACTGTCTTGATTTGTGCAATGCCAGCTTGTCGGTATAGAAGCTGACCAGTTTTACCATCGGTTAAGTAAGAAAGCTCATCCCCTTTTTTTATATCAGGGAACATACGGTTTAGTTCACTGATCCAACTTTTTCGATATGATTCAGTAAAACCAAGTTTTGCCCATTGCTCATCAGTTACATCAAGCAACTGCTGCTTGCTGATGTCTCTTTGATAGTTAATTTCCAATACCAGAGGGTGCGGTGATACATCGCCATTTACAATAAACTTTCCATCAGGTGCTCTTAGTCGAGACTGATATATATCGAAGATGAACCATGTGAGTTGTGCCTCACCGACGGTTTTCCACCCCTTCCAACTCGACATCTTATCTGCGTTTTCACTGTTTCCAACTGACTGAGCTTGTAGAGCAAAGGAGCCCATAACTACTAGAGAAGAAACTACCTTAATCAGCCTCTGGGTTAAATCTCTCTTCAAGCTTTTCATATCCGTATACCTTGAGTATCAAAAGCGTCATGGCAAACCATTCAGCAAATAGAATGACCAACGTAACGCTGGTATTAAATCCATATTCAACGACTTGGAGCTTGTAACCGGCGTAGTAACTGACGGTTCCTCCAACGCCACCTACAATTGATACGTAGATTTTTGGGAAACGGTACAAAACAGGCTTGAGCTGATAGGCATACCAAGAGAACAAAATCCAAAGGCACAACAACCAAATGGGTAGCCATTGTGTTGGAAAGACAAAAACAGAAAACTGTTGATTGAGCGTATCGAGCACTACACCCGCCAAAACGATACTCGCGATGTGCTTCAAGGCAGAAGCGTCCGTCCTCCAACAATAGACAAGAGTAAGGAATGTTAAGATCAGTGTTAGCCACTGCCATTGATAGGTCCCAAGCACTGCAGAGAACCAACAGAGCTGGAACCATGTAGAGGCAATCAGCAACTTCATAACGGTTTAAGGTCGCTGGAATGTCATGTGAACGGCACTGATACTTCGAGCTAAAAAGCCACCTTCACAATAGCTCAGGTAGTAGCGCCACATGCGGACAAAGCGGTCGTCATAACCGAGAGATCGTACGTGCTCTTCAGCTTGATTAAATCTAGAGTGCCACTCGCTCAAGGTTTTCGCATAGTCCAGACCAATATCAAATAAGTCTCTCACCACCAAGTCACTGTATTTGGTCGCAGCTTGAGTTAAAGATGTAACCGAAGGTAAAAAACCACCTGGAAAGATGTATTTCTGGATAAAGTCAACGTTGTTACTGTAGTAATCATAACGCTGGTCAGCGATAGTGATGGCTTGAATTGCCATTAAACCACCCGGCTTGAGTAATGATTGGCATTGCTTGATGTAGGAAGGCAAAAATTGTTTTCCAACCGCTTCGATCATTTCTATCGAGACTAACTTATCGTAGTGACCCGAAAGGTCTCGATAGTCTTGTTTTAATAGAGTGATCTTGTCGCCCAAATTTCGCTCTCTAATTTTTTGTTCAGCGTAAGCATGCTGCTCTTCAGAAATCGTCGTTGTCGTTACATGACAACCATATTGCTCTGCCATGTAAATGGCCATAGCCCCCCACCCTGTACCTATCTCAATCACTCGATCGGATGGTTGAAGCTCAAGTTGCTGGCACAAACGATCCATCTTGTTGATTTGCGCTTGTTCCAAAGTATCGTTGTCTTGCACATATAATGCCGATGAGTACAGCATGTTGTCGTCTAAAAATGACTCGTACAAATTGTTGCCCAAGTCGTAATGCGCATGAATGTTTTTACGAGAGTTCTCTTGAGAATTGCGGTTGGTCCAATGACTGAACTTGTACAGTATTTTAGTTAGCCAACTTCCTTTCTCTTCAAGTTTATCTAGCGCGCGCATATTGAGAGCCATAAGTTTCATTAACGAGGTTAGATCCGGGCTGTCCCACCAACCATCCATATAAGCCTCACCCGCTGCAATGCTGCCACCTTGCAAGATTCGCGAGTAAAAGCCAGGATGCTTTACCTCAATCGTCGCCACAACAGACTGACCGCTGTATTCACCGTTGGGCGCATTAAAGCGCTCGCTTCTTTCTGTCGTTTCCGTCTTAAAGCTTTCAATAACAGTTAAGCAGCCGATTTCCATTTTTTGTAGACATTGAAAAATAACTCCGCGAGCCGCCTTTTGTGTTGTCGTCAATTTGCGCGGCAATGTCATAGAACTGGTATTTAACATGCAGAATTCTCCTTGTGCTTTTTATTTTTTTTGTCTGTTTTTTTAGTGTCGGCTTCTATTTCGTCGTGTGTTGAATATTTAGGATGAGAATAAAAAGGCGCGCCTTTCACCCAAAGTTTTAATGCGTGCCAATAAATACCAACCATTACTTTTACCGTCTGTATTGGCGTAACGATCAAACACTTCAATAAGCTTTTGCTCGAAAACACTTGAGCTTTCATTGTCATCGTCGCATCAAAGTGCTTTTCGCTTTTGTGGCATTCAAGATGAATCCTTAACTTGTCCGTCAATGGTTTAATCTTCCAGTGATACTGTTGGTCAATTGGATTAAACGGAGAAACATGAAAGGCTTTCTCTTGTTCCCATCCAAAGTTTTCATCGTTTTGCTCAGCAGCGACTGCGTAGTAATGAAGCTCGTTCCAAGGTGTATTGCTGACTTCAGCTAAGAGGTATTTCCATTCCCCTTCTTTGTTATAAACGTAGTAGAAATTCACCGGACTAAAATAAAGTCCTAAATAGCGCAAATGACAAACAGCGATGACTTTGCCGGTACAACGAACACCTGTTAACTCTTCAATTTTGTCGTGTACGGCCACCTTTAAGCAGCCCTTACCAACATAGTCACTGCGTTTAAAGTGTGCCCAATGCCACCAACGAGAGCCAAAACCCCAAACTTTTTCCTCTAGTCTTTTTAGCTCATCGACGTCAATAGCTGGCATAAACAATGAGTAGTTCAATTCATGTTTTATCGGCGTGAACCTGCGATGTCGAACGTTGCCAACAAACAACTGGCTGTTCATTTGGCTATCCATATCACGCTGCACCTTTTTCTAAGTTGACAGCAGTTTGAACGCGATATTTCTCTTCAAGCCCTTTCACTACGTCCAACGCGCTGCGAACGCCATCCTCATGGAAACCGTTGTACCAGTAAGCGCCGCAGAACCAAGTATTGTTCAGCCCTTGCACCTCTTCTTTACGTTGCTGTGCAGCGATAGAATCGGTAGAAAACACTGGATGGTGATAGGTAAACGTCCGTAATACTTTGCTCGGTTCGATCTGCTCAGTGCTATTTAGCGTGACACAGAATGTGTGCTCAGATTGAACATGTTGGAGAATATTCATGTTGTAAGTAAGCGAAGGGAGACGTTGCTGTTCGTCTTCACTGCCCTCCAGTAGGTAGTTCCACGAAGCCCACGCCGCTTTACGCTTTGGAAGTAAACTCGTATCAGTGTGAAGCACCACTTCATTCGCTTGATAAGCCATATTACCCAGCACCTCTTGCTCGACTGGGCTAATGTCACCTAACATGTTCATCGCTTGATCACTGTGACAAGCAAAGATGACATCATCAAACCAGTGCATTTCACCGCTAACTTTTAAACCCACACCATTCTCACTACGGAGCACTTTTTCTACCGGACTATTGAGTCGAATTTTATCGATAAAACCTTGAGTCAAAGGTGGAATGTACTCACGAGAGCCACCTTTAATTACATACCACTGCGGCCTGTTAGTGACATCAAGCAATCCGTGATTTAAGAAAAAGCGAAGGAAAAACATCAGCGGAAATGCGCGCATGTCCGCTAAAGTCGAAGACCAAATTGCAGCGCCCATCGGCAAAATGTAGTTATCTGAAAAGAAAGTACTGAAGTTATGCTCATCAAGAAACTCACCTAGCGTCTGAGAATGACTCGATTGTTTGCTAGCGACGCTTTTGGCAAGTTTGTTGAAACGAAGGATCTCGAAGATAAAACGATAGAACTTAGGATTTACCCAATTGCGCTTTTGAGCAAATAATGTCGACACGGTATGACCGTTATATTCCAAGCCATTGCCGTCGTTTCTTACGCTGAAGCTCATCTGGGTTGGCAATCCTTCGACACCAATCTCGTTCATCATTTTGATGAAATTAGGATAAGTGCGATCGTTGTAAACGATAAAGCCCGTATCAATCGCATATTCTTTACCATCGAGTTTTACATCCACCGTCGCGGTGTGCCCGCCAATGTAATAGTTAGCTTCAAATACGGTGACATCGTGCTCTTTATGTAGATAGTAACCACACGTAAGACCAGAAATTCCGGTCCCCACAATCGCTACCTTCTTTCTTCCTGCTGTTTTCATTTTTATTCCTTCTTATGACACGAGTTTAGCAGTTAGGCGAGCTTGCCAACTGTATGGAAGTAACGAGATAAAACGTAAAATACTGGTAAACCTCGCGGGGAAATAGATGTGAGTCTTGTTGGCAGCCAACTGTTTTCTGATAGAGTTCGAGGCTTGCCGCGTAGAAATAATCATCGGCATTTCGAAGTCATTTTTGTCAGTTAACGGGGTTTCCACAAAGCCTGGGAACACGGTCACCACTTGAATGCCCTTCTTCTTCAAATCAACAGCTAATGTGCGAGCAAAGTAGCTCACAGCAGCCTTAGAAGCGCCGTAGGCTTCAGCCCTTGGCAACGCAACTTCTGAAGCAATAGAACCCACGATAACGATGCGATGCCCTTTATCTAAGAGTGGTTGGCAACCTTCTACGCAGTTGGCAACACCAACGACGTTTACATTCATCACACGCGCCATGAGTTTCGCGTCAACCACACCGTTGTCCATATACTCACAATCCCCAGCATTAAAAACCCAGGTACTCGGCGTGAAAGGCAAACTGGACAGCGCCTGCTGAGTTTGTTCATGGTTTGTCACGTCAAACTGCAATGTATGGATATTAGAAGAAGCAGCCCCCAATTCAGTAAGAACGTCTTTGTTTCGCCCACAAGCAATAACGCTCCAATCAGAGTTCGCGTAATCTAAAGCCAGTTGCTTCCCTATTCCGGAGGTAGCGCCAGTGATTAAGATAGTATTGTTCATTGTCCTAACCTCTGCTTGATGGTTTTTACGACTGAGCCAAGTAAAGGTAAGTTTTCGTAAAGCATTTCTCCGAGATCAAAGTAATCTCGGTGATAAATAACTTGGCCTTCGCTGAATTTAAGATGCGACACACCATTAACGAGAATAGGTGCACCTTTTTGAAGTTTGGGATGCTGAAGATCCATGGTCCACGTTAGGAAGCCAGTATCTCCGACTTGTTGATGTTCGTGGATAACAAAGTCACAGCTTATGACGTTGGCATATAATGATGTGAAGTAATCTGAAAGTGCAGGCCACCCCTCTAAACGATGAGCAGCATCTTCAAAGACGACATCTTGGTGATATACGTCTTTAAGCAGATGTAAGTTCGCTTTATTCAGCTTTTGATAGATATTGCCAACAGACTGTATGTCCATGTGTTTACTCCTACATGCCCATCAAGTTGTACAAAATTATTATATGTACAAGATAGTTCATTCCTTAAAAGTTGTACAAAAATTATTTTGTATAACTTTGTTTCTGTAGGTAGATACGTGATGGATCTCGCAAGCGATCAATCGATCAAAAAAAAGGCTTGGTCAAAACCAAGCCTTTTCAGGAAATTAACGATTACTTTCGTGTGCGCTGTCAGTTTTTACAACTAGTATTGCTGACTACGTAACGCTGCAATACGTTTATCTAGCGGAGGGTGGCTCATCAGTAGCTCAGTCAATGACTGCTTGCCATTGATACCGAATGCCATCATTGTGCCATCAAGTTGAGATTCGTGACTCATCTTCAAACGTTCCAATGCCGCGATCATTTTCTCTTTACCAACTAAGTGAGCAGCACCTGCGTCGGCATGGAATTCGCGATGACGGCTGTACCACATGGTAATAAAGCTTGCTAAGAAACCAAACACTAGCTCAAGCACCATAGATACACCGAAGTAAACCATCATGTTTGTACCTTGACCTTCTTCATCATCGTTCGATGCCACAATATTGGCGATAAAACGGGATAGGAAGATAACAAACGTGTTCACAACGCCTTGCATCAATGTCATCGTGACCATGTCACCATTTGCAATATGGCTCACTTCGTGGGCCAGTACCGCTTCTGCTTCATCACGAGTCATATTGTGTAAAAGGCCAGTGGAAACCGCGACAAGAGAGTCATCTCGCTTTGCCCCCGTCGCGAATGCATTGATATCTGGTGAGTCATAAATAGCCACCGTTGGCATACCAATACCCGCTTGCTGAGCTTGACGACCCACAGTTTCGACTAACCAATGCTCAGTTTCGTTACGCGGACTTTCAATGACCATACCGCCAACCGAGCGCAGTGCCATGCCCTTTGACATCATCAACGAAATCAGTGCACCACCAAAACCAAATATGGCGGCCATAACTAGCAAACCAGAAAGACTGCCAGGTTGCATTCCAGTGGTAGCGTAAACAATATTCAGAACAACACTAAGCACTAGCACGACAGCTAGGTTAGTTGCTAGGAATAACATAATTCGCTTCATTACTTTTCTCCGAGGAAGCTTATCGTTTTTTTTAAAACGGATTGTTATAAGGAACAGGTGGTAATCGCTGTAAAAGCCAATTCCGCTAAGTTTCATGCTCCGTGCGTTATAGATATAGTCTATCCGCGATAAAAACAAGGTTAAGCAATAAATTGCAACATTTGTTTTCGAGACTGAAAGATTATGTTCAAGCGATTTCTAGGCACGTGCTGATAAAAGCCATTACCTCCATTCATATTCATTCCTTTCCGTAATGAAAAGTACTTTGAATCGCACCTCATCTATCAATGGATGACCTTGATGTTAAATCTATCACCTCTAGGCAACTTAGCTAGAAATATTTTACTAGACCAAAAACAGTATGTTAGCCCCGCTATAGACTTTGGTCTTATTGTGCGGTGACATGGACATGCTAGATTCAAACGAGATGAACAAAACAGAGCCACTCTAAGTACATTAAAAAGGTACATTAGGCGAGCTCAAAACTTCCATGTATTGAGGGAAAAACCATGGTAGAAACTAACGACTATCAAATGGCTATTGATTTACTACGTTGTCATCTAGGCATCTCAGAGGATGAGGCGAAGCAACAACTTGGTATTTCAACCGATCATCATATGTCTCAGCGTGTTGCAGAAACTCAGCAAGCATTGATGGGGCTTAGCCAAGATAAGTAATCTGATGTTATAGATTACACCAATAAAAAAGGGCTGCATTGCGCAGCCCTTTGGTTTTTTTAGTATTTTAAACACAATCAGTCAGTATTTAGCAAAGGCTCGATATTAATGTACTTGCCTAGCTCTTTGCGCTTAGCACTTGGAATGTATGGGATTTCGCCAAGCTTAGGCGCACCGATACGCGCTTCAAGCATCTCGATAATATCAGCATAGTGCTCGGTGCCAGGGTTAACTCGGTTTGCCACCCAACCAACAAGATTCAAGCCATCCGCTTTAATACTCTCAGCCGTGAGTAAAGCATGGCTCAAACAACCTAATTTAATACCAACCACCAAGACTACGGGTAACTGCTCTGCTTGTACCCAAGTAGATAAACAGTCGGTATCTGACACAGGCACACGCCAACCACCAGCGCCCTCAACGAGAACGACATCAGCTTGCTGCTTGTGTTGAGCCAGCTTTTCACTGAGGAGTTCGTATTTTATTTCGACATGTTCATGTTTTGCCGCGATGTGAGGAGAAGCAGGCAATTCTAAAGCGTATGGATTCACATCATCATAAGCGACATCGAGTGTCGCGGCCGCTTGTAAATGTAAGGCGTCAGAATTACGCCATCCAGCTTCAGTCTTATCACTCCCTGCTGCCACTGGTTTATAACCAATAGTGTTTAGTCCTTTTGCTGCCAACGCTTGCAAAATGGCTTTAGACGCTACCGTTTTTCCTACATCAGTATCCGTACCAGCAATAAAAAAAGCATCAATCATAGATGTATTACTCCAAAACAAACCTGATAACTTGCAGGTAGAAGACCTTGATCATTTTTAAACGCTTGGTACTCATGCTCAACTTGCAACAAAGTCTCTCGACTGGTTAAACCATGTGAGCGCCCGCTTACGTGATTTGCACCTATACCTTTGAGGTCACGCATAACTGAAAATGCTGAGTCGTACCAAACTGTGATGGTGGTCAAGTCTAGTTGATGGTTGTCACATCGAGATTGCGCTAACGCAATTTTTACCTGATTGAGCGATAGAAAGTTATTGACGTGTTGATATGCATCAATTTTTTTCCATGATGCACGCAACTCGCACAGTGACCCTTCAGCTAGGGTAGAAAAAGCCGCCTTCCCATTAGCTTTTAGTACACGACGAACTTCTCTCAGGGGGTAACTTAAATCGGCACACCATTGCAAAGCCAAGCTAGAGAATACGTAGTCGAAGATTGTATCGTCGAAAGGCAAGTTTTCTGCGTCGGCTAGCACATAATTCATTCGCTCATGGCCACAGCGCACCATAGCTTTGCTTAACATCTCTTGAGAGATGTCCACACAAAACACTTCAGCGCCGCGCTCTTGAAGAAGTTGAGAAAAATAGCCCGTACCACATCCTAAATCCAAAACACGTCTATAAGTTAAGTCATTCGGAAGTTTGTCTAGTAAGCGATGGCCGACATCACGCTGGAAAGCGGCATGTTTGTCGTACGTGTTAGCTGCTTTACTAAAGGAAGCGGCGATCGCTTGTTTATTAGGCAGTAAGCAATCCAACTTCATTTGCTCTGCATTATCCATTACTGCGTTCCTAATGCTTGCTTCAATGCCATTGAAAGCGTTTTAACTTGTTCGTTAGTGTGATTAGCAGTGAGTGTGATTCGCAGACGAGACGTCCCTTTCGGAACTGTTGGAGGACGAATAGCAGTAACCCAAATACCGTTTTGGCGACAAGCACCTGCTACTCGCAAAGCCAAATCAGATTCACCAATCACAAACGGCTTAATCGAAGTTTGAGTCTCAACAAAGCCCTCAACGTCGCTGAGGCTATCTCGATACACTTCACTTAACTCTGTGAGCTTTTCACGTCGCCAAGACTGTTCTTGAACCATCGAAACCGCATGCGTGAGCGCATAGGCTTGTGCCGGAGGCATCGCCGTGGAATACACATGGTGACGAGCAAACTGAGTTAAAAAGTCCCCCGTTGCGTGGTCACATAAAATAGCCGCGCCAGACATACCAAACGCTTTGCCGAAAGTAACGATCAGTATCTCAGGCTTAACCGCCGCTAATTCACATGAGCCACCGCCAGATTCCCCTAGAACACCGATACCATGAGCGTCGTCTACAGCAAGCCATGCATCATGATTACCGGTGACGTCAGCGATATCAGCAAGTGGGGCACAATCCCCGTCCATGCTGAATACCCCTTCAGTCACAACTAGATGGTTGTCTTCGCTATTAATCAGCGACTTCAGGTGTTCGATGTCATTGTGCTTGAAGCGCTTCATCTTAGCTGGTGACAACGCCCCCGCTTCCATCAAAGAGGCATGGTTAAAACGGTCTTGGATAAGTACGTCTGATTTTTCTAGCAAGGTGAATAACAAAGCTTGGTTAGCGCTGAATCCAGAGCCAAACAGGACTGCCCTTTCGTAACCCAGCCATTCGGTTAGTGCCGCTTCTAAATTGCTGTGCGCTGCACTAAAACCTGTGACCATTGGAGATGCACCACTGCCACTGCCGTATACACTCAAGCCTTGCTGCCAAGCACGAACGAGCGCTTGGTCATTGGCCAAGCCTAAATAATCATTACTTGAGAAGTTGATGTAGCGTCTGCCTTCGTATTCCAAAATCGATTGGTTGCCGGAAAACACCACATTCATCGAACGATTCAGCCCCTGTGCTTTACGATCGGCAAGGGCGGACTCGATACGAGATTTAAACGCTGGCATCGTAGAAAAGGTCGTCTTTTGTTGGACGAGCAGCCACGCGCTCTACAACGCGGTCCAGCAACTCGTTTTCTTCAATTTCATCAGGTTTTTGAGACACTTCTTGTCTGTTAATGCCAAGCTTATTAAACAGCATCATGTCCTTATCTTCAGAAGGATTTGGGGTCGTCAGAAGTTTGCAGCCATAGAAGACGGAGTTTGCACCCGCCATAAAACATAGCGCTTGCATTTGTTCGTTCATGTTTTCACGGCCAGCGGATAAACGAACGGCTGATTGAGGCATCATGATTCGTGCTATTGCAATCAGACGAATAAAGTCGAACGGCTCAACGTCGTCCACTTCTTCCAATGGTGTGCCCTTTACCTTCACGAGCATGTTGATTGGAACGCTTTCAGGGTGTACCGGCAAGTTAGCCAATTCAACCAACAAACCTGCTCGGTCGTTAGCACTTTCACCCATGCCGATGATGCCACCGGAACAGATCTTCATGCCAGCATCACGAACGTGAGACAAAGTGTCTAAACGGTCTTGGTAAGTACGTGTGGTAATGATGTTGCCGTAAAACTCAGGTGAGGTATCTAGGTTGTGGTTGTAGTAATCCAGACCTGCAGTAGCCAATTGCTTAGCTTGATCTGGCGTCAACATGCCCAATGTCATACACGTTTCTAAACCCATGCCCTTCACGCCTTTGATCATGTCAGTCAAATGCGGCATGTCACGCTCTTTCGGGTTTTTCCATGCTGCGCCCATACAGAATCGAGTAGAACCAGCATTTTTGGCTTTTTGCGCAGCATCGAGTACGCGTTCTACTTCCATCAGACGCTCTTTCTCGATGTCTGTGGTGTAACGAGCACTCTGAGGACAGTACTTACAATCTTCTGGACAAGCACCTGTCTTAATCGACAGAAGCGTGCTTACTTGAACATGGTTGGTTTGTTGATATTGACGATGTACAAGCTGCGCTTCGAATAGGAGATCCATGAATGGTTTTTCCATGAGATCGCGCACTTCAGCATGCGTCCAGTTATGACGAACTTCCACGTGTATTCCTTTAGTCACTTTTGTTGTTGTGTTGACAGTCTACTGAGTCTCGATAAACTGTCAACACAACACAAAATAACAAAGCTTACATCTGTTTATTTTTTAATCTCAATTATTATTGGAATCGCACATGGATCTCGCCTTCGACCGCCAGCATATCTGGCATCCTTACACTTCGACATTGACACCTCTGACCTGCTACCCAGTGGCATCGGCAAATGGTGTTCACATTAAACTGGAAGACGGTACTGAGCTTGTCGATGGCATGTCTTCTTGGTGGTCGACGATCCACGGCTATAACCATCCGCACTTAAATCAAGCGGCTCACCAGCAAATCGATCAAGTATCTCACGTGATGTTTGGCGGGATTACCCACCAGCCAGCAATCAGTTTGTGTAAGAAGTTGCTATCCCTTGCGCCAAGTAATCTTGAACATGTATTCCTTGCCGATTCAGGCTCCGTTGCCGTAGAAGTCAGCTTAAAAATGGCACTGCAATATTGGCATGCAAAAGGTGAACGCCGACCGAAGTTTCTTACTTTACGACACGGTTATCACGGTGACACCTTTGCGGCGATGTCGGTAACCGATCCTGATAACTCCATGCACTCTCTCTACAAAGGCTTTCTGCCTGAGCATATCTTTGCGGAGTCACCAACTTGTGGTTATTGGGATGAATGGAAGCCGGAAGATCTAGCCGACTTTGAGCACCAGATTGAAACGCACCATCAAGGACTTGCTGCGGTGATCCTTGAGCCTATCGTTCAAGGCGCAGGTGGCATGCGTATCTACCATCCCGAATTTCTCAAAGGCGTGCGTAGACTTTGCGACAAATACGGTTTGTTATTGATTGCAGATGAGATCGCTACCGGTTTTGGACGCACAGGCAAATTGTTTGCCTGCGAACATGCAGATATTCAACCAGACATTCTGTGTGTCGGGAAAGCACTCACTGGCGGCTACATGACCCTCTCTGCGACCCTCGCGAGCAAACACGTAGCAGACACTGTTTGTGGTGGTGATGCTGGTTGTTTTATGCACGGTCCAACCTTTATGGGGAATCCACTCGCTTGTGCTGTAGCTACTGCAAGTTTGGAATTGATCGAGCAAGGTGATTGGAAGCAACAAACCCAACAAATTGAAACGCTGTTTTCTGAGTTACTACCAAAACTTGAAGAATACGACTTGGTGAAAAACACCCGTTGGTTGGGTGCTATTGGCGTAGTGGAGACGCATCGACCTGTGAATATGGAAACCATCCAGGCTCTCTTTGTTGAGCACGGTGTTTGGATTCGTCCATTTGGCAAACTGATTTATATGATGCCGCCATTTATTAGCCAGCCTGAACACATAGAAAAACTGGTTAACGCCGTGGAAGCCGCGCTGCAAACACCCGCGTGCTTTCAGTAATTTTGGCGGCCACCGCTAACAAAAAACCCAGCACTATGGCTGGGTTTTGGTGTTCTAGTGGTTAATTCATTAACCGATGTGCGTTGCGCCGCCCATGTACTTCTGAAGTACTGTAGGGATTGCAATGCGACCGTCTGCTTCTTGGTTGTTTTCTAGGATAGCAACCATTGTACGACCTACAGCTAGACCAGAACCGTTTAGCGTGTGTACAAGCTCAGGTTTCTTCTCGCCTTTACGACGGAAACGCGCTTGCATACGACGAGCTTGGAAGTCCCACATGTTAGAACATGAAGAGATTTCACGGTAAGTTTCTTGAGCAGGAACCCACACTTCTAGGTCGTAAGTCTTACGAGCGCCGAAGCCCATGTCGCCAGTACATAGAACGACTTTACGGTAAGGAAGTTCAAGAAGTTGTAGAACTTTCTCAGCGTGACCTGTTAGCTCTTCTAGTGCGTTCATTGAATCTTCTGGCTTAGTGATTTGTACTAGCTCAACTTTGTCGAACTGGTGCATACGAATCAGACCACGAGTATCACGACCGTATGAACCTGCTTCTGAACGGAAACATGGCGTGTGTGCTGTCATCTTGATAGGTAGATCCGCTTCGTCAGAAATCGTGTCACGAACTAGGTTCGTTACAGGTACTTCTGCCGTAGGGATTAGCGACAGTTTGCGTGGCTCTTCGTCGTTTACTTTTTCCGCTAGAGGCTCTGTGTGGAAAAGGTCTTTACCGAACTTAGGAAGCTGACCAGTACCGAATAGGCTGTCAGAGTTTACTAGGTAAGGTACGTACATTTCTGTGTAGCCGTGTTCTTCTGTGTGAAGATCTAGCATGAACTGAGCGATTGCACGGTGTAGACGAGCAAATTGGCCTTTCATCACGATGAAACGTGCGCCAGTGATCTTAACTGCACTTGCGAAGTCTAGACCGCCCCCCATTTCACCTAGGTCAACATGGTCTTTCAAATCGAAGTCGTAAGTCTTAGGCTCACCCCAACGAGAGATTTCAACGTTGTCGTTCTCGTCTTTGCCATCTGGCACTTCATCTGCTGGGATGTTTGGTACAGAAAGCGTGAATTCGTCTAGTTGAGCCATTACTTGCTCAAGTTCAACTTTCTTCGCATCAAGATCGCTACCTAGAGTACCGATTTGTTTCTTGATCTCTTCTGCGCCTTCTTTGTCGCCAGCCGCCATTTTTTGGCCGATTTGTTTGGAGATGGAGTTACGCGTGGATTGTAAATTTTCTACTTCTACTTGAATGGACTTACGTTGTTCTTCAAGTTTACGAATAGTCTCTACGTCTAGCTTAAAGCCACGACGCGCCAGTTTAGCAGCTGTTTCATCCAGCTCTGTACGAAGTAATTTAGAATCCAGCATTGTTAATCCTATGCTTTTTGTTGTGAAATCACGCGCACTTTCCAAGCGTACGCGTTAAAAAAATTTACTGAACAAATGTATCCAAAAACGCCTACTTTTCATAGCGCTTTTGTTGGCTATTTGCGTCTAATTTAGCCAAGTAATCTAACTTTTCGCCGATTTTGGTTTCTAGACCGCGATTTGTTGGCTGATAATACTTACGATCTGCCATTTCTGGTGGCAAATATTGCTCACCGGCTGCATAGGCACCCGGCTCATCGTGAGCATAACGATACTCTGCTCCATAACCCATGTCTTTCATCAAACTGGTAGGTGCATTTCGAAGGTGATGAGGCACTTCATATTCAGGTAAGTTATGAGCATCTGTGAGCGCTTGTTTCCATGCCACGTACACCGCATTACTTTTTGGCGCGCACGCTAAGTAAACGATCGCCTGTGCAATCGCACGTTCACCTTCTGCCGGACCAACACGGGTAAAGCAATCCCACGCGGAGAGTGCGACTTGCATGGCTCTAGGGTCCGCATTGCCAACATCTTCCGATGCTATCGCAAGTAATCGGCGAGCGATGTAGAGCGGATCACAACCTGCGGCGATCATACGTGCAGCCCAATACAAAGCGGCGTCTGGATTTGAACCACGAATGGATTTGTGAACTGCAGAGATTAAGTCGTACCAGATATCACCTTTGTTATCGAAGCGAGAGACCTTTTCTCCAGCCACTTCCGCAAGCAACTTAAGCGTGATTTCTTTTTCACCCTGCGCGTTGTCTTCTGCCATATCGTATAGCAGCTCAAGGTAGTTGAGAGACATGCGAGCATCACCGTTCACTAGCTCTGCTAGGCGATCTAGTACGTTATCGGCGAAATGTGCTGGTATATTCCCCAAGCCGCGCTCTTTGTCGTTAATCGCTTGATCAAGCGCCAGCGATATTTCGCTCTGGTCAAGAGAAGTCAACTTGTAAACGCGAGCACGCGAGAGTAATGCGTTGTTTAACTCAAACGAAGGGTTCTCTGTGGTCGCACCGATAAACGTAACCGTACCGTCTTCAATATGCGGTAAAAACGCATCTTGCTGCGATTTGTTAAAGCGATGCACCTCATCCACGAATAAGATAGTGCGGCGACCTGCCATTTTGTTTTCACGCGCTTTGTCGATCGCAGCCCGGATCTCTTTAACGCCAGACGTCACCGCAGATACACGCTCAACTTCGGCGTTGGCATAGTTTGCTGCCACTTCCGCTAATGTCGTTTTGCCTGTGCCTGGTGGTCCCCAAAGGATCATCGAGTGAATGTGTCCCGCCTCTAGCGCTCGGCGTAGGGGTTTACCCGGACCTAAAATATGCTGCTGCCCAATATACTGTTCGATTGTTTGTGGTCTCATACGAGCAGCAAGGGGACGAAAATCTTCGTCCCCTGAGAAATCTAACGTGTAATTACTCACTACCAATTAATTCCTTTGGTCATCCACTTCCACGCCATCTGGAATTGTGAATGTAAATCTGTCTACCTTTGGTTTACCAAGCTTAACATTACTAAAAGTAAACAGCCCTTTCTGACCATCTTGCTCAATGACGTTAAAGCCTTTCACTACGCCTTTTGTATCAATATTAATCTGGAATTGGCCTTGAGTAGAGTCAATTGCCGTTGGAATGAGCGTAAACTCATTACCTTTCTGAGAAATCTTATAGTTATCCCAATCGCGTGCTCTATTGCGAGTTAACAACACAAATGGTGTTTGCTCGGTCGCTTGCTCTTGCCAGTAAATGCTTACTTGCTCAATGAATGGGCTGTAATACCACAACGTCTTGCCGTCAGATACTAAAAGGTTTTCATCAGGGAAAGTCGTACTCCAACGGAACAAGCTTGGACGAGCGATTTCAACCGTGCCCTCACCTTCCATTACCGTTTCACCTTCAGGGCTAATCACTTGCTGAGAGAAATCGGCACTGAAACCCTCGTTCATTGCGAGACGTTTATTGAGTTCATCTTTTGGAGATGCTGCATTCGCAGCTGAGAAGAAAGAAACGCTTAAAACTAGCGCTGAGAAAAGTTTCGCTGAAAATCGTTTTTTCATTCAGATACCTATCAGAGGGTCAAAGACCTAAAGTTACTCACCTCAGTTGGACTGAAGTGAGTAAAACAAGTTCATTAATCTTTTGGCGGCGCAGGAGCTAAAACTTCGCGGTTACCGTTGTGACCCGGTGCACTCACGATACCTTGCGCTTCGAGTTGCTCAACAATACGGGCGGCACGGTTGTAACCGATCTTAAATCGACGCTGTACGCCAGAAACAGAGCCTCGACGTGACTGAACTACGTGCTCAACGACTTGATCGAAGAGTGGATCCACATCTTCATCCGCTTCCATTTGCTCACCTGGCAATAAGCTTTCTGGACTTTGATCTCCGCTGATGATCTCTTCAATGTAGTTCGGTTTACCACGCGCTTTCCAGTTGTTTACAACAGCATGAACATCATCATCTGATGCAAATGCACCGTGGACACGAGTTGTATGACTTGAGCCCGGCGGTAGATACAACATATCACCCATACCAAGCAGTGATTCTGCACCACCTTGGTCTAGAATCGTACGGGAGTCTGTTTTAGTCGATACCGTAAACGCAACACGAGTTGGAATATTCGCTTTAATCAGACCCGTGATAACATCCACCGATGGACGCTGAGTCGCAAGAATTAAATGAATACCTGCCGCACGCGCCTTTTGTGCCAAGCGTGCAATCAGTTCTTCTACCTTCTTACCAACCACCATCATCAGGTCAGCAAATTCATCGACAACAACAACGATGTAAGGCAGTTTTTCTAACAATGGCGGTTCCGTATCCATACTGTCGCCTTCTTGCCAGAATGGATCATGAATTGGGTGACCTGCTTCTGCTGCCATCTTCAACTTCTCGTTAAAGCCTTTCACATTACGAACGCCCAATGCCGACATCAATTTATAACGACGTTCCATCTCACCCACACACCAACGTAGAGCGTTTGATGCGTCTTTCATATCAGTCACAACTTCAGAAAGAAGATGAGGGATACCTTCGTAAATAGAAAGCTCTAGCATTTTCGGGTCAATCATGATGAAGCGTACATCTTCTGGGCCAGCTTTATACAGCATGCTCAAAATCATCACGTTCACACCCACCGACTTACCAGAACCGGTTGTACCTGCTACTAGCACGTGAGGCATCTTCGCGAGATCAGCCACAACAGCTTCACCCGCAATGTCTTGACCTAACACAACCGTTGTTGGTGACGTTGCTTGCTCAAACTGAGGACTACTGATTACATCAGATAAATAGACCGTCTGACGACTCATGTTTGGCAGTTCCAAACCGATGTAAGGCTTGCCTGGGATTACTTCTACAACACGTACAGCCATTGCAGACAATGCACGAGCTAAGTCAGTTGAAAGACCAGAAATACGGCTTACTTTTACCCCCGGCGCCAAATCAAGCTCAAAACGAGTGATCACTGGACCAGGATAAATCCCCACCACGTCGGCTTTGATTTTGTAGTCCGCTAGCTTGCTCTCAACCAATCGAGCGACCTGCTCTAGCGCATCACGGTCGATAAAGTTTTCGCGTTTTTCTGGATGGTAAAGCAACTCGAGCGTTGGAAGTGGTTCTTCTGGAACAGGCAAGTTTTCTTCTTTCTGTACCAAAAATGGGTTCTGTGTCGCTGCTACTTTGGCTTGCGCACTAGAAACCATGTCTTGGAATGCCGCTACATCTTCGTCGCCGTCTTGAACCTCTTCAACCTCCGCTTTTTGAAGTGCAGGTTCAAATGTTGTTGAAGGTGTTGCCACTTGCTGATGAGGTGTTGCTGGAGCTGGCTGTACTTGTTGTACAGACTGTGACTCCACTTCGTCTTCATCGTCTAACACGTCAAAATCAGAGATCGTAGGTTCAATGTGTTGACTCGATTCTGTTTGCTCCGTGATGCTATCTAGCGCAGCGGAATCAATTACAGGCTCTTCATGCACAGGATGCTCAATACTTGGCTGCTGTACTTGCTCTGCTTCAAATTGTTCGTACTCCGCATAATCTGGTTCAACACTGTTCGGTTCTTCTGTAGCTGTATGTTGGTCTACATAGGAAGAGTAAGTGTCTGCAAATGATGGGGCTGCCTGTTCTTCAGTTCCCCAGTCATCTGCTTGTTGCGCTGCAGCTTCAAGCTCTTCTATCGTGACATTCAGCTGCTTGGTACGCTCCAGAAGCGGATCAACGTTATCAGTATTCACCGCATGGACAGGTTGCATTTGGTGCTCAGGTTGAGCATAAACTGGCGCAGCATTAACCGTAGCCTTGTGTTGTGGCGGCGTCGGTTCCACCATCATTTGTTCCGCTGGCTTCTCAGGTTTAGCTTGCGGCATATAAATAGGATACTCATGCGCAGGCGCCGATTCTTTCGGCTCATCGACATCGAACGCCGTTAAATGAGGAAGCGGTTCATCATCAATGTCATGGTCTACGTTATGTCTAGGCGTAGAGACTTTATCTTCCACAAACTCATCAAGCTGAGGTTCTAAAACTTCCTGCTCTGAACCTCTTGCCTTATTTGCAAGCGCGGCAATTAGCGCTAACGCACGATCTCCAAGCCACTCAACGATGTTAAGCCATGAGATGCCAGTAAAGAGCGTAAAGCCCGCTCCCCATAAGAACAGCAGAACCAATGTCGTGCCAAGTACATTCAATGTAGGTAAAGCTAGGCTAGACAACACGTCCCCGACGACACCACCGGACGAGAAATACCAAATATCATCAAAATTAATATCGGCTAGACCACAGCTCGTCATTATAAGGACGACGAGGCCGAGTAACCTCGTACCCCATAACATGAAATCAATTGGCTCATCTTCTCCTCGTTTACGGCAAATCACCCATGCAGCCGCAGCTAGCAAGAAAGGGATGGGATAAGCGAGAGAGCCAAATGTGAAGAATAGTGTGTCCGCAAGCCAAGCGCCGAAAAGGCCACCAGCATTGTCGATCTCCCCTCCCCATGCGGTTTGGGACCAGGAAGGATCGGCCGGACTGAAGGTAAATAGTGCAACCGCAAGCAATACCGAGCTAAGAACGCCAACGATAAAGCAGCACTCTTTTAAGCGTTGGAAGCCATTTAAGCGTGAAGACTGGGGCTCTTCACTGGTTTTGATAATGGTTTCGACTTTCTTTGCGTTCTCTTTGAACATAAATCAACTTGAATATGGAAATGAAATAGGAAATTGCAAAACATTCCGAGCGGCATCAAGCCGCTCGGTAAATTGATTTAACCATATCAAAGAGAAAAACCCAATTACTCTCTGGCGAAAGCGGAAGCATATACCGCTTTCTTTGCAAGAAATTAACGAGTTTTGATCACAAGCTGGTTAGATTGTTTCACTTCTTCCATTACAACGTATGTGCGAGTGTCATTTACGCCAGGTAGACGTAGTAACGTATCGCCCAATAGTCGGCGGTAAGCACCCATATCTGATACACGGGTTTTAAGAAGATAGTCAAAGTCACCTGATACAAGATGACACTCTTGTATGTCGTCTAGCTTTTGAACAGCTGAGTTAAACTGCTCAAATACATCCGGCGCACCACGGTTTAATGTAATCTCAACGAATACTAATAGTGACGCATCCAGGAACTGCGGATTCAATAATGCAGTGTATCCTGTGATGTAACCCTGACGCTCTAAGCGACGTACACGCTCCAAACATGGCGTTGGAGAAAGTCCCACACGTTTTGAAAGCTCAACGTTTGAAATACGACCGTCTTTCTGCAGTTCATTAAGAATGTTGCGGTCGATACGGTCTAGTTCCTTGGACGGCTTTTTATAGTTGTCTGCCATTTTTTATTCCACCTTATTACTTCCTTGCAAAAAAATATACTACAACTTTTTAATATTTGGTGCCAAATTTTACAAATCTATAACTATACTAGTTATTAATTCGACAATAACACCCTACAAACAGTTAATACAACCATTATAGAAAGAGGATACAGGATGATCATTGGCGTACCTAAGGAAATCAAGAACCACGAATATCGTGTTGGTATGATCCCAGCAAGCGTGAGAGAACTCATCTCACATGGTCACCAAGTTTTAGTTGAGACCAATGCAGGTGCCGGCATTGGTTTTTCAGACGATGATTACATCGCTGTCGGCGCATCCATTCTCCCTCATGCTGCAGACGTATTCGCGCAAGCAGACATGATTGTAAAAGTAAAAGAACCCCAAGCAGTAGAGAGAGCAATGCTCCGCGAAGGGCAAATTTTATTTACTTATTTACACCTAGCACCAGATTTTCCACAAACTGATGAGCTAATCAAGAGCAAAGCTGTCTGTATAGCCTATGAGACTGTAACAGATAATATGGGTCGTTTGCCACTGTTAGCACCAATGTCAGAAGTGGCAGGTCGTATGTCTATCCAAGCTGGTGCCCAAACTCTAGAAAAATCACACGGGGGTCGTGGTTTACTTCTAGGTGGCGTTCCTGGTGTTGAGCCAGCGAAAGTCGTCATCGTTGGTGGTGGTGTTGTTGGTGCAAACGCAGCTCGTATGGCTGTTGGCCTTCGCGCTGACGTAACCATTCTAGACCGTAACGTAGATACACTTCGTAAGCTTGACGAAGAATTCCAAGGTCGCGCTAAAGTGGTTTATTCTACTGAAGACGCTATCGAGAAGCATGTTCTAGAAGCTGACCTTGTTATCGGTGCCGTTCTAATTCCTGGAGCAGCAGCGCCTAAGCTGGTAACAAAAGAGCACATTGCTAAGATGAAACCTGGTGCGGCAGTGGTTGACGTGGCTATTGACCAAGGTGGCTGTTTCGAGACATCTCACGCAACAACCCACGCAGATCCAACTTACATCGTGGATGAAGTGGTTCACTACTGCGTAGCAAATATGCCTGGTGCGGTTGCACGTACTTCGACTTTCGCATTGAACAATGCAACACTCCCTTACATTGTGAAACTCGCAAACAAAGGCTACCGTGAGGCACTTCTAGAAGACAAAGGCTTCCTTGAAGGTCTAAACGTTATTCACGGAAAAGTAACATGTAAAGAAGTAGCAGAAAGCTTTGACTTGGAATACGTTGAACCAACTCAAGCTATCGCTATGTTCAATTAATGACAAAATAAAACACAATTTGTCACGTTTTGTTTACAAAAGCCCACGCATAAGTGGGCTTTTTCATATAGAGCGTTTAGCTATAAAAAATAACTAATTCTTATATGCGCAAATTAAAATATTTCTAGGTGTAACTGATTTAGGGCAAAACTCTGACAATCTAACACGATAACCACGTTCTTCAAGATAAAGTGCTTTGTCCAATGCGAGCCAGATCTCCAATGGACGTTGAAAAACCAGTTGCACTAAGCTCATTCTCTCCATTTGCCAGAAGCGTTGTTCGCTTAACTTTTCAAAATGATCGAAATCGATTTCTTGAGAAAGAACGATACCTTTCTGCTCCGCCGCCCAGCGACACAAAGATTCAAAGCCTTCACTTAATTGCGACTTACGAATACTGGGGACAGGTTGATATTCTGCCATGCCTAACGCTCGTCGAGTAATCAAATCGAAGCCAAGACGAAACACCATTTCCTGCTGACGATGGCGACGTACACGCTCCCCCCCTGTCACCGTTTGCTGTAACGGGATACGCAGTTCTTGCTTAGACAATGAGAGAGAAGAAACCCTCCCCGGTTTCGACATCGGCTGGTATTGTTCCGACTGAATCAAGTGATAACAACAAGGTGAGATGGTCATCGCAGCAATCCCATTCTCACTGCCGTACTGCATTAGACGAACATGGAGGTCACCACACGCATGCAGTGCCACCGCGTGTTGCGTTGGCTTGAATACCGCTTTTGCTTTGCTATCAAACGCGTCACCTTGAATAAACGTCATTTTCCAATGGTGTTCATTCGCAGCTTGTTGCCCTGAATCACACAGTGCTTGTTGATATTCGAAACTGGTCACAGGCTGATCGGTTTGTGTTGCCAGGATTCGTCCTAAATAACCTTTCCCTGAACACCACTCTAACCATTCTTCGCCACAGTGTTGTTGAATTGCAGCTTCACCCATCGAGCTGATTTGCTCCAGCTTACGTCCGGGAATGCCGTTGTCTAAACCACGAGCGAGTGCCAAACCATTTAAGGTTAAAGACTCTAAACGCGTGTGATAAGCGAGTTGTTCGAGTTGAGGCACGAACGCGCTTATCGCTTTTAAGGCGAGTTCAGGTTCCGCTTTATACTCTTCGATTTGAGAGGGAGAAAGAGACACTAACCACTGGCACAACTGAGGGTGTTGCTCTTGCCAAGGTAATGAGGTGTGAATGCTACTTTTAAATGGTTCAAACCGCCATAGCGATTCGTTTTCCAATAAGCAGTCATTAATAAATTGAAATTGCGTTTTCATAGCTCCCCCTACAACGAGCGCATTGTAGAGGGAATCGAAACATCAATGAAGTGTTATCTCACCGGGAGCTCGATGTCTTTAAACATCTCTTCGATTTCTGCATTAGATTTCAACGAAATCGCCTGCTCTACCACTGGGCGAGTTAAATGAGGAGCAAAGCGTTCCATAAAATCGAACATGTATGAGCGCAGGAATGTACCGCGACGGAAACCAATACTTGTCGTACTAGCCCCGAATAAATGGCTCGCATCTATTGCGACTAAATCGCTGTCCTGCTCTTCATCCACAGCCATGCTAGCAATTACGCCGACACCAATACCCATGCGAACATACGTTTTAATAACATCCGCATCAGTTGCAGTGAACACCACTCTCGGGGTTAAACCTTCACGATTAAATGCGGTATCTAACTCTGAACGGCCCGTAAAACCAAATACATAAGTGACCAATGGATAAGCGGCAAGATCGCTGATCGTTACCTTATCTTTCTTCGCTAATGGATGATCTTTAGGCACGACAATTGAACGGTTCCAGTGATAACAAGGCAGCATGATGGCATCTTGATATAAGTGAAGCGCTTCTGTCGCAATCGCAAAGTTCGCCGTACCTTTGGCAATCGCCTCAGACATTTGTGACGGCGTACCTTGATGCATGTGTAATGACACTTTTGGGTAGCGAGAAGTGAAACCTTTGATGACATCCGGCAAAGCATAACGCGCTTGCGTGTGTGTCGTGGTGATATTCAGCGTCCCCATTTCTGGGTGGGTGTGCTCCCCTGCTACAGCTTTGATACTTTCTACGCGAGCCAGAATCTCTTGGGAAATACGTACAATTTCTTCACCAGCAGGTGTCACCTGTGTTAAGTGCTTACCGCTACGTTCAAAAATCTGAATGCCTAACTCATCTTCCAGCAACCGAACCTGCTTACTGATACCTGGCTGAGAGGTATACAAGCTTTCTGCCGTTGCGGATACATTCAGATTATGGTTTACAACCTCAACAATATACTTCAGCTGCTGCAGTTTCATCGTAATCCCTTACTTGTTCATGAGATAATTTATTGGCCACTCGGACGAGCGATATAATAATTAGTTATAACGCGTTCAAATCGAAATGAACAGTAATTTCTAACTTATACCTCAATCACATACTGATAATCCTCAACATAGAAACAATATGCACAAAGTTGAGCCAATAAATGACTGAAGTTCTATGATGTGACTTCTATCAGTAGCTAAAACGTGGGAGAGACAAAATAATCAAACAAATAGGGTGCCGAGTAAGATAAGATTCATGTATTCTTTAACGCTAGCCGTAGAAAAGTAAAGCAGACGCAAAGATATGAATATTGGTTTAATAATCGCTTTGGTAGCCATCCTACTGGTGTTGATCCTAGGCTATAACATTATGTTGCAGTATAAGGTCAAGGTAGAAACTGCGAAAAGACAGGAGTCCGCACGCTATGTTGCCTTGATTGATGGCACTGAAGAGTTGATTGGTCATGCGCACCATATCCCTTTTAGCAAGGAGCTGTTGCTGTGTCTAAACAATCGTATTCTTGACGCGCTAGAAAGCATGCATGAGCTTGACCCGAAGAATAAGCAACTTGCTCAACGTATCGAAAACATGAAGCAACAGATTGAGCAACTGAAAGAGAATGGTCCCACTGGCGAGAGTACCACGTTCAAAATGCCGAGCAGTGATAAACAAGCCATCGTCATGCTTAAGTTGGTGAAGCGCCTTCGCGATACTATCCGTAACGAACACAATAAAGGCCGTATCGACACCCAGACTTATGTCGCTGAAAATGCGCGTTTAGAAACGATGCAGATTCGTATCAACATCGAAAACGTCATTAAAAGAGCAAACGACTCTATCGCTCGTGGCCAACCAGGCACCGCGCTTCAACTACTGCGTAAAGGTATCGATGCTTTGAGTACAAAGAGCGACCCCTACTCGATTCAAGCGAAACAGAAGCTTGAAGACATGTTGGGCGACCTAGATAAAAAACGCCAAGATAAAAGTGATGCTGAAATGCAGCAGATCGCCGATAAAGAGCGCGACAATGACATGGAAGCACTCTTCGGCGAGAAGAAAAAGTGGTAACATTCACTTAAGGTCAATAAAGGCTGCAATCGCAGCCTTTTTTCTATCCGTAAGATAGCGGATATGCCCAATTAGAATGTGAAGTACTAAAACTAAAATGATGAATCTAGACGCCTATCAAGATCTTCTTGCTCCCATTAACCAATTTCTGCAATGCAGCACACCTGATGAATGGGTAGAGGAAGCAAAGAAACCAGAAAACCTTCAAACCATTTTATTAGACCACCTACTGTGTGAGCTAAAAGCTGGCCAATCTGCGATGTTTTTAATTCGTAAATATGCCGTTGACCAATCCAGTTCACATGCTCTGCTTGACTGGTTTAAACCCTATGAAGACTTTGCTTATCGCAATGTAGGCTCACTAGAAACTTTAAAAGGTAAGAGCAATATTTCCAAAGCGATCATGGCTAAGTCCAACTCACCGTACAGCCAAGATTTGATCGATAAAATGGTGCTTTTGATTAAAGAGGAGTTACACCACTTTTATCAAGTTTTAGAGATCATGGAAAGTCGTGGAATTGAGTATAAAAATATTCCCGCAAGTCGCTATGCTAAAGGGCTCATTTCGCATATGAAGACTCATGAACCTGAAACGCTGATCGATAAACTCATCATTGGTGCCTACATAGAAGCCCGATCTTGTGAGCGTTTTGCCAAACTAGCACCACATATGGATGACGATATCGCAAAATTCTACGTTTCTTTACTGCGCTCAGAAGCACGCCACTATCAAGATTATCTTGTATTGGCAGAGCAAATCGCGGGCAAAGACATCAGCGAACGCATAGCCTATTTTGGCCGAGTTGAGGCGGATTTAATTTCTACGCCAGATACAGATTTTAAGTTCCATAGTGGTATTCCAGCCTAGCGAGCATATTCTCCCAAGATTGAGCATGCTCTGAACTTATTTATATAGACAGAGAATAAATAAGCCGGACATTTCGTCCGGCTTATTTTTTGTAGCAATGAGGTTAGGAATAAAGCTGAAACACAACAACTAGAGCTGGAATGAACCCATTCGAGTTTTCAAGTTGTGCGCTAGGCTACTGATCTGCTGGCAAGCTACAGCCGTTTGCGAAGCTCCCTCAGCCATCTCTGTTGAGGCACTATTAATATGCTCCACACTGCGATTCAGCTCTTCGGATACTGAATTCTGCTCGCTGCACGCCGTTGCGATTTGTGGGCTCATTTGCGCTATGTTATCGACAGAATGTTCAATTTCTTTTATCTGGCTATCAGCGTCATTGACTTGCTCAACACACTGAGAAATGCCCTCCTGACAATCACGGCTTGAATGCCCTATTTTGCTGCTGCTCTCTTGTAGTTGATTAACAATTTCCACAATTTGTGAAGTGGAGTCTTGAGTGCGTTGCGCCAGAGAACGAACCTCATCTGCCACAACAGCAAACCCACGTCCTTGTTCACCGGCCCGAGCGGCTTCTATTGCGGCGTTCAGTGCTAACAAGTTTGTTTGCTCCGCAATCCCGCGGATCACATCTACGACCACATTGATATTGTTTGAGCTAGATTCAAGCTCACGTGCCAGTTCATCAGACTCTTGGATCGTATGTGATACACGCTCAATTACTGCGATAGTTTGTTGTAACGTCGCCGTTCCTTGCTTTGCCACTTCCGTTGCCGAGTAAGCGGAGGTCGCGCCAACTTCGGTATTTTGTGCCACTTCACTTACAGCAGCTTGCATTTCTGTCATCGCAGAAGCCACCGAGCTAAGTTCAATTTGTTGATTTTGCATACCAGAAGCGGTCTGAGAAGAAATAGCACTCACCTCCTCTACTGCTGCCGTTAGCTGAATCGTTGAGTCATTAATCTCAGAAACCAGCGAATGTAAGTTTGTTTGCATACCGACAAGCTCTTTGAGCAACGTTCCTAACTCGTCCTTGCTCAATTCACTTTCGTCGATTTGATTATTCAATTGACCCTTGGCGATTTTGGAAGCGAATTCCAATGCTCGATCAACAGGCCCGCAAATGACTCGAGAAAGCAACATGGCAGACATTACCATGACCAATGCGACGACAAGCGCACCAACAGCAGCGCTGTATTGTGTAAATGCCGCTTCATTTTGTACTTCTTCGCCAATCAAATTCACCAACTCATCGTTCAACGCGAGGGTATCATCCAAGCTGCTCAACGCTTTTGAGTAAGTATCGAAACTCGATAAAATCACATCATTTGCACTTTCAGCATCACCTTGGCTTAGCAGTGCGTTGTAAGTCTTCGTTTCCTTGATGTATTGATTCCAAGTTTCTTTAAAAACGTTAAAAGACTGCGTTTCACGCTGATTAAGGTCGAGCTTTTCGTATTCTGCAATACCAGCCTGCACATCAGAACGCCATTGGTCGAGGCCTTTTAACCACTCACCAATTTTGGGGTGATTTGCGTTTGGCAATAAAGAGAACTCATCTTTGCGCACTTTAGTAATATCAACTTGGATACCTTTCAAAATCGCAACAGAAGGTAAGCTTTTATCCGTTAGCACTGAGATGTCTTTATTCAGTGTTAACAAACCTTGTACCAACATTACTGACACTAAACCAAACACGGCAAAAACGGTTAAATAACTAACCGATATTTTCTTTACGACACTTAAGTCTTTAATACGCACGCACTTTCTCCCTGCAGCCTTTCCAAACCTCTCACTTAAGTGAAAGCTTAACCTCTAAAACACACTGTTTTTGCGCTCGATATCATTGAGCGCTCTTATATACATCGGCCTGAAAGATCAAATCTTGACCAGTAATTGATATTTTTATCACGTGCTATTTTAGAGATAGGCTCGCATGCTCCGTATTGTGTCTACATTTTTTTATGAGCGCTTCCCGGCGCAACTCTAAGATCTCATCGATGAGTTTTTCTTTAGCGTTGATGCCAAAGTGCTGGGCATAATTTTTGACTTTTTCAATCTCATTAGGCTGTAAGCGGTATACCTCTTTCTTTAAACGCGCTTCTGCTTCGCTTCTAATCAAACCTTGGTCTTGTAGTAATTTAATGATGGTTTCATCGATTGGATTTACTGCTCTAGCCATGGTGCTCCATCTATCAATTTAAGTTCTAGCCATGTGGCTGGATGAATGACGCCGCACAACTTATAGAGCGAAGATGACAACTTGATTGCAGTGAGTACGATTCGTTAACCATCGCTATTATTTACAACCGCTTAAGCAACCATTAACTCTCTACCCCGACTCCTCACCATTGAATAAAGATCACATTCTGATAACAATTTTTAGTACTGGCTTCGATGTCATCCATATTTAACGTGCAAGTAATATTTATAAACAAGAATGATTGCTCTAGTTCAAATGATGGAAAAATAAGATGAAATTATCGCAGTGGGGTCTTTTATTAAGTGGCTTGGTGGCATTGCCAAGCATTGCAGATACAGATGTTTATCTAACCAATAACTCTGATCAGCCTTTAACTATTCAAGTAAAGCACGAAGGCAGTGATTTACTTCAATATGGAGAAGAGTGGCAGCAACATGTACAAGTACTTGGTCCGTGGGAAACCAAACCTGTATTGAGCTTCAATCGTTGGGAAGGCGTGAAATCAAACCAAACTTACCGTTTTGAAACTGTGGTTTCTAGCCCTAGAGGTGAAAGCATAACACTCAATCAAGTCATGGAAGGTCATTGGTATAATTCAACCATTGAATATGGCTTATCGGCGGCCGATGTCGATTTATCTCTTAAAGATGATCGTGATATTCATCGTGCCAACACTAACGCTTTTGGCATCCGAGAAACCGAACTGGCATTTAAGTCAGACAGTACCGCTCGATACGACGATCTTTATTACACCATCACACCAAGCAAAGTAAATGAATCTGTCGATAACGAAGAACAAAACCTTAAGTTGATGACTTACAACATCTGGGCTCTTACGGCTATTGCATCGCACATCGGTGATCGTTACGAACTGATTCCTCAATACGTCAAAGGTTATGATGTATTAGCGCTGCAAGAAGTGTTTGCAAGCGGTCGTGAAGCATTCCTACGTGAGTTAGCTAAGGAATATCCGTACCAAACTAAAATGTTAGATAAAGAAGGCGTTAATATTCATGATGGTGGGGTGATCATTGTCAGTCGCTATCCTATCGTGAATGAAGCGCAATATGTCTTCCCCGACTGCTCTGGCACAGACTGCTTTGCCGACAAAGGCGTTAATTATGCGGAAATTATTAAAGGTGGTCAGGCTTACCATGTGTTTGCTACCCATACCGCATCTTTCGATACAGACACCGCTCGCGAGTATCGTCAGCGCCAGTTCAAACAAATCCGCGCACTCGCTAAATCTCTCAACATTCCTTCAAGCGAAACTGTGGTATACAGCGGTGACTTTAACGTAAACAAAAGAAAGTTCCCTGGTGACTACCAACAAATGATCGCCAACTTAAGCGCCATAGAGCCTCAGTATTCTGGTTACACGGAGTCAACCTTTGATCCCCGCATCAATAACTTCGCAGGTGAAGCGTTATCAGGCGGCGAAAACGTGGAATACCTTGACTATGTCATGGTGAGTAGCGAATACGGGGTGAAATCATTCAATGACAACCGTGTAGACGTGCCGCGCACAACCGCAGAGAGTTTATGGAAACACTACAATCTTTCTGACCATTTCCCAGTTAGCGCAACAATCAAGCCATGAAGAAAATCGCGTTGATAATCATGTCCGCCATTATGGCGGGCATGATGTTTTTAACTTTCAGTCAAGATGGGCAGCAAGAAGCGGCGGTGTCCGCTTCTGCTCCAAAGGCAAAAAATAAGAACGGCCCTAGTACATCACTAAAAACAAGCAATATCGCTCCCAGTGCAGATGCTTCACCACAGACCGCAGAGCTCCCTTCTGCGACTCAAATAACGACTGAGAGACTAACTCTGCTCAAAGGGAGAGAACTCGTCGCAGAGCTTGAGTCATTTTGGCATGAGTGCATGTCGAACCGCGACTGTGAGGAACAGTTAGCCTTGCTCGAGCCTTATTTATCTTCAGCACGATTTCAACTTTTGGCGAGCTACCATCAACTCAACAGTCAATGGCAAGAAAGTGTGGGTAATTTGTTGTTTGATGAGCAACAACCACTAGCCTCACGTATTGCACAACTTAAAGCCGAGGCAAGAGGCATTTGGGGCGAGTTGGCTGATGTTATTTTCGCGGATGAGTTCGCGCTGTACGATTTCAACTTAGAAGCCCAAAAGCTGGACACTCAAAGCCCAGATAACTTTTTGCGAGCTTTCGAGCAACTCACTATTGACTGGCAAGAACATGCAGATGCTATCGGGCTAACAAGCGACCGGGAAAAATATGAGCGTGCGGTCACCCTGATTCCTAATAGTATGAGATTTCCAGATCGCCAAACTATCATCGCAGAGCTGCAAAAAACTTACTTAACGAAGGACGAAAGCGAAGAGATTCACGCTCGTGAACAACAAATTGCCGAGCAAAAAGAGCAAGTCAGAGGTTACCAACAAGCATTGCAACAACTTGAGTCCAGGCTCAGAAAAGAGAGAGCCACAAGCCATTCGAATTTGTCAGAACCGGAATGGCAAAGCTATTACCAACAAGAAGTCGCGGATTTTCGTCGTGAATTTTTTTCTTCTTAACAATGCGCTTTGACTGACTGGGAACTTAAAAAGGCACGTTGCTAACCAGCCGTCGTGCCTTATGTTCAGCCGTCGTGCCTTATGTTCAACTCTCTACTTTTAATTCAGAACAAATTTAAACCAAATACATCTTTCACATCAAATAGCACTTTTTCGGTTTTCTCGCGAGAACGCTCACTACCATGTTTTAAAATATCAATCAGTTGTGCTTTATCATTCAAATACATAGCGCGCTTTTCTCGAATAGGGCGAAGCATCTCTTGTAGGCATTCTTCTAACACTTTCTTGGTCAAACCATCACCTAACCCACCTCGTCGATAATGGTCTTTTAGCTGTTCGACATAGTTTTTATCAGGATGAAAAGCATCGAGGTAGGTAAATACAATATTCCCTTCGACTTGGCCAGGGTCCTCAATTTTCAGGTGATTGGGGTCGGTATACATAGATTTCACCGCCGCAGAAATCTCTTTTTCAGACGCCCCTAGGTTGATTGCATTCCCCATGCTTTTAGACATCTTATTTTTGCCATCAGTACTCGGCAAACGAGGTGCATCACTAAGTAATGGACGGCATTCTCTAAGAACCTCTTTTCCACCCAGGTGGTTTATTTTTCTTACGATTTCATTAGTTTGCTCCAACATCGGCAGTTGGTCATCACCTACCGGAACCAACGTCGCGTGGAACCCCGTAATATCGGCAGCTTGAGAAATTGGATACGTTAAAAAGCCAGCAGGAATAGAGCGTTCAAAGCCTTTACTCTGTATCTCATTTTTAACCGTGGGATTACGCTCTAAACGCGCAATAGAGACAAGATTGCTGTAATACATAGTTAACTCAGCTAACGCTGGTATTTGAGACTGCAACGTGATCGTAGTTTGAGCGGGGTTGATACCAACAGCCAAATAATCTGCAACGACATTGAGAATATTAGAGGATACCTTTGATGGGTTATGCGCGTTATCCGTCAAACCTTGCATATCTGCGACTAAGATCGTTTGCTCATGCTCCGTTTGCAATTTGACTCGTTGTTGCAATGAACCGACATAGTGCCCGAGGTGTAACGGACCTGTCGCTCGATCGCCGGTCAGGATAATTTCATGCTGTGATGTACTTTGAATGGTGTTCATATTTATCTCCAAGTATTTAATAGATCGCTACTGGAGATAAAAAGATCAAACACTCTTAGCTACCATCCAGCAGCTTAAGAATGTGAGTATTCCGTGCCGCTCTATTTAGAGCGCCACCAAAAGAAGGTTGTTGATGAAGGGCTAACGTGTATTTTCATGTTTTCAAACTAACAGTACATCAAGCTGAACTCAATCTGTTTTTGTATTGAATTAGCGTAAGTATTCAAAGAGCCTACAGAAACGATTACATTGGTAAAGACATCGCAATGACTAAAGCTGCACCAAACACCGAACCTGAGACAAATGCACAAAGTACGGTTTTGTTGTGTTTCCTTTTCATCGATGAACTCCTATCCATAACCACAATGACCAACCCTTTTATTTAATACGCATGTGGATGCATCACGATAAGTAGTAAACCAACATATCGCGCATAGAACCAGTACAGCTTTGTTAAACTGGGACCTCGTCCATAACTTGGAATGCAAATGGTTCTGGAAACAACAAAAGAGGAAAATTTCATCACTTTTCTGTCCTGTCTCCCAGAGTTTATGGCTTAATAGACAGCAGGAATATTTTTCTTTTGCTGCGGGTACTTACATGGAAGCTGTTCTACATCAGTTGCAATTCTCTTTGTCGATAACCGGCCCTATCTGCTTAATGTTAATACTTGGCGTGATGTTCAAACGCATAGGGCTGATCAACGATAATTTTATCGAAGTAGGCTCCAAACTGGTGTTTCAAGTTACGCTACCTGCGATGTTATTTGTCAGTATTGTGGCTTCAGAACACGATTTTTCCGCGGCGAGTGGCTTTGTCAATTTCGGCGTCATCGCTAGCATTTCGTTTTTCATTTTCACCTACCTTTCGGTCAAGCTTCTGTTCAAAGCATCGCCTGACCAAGGTGTTCTTATCCAGGGTGGGTTTCGAGCAAACACAGGTATTATTGGCATCGCTTACGTTGCCAATGCGTATGGTTCTCAAGGTGTGGCGTTAGCAGCGCTTTATGTCGCGGTCACCACGTTTATTTACAACGTCCAAGCGGTAATTTGCTTATCTCCCAAAGGCGCAACTTCTGTCCCACAAGCCGCAAAAATGATGGGCCGAACACTGACGAGGAATCCACTGATAATCTCAATCGTCCTAGGGATGGCTTTCTATTTGCTCTCTATTCCAGTGCCGAATGTTGTTATTGATGCAGGGGACTACTTGTCCAAAATGACATTACCTTTAGCGCTGTTGTGTACGGGCGGCTCACTCGATTTTAGCTTGATGAGAAAAGAGAAAGGTCCATCTTGGTTTGCAAGCAGTTACAAGCTCATCGTGGCACCCGTAATGATCACTATTGGTGCTTACTTAGTAGGTTTTCGAGGAATTGAGTTAGGTATTCTTTTCTTTATGAACGCTTCCCCAGTGGCAGCAGCCAGTTATGTCATGGCACGTTCTATGGGAGGCAATGCCACATTAGCCGCAAATATCATCGCACTCACTACGGTACTTTCTACCATCACGTGTACGTTGGGCATTCTATTTCTTAAGTTTTACGACTTAATATAATTGATCACCGATAAAGTAAAGGCGCGCTAGATAGCATTAAGATAAGCTACTGGTCGTGATTCGCAAAAGTGAGTTTTCTTACCAAACGAAAAAACTCACTCGCTTCTGATTCAGACAAACAAGCAAAAAATTCTTTCTGTAAGTTCGTCATGATTTGATGCACTTGCTTTAAAGCGTTTGCCCCCTCTTTTGTCATGCTGAGCATTTTGAGACGCTGATTCGATTTACTTTTAGAAACTTGAACAAACCCTCGCTTTTCCAAATTATCCACCATTCGCTTTGCTACACTTCGCTCAGTTCGAACCGCGTCAGCCAACGCTTGCTGACTCATGGGTTGAAACTCTTCCAAAGCGGCCAGTGCACTTGCCATCTCGAGTGTCATTAAATTTTGCCGAGAGAGCTCAGCTTGAGCACGGTTGCGATACATTCGCTGCATCACACCGCAGACAAACATAGGGCTTTGATCCAAAACGGAAATTGGGGAGATTTTCTGATCTTTCATCGTCGTTTGTTCTTCTTTAGGCTTTCATTCGGTCGGAAGGAATAAACAGATTCTGCATAAGGCAAAACGCTCCCCCTTCAAGTTTGCGTCAAAGACGGTAACCACCAAGTGAAAACATAAAATAAAGAGCGCCGAAGCGCCCTTTTATCGTGTTTATTATCACCAGTATAACTCAGTTACAGCAACCAAGTCTTACTCGCTTTGCTGAGCCGGTTTAGGATTAGTCTCAGACAACTCTGCCTCCGATTCTTTTCTCGCACGTCGATCAAACAATCGCTCAACCACCACAAAGAAGATTGGCACAAAGAATATACCTAAGATCGTCGCACTGATCATGCCACCAAGTACACCAGTACCTACCGCATTTTGACCTGCTGAGCCCACGCCAGAGCTGATAGCAAGCGGTACTACACCTAGACCAAAGGCAAGCGATGTCATAATAATTGGGCGCAGACGAACACGAACGGCATGCAGGGTTGCTTCGATAAGGCCAGCACCTTTCTCGTAGTAATCTTTCGCAAACTCAACAATCAGAATAGCGTTTTTAGTTGCCAAGCCGACCGTCGTTAATAAGCTCACCTGGAAGAATACATCGTTGTCCATACTTCGCGTCATTACCGCGAGCACAGCACCAAGCACACCAAGAGGCACAACTAACACCACGGCGAAAGGTACTGACCAACTTTCATACAAAGCGGCGAGAACTAAGAATACGACGAGGATAGACAGCGCATATAACATTGGCGCTTGGTTTCCGGAAAGGCGCTCTTCATACGAAATACCATTCCAGTTCACCGTGAAGCCTTCTGGTAGCTTTTCTACCATTGCTTCAATTTCTGCCATAGCTTCACCAGTACTGACGCCAGGAGCTGCGCCGCCTTGGATATTCATCGCTGGCAAACCATCAAAACGCTGCAAAAGAGGTGAACCATACGTCCACTCTCCGCTCGCAAAGGCAGAGAAAGGCACCATCTCACCTTTTGAGTTGCGCACGTACCACGAATCGAAGTCTTTTGGCTGCATACGGTATTCCGCATCACTTTGCATCATGACTTTTTTGACTCGACCGCGATCAATATAGTCGTTAATGTACGCTCCGCCCCATGCCGCTGACAGGATTTGGTTGACGTCATTAATGCTAACATCCAAAGCACGAAGTTTGACGTGGTCAATGTTCACTTTGTACATTGGCGCATCTGCTTGGCCGTTCGGACGAACACCGACAAGTTTCGGGTTTTGTGCAGCCATGCCAAGCAGTTGACCTTGCGCAGCGACTAATGCGTCGTGACCTTTGTTCAACGAATCTTGAAGATAGAAATCAAAGCCTGTCGAGTTACCCAATTCTTGAATCGCAGGAGGTGCAAATGCAAACACCAGTGCTTCTTTGATGGTCGAGAAGTACCCCATCGCTCGACCCGTAATGGAAGCTGCATCAGCACCCGGCGCTTCACGCTCTGACCAATCTTTCAGACCGATAAATGCCATCCCCATGTTTTGGCCTTGGCCTGCGAAACTAAATCCAGCAACGGAGAAGACAGACTTTACATTGTCTTTTTCGTCTACTAGGTAAAAGTCACGCATTTTCTCAAGTGTTTTTTCCGTCTGCTCTTGCGTTGAGTTAGGCGGCAAAATGGCCATTGAGAATACCGTGCCTTGGTCTTCATCCGGCAAGAATGACGTCGGAAGGTTCATAAACAGCCAGCCCGCACCTGCACTCATTGCCAAGAATACAACCAACATACGACCTGTGCGCTTGAGGAGTTTAGCAACACCGGTTTCATAGCCAGCTGTCATCGCATCAAACTTGCGGTTAAACCAGCCAAAGAAGCCTTTCTTTTCTAAAAGCTCAGCATCGCCTTTTTTCAGTAATGTTGCACATAATGCTGGAGTCAGAATTATCGCCACCAAAACTGAAAGTGTCATCGCCGCCACAATCGTTATCGAGAACTGACGGTAAATAACCCCTGTAGAACCAGACATAAACGCCATAGGGACGAATACCGCAGAAAGCGTCAGACCCACACCAATCAGAGCTCCAGTGATCTGCCCCATCGATTTTTTGGTCGCTTCTTTGGGCTCTAACCCATCCTCATGCATCACACGCTCGACGTTTTCCACCACAACGATGGCATCGTCCACCAGCAAACCGATAGCCAGAACCATCGCGAACATGGTTAACGTGTTTACGCTAAATCCAGTCGCGTACAAAATAGCGAAGGTGCCGAGCAGTACGACAGGCACTGCGATCGTTGGAATGATCGTCGCACGGAAGTTCTGCAAGAACAGGTACATGATTAAGAACACAAGAAGAATGGCTTCTAACAGCGTTTTAACCACCTCTTGAATCGAGGCTTTGACGAATGGCGTCGTTTCAAATGGGTAAGCAATCTGCAACCCTTCAGGGAACGTAGCACTCAGTTGGTCTAAGCGCTCTTTTACCGCATTGGCTGTCTCAAGCGCGTTTGCGCCAGTACCTAATGAAATACCTAACCCCGATGCTGGGAAGCCATTATATTGGCCTCGAATATCGTAACTTTCTGCACCACGTTCAACACGAGCTACATCTTTCAAATAAACATTCGAACCATTGGCATCAGACTTAAGAATGATGTCTTGGAACTCTTCCACACTGCTCAAACGACTTGCAGACGAAATCGTTGCATTCAACAACTGACCTTCCTGTGCAGGTGCTGCACCAAGTTGACCTGAAGAAACTTGCGCGTTCTGTTCACTGATCGCATTCGCTACATCGATTGCGGTCAAGTTGAACTGCGTAAGCTTAAATGGGTCCAGCCAGACTCGCATCGCATACTGCGCACCAAACGCCTGCACTTGTCCTACGCCAGTTACACGACTTATCGGGTCTTGAATATTCGTTACAACAAAGTCGCCGATATCGTTTTCTGTAAAGTCAGGATCTTCAGAATAAACTGCCACCACCATGAGAAACGCCGTGTTGGATTTATTCACGACGATACCTTGGTTTTGTACTTCCATCGGCAATGATGTCAATGCCAATTGCAGCTTGTTCTGCACCTGTACTTGCGCGATATCAGGATCAGCTTCGCTATCAAACGTCAGGGTAATTGTCGCATTACCGAATGCATCACTGCTCGATGATAGGTAGCGAAGATAATCTAATCCCGTCATATTTTGCTCGATAACCTGCGTTACCGAGTCTTCAACGGTTTTCGCTGATGCACCTGGATAACGTGCACTGATGGTGATCGTTGTCGGTGAAATCGTTGGGTATTGCGAGACGGGTAAATTGAATAATGACATTACCCCCGCCAACATCGTTAGAATCGCGAGAACCCAAGCAAATACCGGACGATCGATAAAAAATCGTGCCATGATTACTCCTGCTCACCGTTTTGGATAGTTACAGGGCTGCCTGGACCTACCTTTTGTAACCCAGCAGTAATGACTTTATCGCCCGCTTTCAAACCATCAATAATACGCCATTGATTATTGATCGCTTCGGCTGTCTTCACTGGTCTCGCTTCCACTTTGTTCTCACCATTCACCATCATCACTGTTGCTTTGCCTGTCGCATCACGAGAAACGGTATTTTGTGGTATCAGAATCGCGTCAGGGTCAACACCAGTAATAACCGTCGCACGAACAAACATTCCTGGTAGTAACAAACCGTCAGGGTTTGGGAATTCAGCACGAAGCGTCACGCTACCCGTACTTTCGTTCACATTGACCTCGGTAAACTTCATCGTGCCTTTATGTTCGTACGTGCTGCCATCTTCAAGCATCAATGTAACTTGCGCAGAGTCATCTTCTTGCATATGACCTTGGGAAAGAGCCGCTTTTAAACGCAGCAGTTGCGCGGATGATTGCACAATATCAACGTTGATAGGATCAAGCTGCTGAATGGTCGCTAATTTGGCTGCTTGGTTAGCCGTAACCAACGCACCCGCCGTCACACTCGATTTACCGATCACACCGCTAATCGGAGCTTTCACTTGCGTGTAATCTAAATGGATTTTTGCCGTATTGATCTTAGCTTTTGCGACTAGGACCTGTGCTTGCGCTTCCTTGTATGCTGCTTCTGCTTCATCCAAATCTTGTTGGCTGATGGACTTTTTGGTGATCAAGGTTCTGTAACGCTTCACTGTGGCATGGGTCGATTCTGCCGCTGCTTGAGCTCGGATTAATTCCGCTTCAGCGCTCAGCAAATCCGCTTGAAATGATGAATCATCAATTTGATATAGGGACTGTCCTTGTTCAACAAGGCCCCCTTCAACAAAATTTCGCTCTGAAATAATGCCTGTAACTTGCGGACGAACTTCCGCTTCTTTGAATGCACGGCTACGACCTGGCAACTCGACAGTTAACGCTTGGCGAGTTGGTTCCACCGTTAACACTTCAACTTCGGTTGCGGGCGCAGGACCACTACCTTGGCTCGCTCCTTCTTCGCTAGGTTGACATCCAACCACAAAAAGGCTCGACGCAATCAGCAGAGATAGCGTGGTTTTACGTCTCATGAATTTTTCTCTCTTTTACCTACAAGCCTTCAAGATTCCTTGCTAAAAACTTCTAGAATGACTTAATGATGACTAACGGATGTATATCCAGAACAAATTAATTAGGATGATAATTACCCAGTGTTGTACATACAACAAAATTTACAGTTCTATACGCTTACGAAAAACGTTTATGGTAAAGGTGTAATGAAGTTCTCAAATTTGAAGATTTTGGGTTGGAAATCACACTTTCCTGTGAGCAATTGCAATGGTTAAAAAGCAGCAAAAGTGATGATAAAAGCATCATCACGCTGTACAGAGTTTGTCACCGCTGTCTAGGATTATTTGCACCTCTGGTATACAAAGTTAAGTAAAAGAGGAATGTAAATATAGTCGAGCCTTCACAAGCCAGGTTCGACCCTTATCTAAAAAATAACCCACTAAGAAGCGGGTTATTTCGTCAGTGAGACTGCAGTTCTCAAGCTTATACTTTGAACTGACTAACCTGATGATCTAAGCGCTGGGTTTGCTCTGATAACATGGCTAAAGATGCTTGCGCTTGGTTGACGACTTCCACAATAGATGTACTGCTATCTGCAATGCCTTGTACGTTGCTATTTACTTCGTCACTTACCGTACTTTGCTGGCTCGCAGCCGTTGCAATGTGTGTGTTCATCTCGTTCATACGTGAAATCGCGTTCAAGATTTCAGAAAGGGATTGACTCGCTCTCCCTGCCGATTGAATTGTTTCATCACTGCTATTTTGGCTACCACGCATCACTTCTACGGCTTGTCCCGCACCAGATTGTAGCTTTTCAATCATGGTTTGGATTTCACCCGTGCTCTGTTGTGTGCGACTGGCTAACGAGCGGACCTCATCGGCTACAACAGCAAAGCCTCGCCCTTGCTCTCCTGCACGAGCCGCTTCAATCGCTGCGTTAAGCGCCAATAAGTTCGTTTGCTCTGCGATACCACGAATGACATCCAATACAGAAGCAATGTTACTCACATCATGATCCAATGTGTTAATGACGTGGCTTGCACTTTCGATTTCACTTGCGAGGCTACGAATTGAGCTAACGGTTTGATCCAAAATAACATTGGTATTGGTAAGTTCATCATTCGCTGTTTGGCTCGCAACCGCAGCTTCGTTAGCGCTATCGCTGACATTTCTGCTGGTGACTTGCATTTCATGCACTGCCGCCGCTACCGCCTCGCTGTCTTTTTGCTGTGAAACGGTCGAATTCGCGATGGTCGTGGTCAACGAGCTAAGATTTTCCATCTCATTACGCAAGGTATTCGAACTTTCAATTACTTGAGAAACTGTCGCTTGGATTTTAGACACAAACTGATTAAACGCGTTCGCTAAATTGCCAATTTCGTCTTGTGTTTTCACATCGATTCGCTGGCTTAAATCACCTTCACCAGAAGCAATTTCTGTCATCGCATTTTTGATATCGTTGATAGGCTTCACGACGGTTTGCAACAACAAAAACGCCATCGCAATAGCGGCCAGAATAACAATCACAATGCCCGCTTCAAGAATTAACTCTGCTCGTGTTGCGGCTGCTGAGATTTCATCTTTCAATAGGCTTTGTTTTTCTTCTATCGCATCTTTCACAACATTCAGTTGCGCTCTTACCTCGATAAACTGATTTTCAAAGGTGTGTTTGTGTTCGTTGTAGTAACCAAGCCATTGTGATTGAGGTAAACGCAACATCGCTTCATAACTCGCCAACCATTTTTCACCTAGGGAGACAAGCTTTCTCACTTCATTACCGTGCGAAGAAGGCATCACGCCAGCTTGCGATAGCTCAATCATTTTCTCCATACGAGGCAGCGCCTTGTATGCGTTGTCTTTGTATTCACCGATGTGGTGGTCAATATCGGTTTGAGTATCAGAAAGAGCAACACCTTGGATTGCAGATGTAGCTTGGTAAAGATCGCGGTAAGCATCCTCAATCGTTAATAAGTTCGGCACTATCTGCTCGTTAAGTGTTTCACTCAACTCAGATTGTTTCCAACTTGTCATAACGTTTAATACAGAGCTCACAATAAACAATCCAATAATCAGTGACAGCGGAATCACTATCTTCTGCTTGATCGTTAAGTTCTGGAACATGAATAGACTCTCTTTAATTATGGTATACAAACTGCCAGAAATTATATCAAACAAATAGAGTATCCCATTAGGTAAAAGACTCTATTAAACATGATATCTGATGACTTTTGACAAGCGTTCTAATTTCAACAATTAATTGATTTTATGGAAAATTCAATAAGGAACGCTCATCACAACATGCGAATAAAAACGCACTACCTGTACGGAAAATGTGTAACAAAAGATGAATAAAAAAGGAGGCTTTTTGAAGGGCTTGCCGACTCAATGAGTAATTGAGAATCAATACGATATACAGCTCTGGGATTGAACTTGTCGCGTAATACGAAAAAGCCCCAGCATTTCTGCTAGGGCTCAAATGTGGCGGTGAGTGAGAGATTCGAACTCTCGATACGTTGCCGTATACACACTTTCCAGGCGTGCTCCTTCAGCCACTCGGACAACTCACCGAATCAATTTTTGTTAGCATCATTGGCTAACGAGGCGCTAATTTAATGATTATGTGCCTGATGGTCAAGGCTAAACATAAAAAAAAGCGCCCTTTTCCACTCGATTGCTCACTAAGTAACTAAATTGAGCAAAACTGGGTCATTTAGATACTTTGAGAATAACCGGGAACACGGAACCAACGGCGGCACATGTCCAAGAAGTACCCATACAACACACCCATACCGCAAGAAATAATGGCGTTACTTGTCACCGCGGTCACTATTTGGTCTGTAGACGCACCAACTGCGAATAAAATTCCTGCATAAACTGGAGACTGAAAAAGCACATAAGCGACCAGATCAGATACGTTTTTCATAAATGAAGACGGCGATACCTTGTTGCCCTGACGTAGCACCCAATCACGAAAAACGCCATACGGCCAAGCAATAGCAATATTCACTGGAATAGATAGTGTACGTGATGCTAAAGATTGCTCAAACGTCATCCCTGAAATCAAAATCTCGACAATCATCCCTGTGATAAAGCAAAAAACAACCATAGCAAAGGTATCCGCTGCGGCGTGACGAATACAAAATGGTCCGCGAGACTTCATTAATCAACCCCTAAAATTAAATACCACCAACAATAAACAAAATAAAACTATCAACCATCAAACAAATAAATGACCAGTTAATAAGGCAATTAAATCACATAAAAAGCAGCGTATGGCACTGTATTTGAAATCAAGTTGTAAATTTATAACCATTTTTTAAAATGAAAGTAGTTTTTTTCACCACCAACAACTAAAAACGCCTAAAATGACGTAAAAATGGTAGAAAAATACGGATTTAACTTACACAAAAAGTGGGATAAGTGATTGTTTGGATGGAGGGTTAGGATAAAGTTCGGGGAATAAACGATCATTCTAATAACTTATGCTACTGAGTTGTAAAAATTCAGAGTATTCCCGATGTGAGCGCAACTGAGAGCCGCACCGTTTCTCTTATGACAGAATCCAACAGCAGCGCTAAGCTCATTGAAAGTAAGGAAAAAACAGACGATTCAGCTAAGGTTAGGTATGAAGAGTAAAGACAATTCATGATTGCGTTGAATCGCGCTATATGGATTAAGCTATGATGATGCGAGCAAGAGCGTTAATGTGTCGATATCATCTTGGTTTGGAGACTGCTGACGCTTTAAGTTACGCCTTATTCGCTCGGCAACTAAAGAAACGTCTTTATTAGCATCAGGGGTGACTTGAGCAATAATCGCTGAAATAGCCTCTAGCGCTTCGTTGAGATGACCATTATCTAGAGCAACATAGAAGTTTAGTAGCCACTTTTCCGCATCAAGGATATCCGTTGTATTATCACCAAAGTCCGACTGGTATTGGTATAAACGTGCTGCATGGAGATACAACGCATCATTTAATTCAGACTCCACAATTGGTTTCGCAATTATGTGGTCGGCTCCTACATTTATCATGCGCTCTTGTGTTTCTTTGAATACATCCGCTGTGCAGCCAAAGATCAGTACCGACTTTACAGGCGACCTCATCGCTCGAATGGCTGATATCGCCCCAACACCATCAAGAACAGGCATATGATTGTCCATTAATATCAAATCAAATGACTGAACGGCCACCTCATCGACGGCAAGCTGACCATTTTCAACACTTGTGCACTCAAAGCCTTTGGCTCTTAGGAAAGTTTCCATAATGATTGCATTTGTTCGGTTGTCTTCGACAATGAGCGCTTTCAAACCTTTGCAATTCAGCTTATGTGCATTGACTGCTTCCACTTTCCCAGGCTCACAAGGCGTAAGCGCGATCTCGACGGTAAAGGTTGTCCCGACATTCTCTTGACTCTGCACAATCACATGCCCTCCCATATGCTCGGCAATTTCTTTTACTATCGCTAAACCAAGCCCTGTACCACCAAACCGCCTAGTCGTCGAGGACTCCGCTTGTTCAAAAGGACGGAAAATGCGTTTTTGCGCTTCTTGAGAAATACCGATACCCGTATCTTTCACCGCGAGAATAAGCTTGGTACCTGCCTTGCTCGATTTCTCGGTCAGCTCTACCTCTACGATGCCTCGGTCGGTGAACTTGACAGCGTTGTTTAGTAGGTTAAACAATACTTGGCGCAGACGGGCTTTGTCATTGTTGTACCAGCGCCCTGTTGGCAAATGAGACACTACTCTAAAGCGAAGGCCTTTTTCTGCACATAGTGTTTGATAAACACTTTTTATGCTGCCGATGATCGACTCAATTGGGAAAGGCGTATTTTCGAATTCAACATGTCCTTGCTCAATTTTTGAGTAATCTAAAATCTCATTAAGTAACGTCATCATATGATCACCTGAGTCATAAAGTGTTCTCAGGTGCTTACGTTGATCATCGGTGAGTGGCGTTTTTAACAATATCTGAGCGGTTCCTAATACACCGTTCATTGGCGTACGAATCTCATGGGATAATGTGGCTAAAAATGCCGTTTTAGCGTTCGTCGAAGCCTGGGCTTTTATTCTCTCTTGCTCTAGATAGATGGTTTTTTCATTGAACTTCTCGATGAGCTGTCCAATTTCATCTTCGCTATCGTAATCAATGTCTATGATCCCGCCAGTTTTCGAGTCATCAATCTTAGCCGCAATACGGACAATCGGTTCGACAATGTAACGATTCAGCAAGTAATACCCGACCAGTACACACAAGAGTAAGAATGGAATGATCCTCCCCTCAACACTCATGACTTGTTCAAACACTTGATCGGCTACTTTAGCTTTCGCGTTGACAACTTCCATGCGCCAATCGAACTCTCCAAAATCAAGCTCACTGACATAAATTTCGTCTGTTAGTTGGAAGTTGTGCTCAATAATCACGTTCGAGTCAGCATCGCGAACCACCACACCTAAAGAGTGCAGGTTCGTGTGCTCTCGAATAAACTGAAAAAGTGCATCAAGCGATAAGTCTACCGTTACAACGCCAGCGAATTGACCGTTTTGATAATATGGGGAAGACGCAGTAATCATCTGAACCTGAGTAAAAGTGTCGATATAAACCGTAGACCAACTCACAGAACCAACTGGCGCGTCAGCAGCTGCCTTATACCATGGTTCATTATCATAGCCGCCAGATTCAGGATTATTGTAGGAGTGAATTTGGTCAATACCGCCATCACTGTTTTTGTTGAAGAATAGGCTTTTATATCGCCATTGTTCAGCTTTGAGTTCTGGTTTAGGCCATACGCCACCACTGACGAGCATCTCATCACTCAATTGGAGAATATGCGGAATTGTCGTGTTGAGAGATTGAATTTTTTCAGTCCCCTGGGCGAGTCCTGCTAGGCTGCTCAATACACCAGTAGAGCTAAGGAGAGGCTCTTTAATCTCTAGAGCAAGGAGTTGGGTGCGTAACTCTAGGTTTTGCTCTAGCTTTTGCCTAACCGGAGGCTCGACAACCAAATAGGCAACAGAACCAATCGTTGCGATAAAGAAACACAGGTACAGTGTCAGGGCGAGAATGCTTTTTTTTCTAAGTGATGAGCGAATTTCCATAGATGTCTGTGAATCATTCCCTAATATCGATTTATCACAAATTGATTGGTAAGATGAGCGCAATCAACCAGCCCATTAACAAATGGTATTCTATTTTGAAACTACAAGACATCCTTTCTCTCCCAGAACTTGACGGTAAACTACTAAACCTAGCAAAAACTCAAGGCTTTGTAACAGCGATGGCTGCAGCGCCAAACGTATTAATGCCTCAAGAGTGGTTGCCATTCTTATGGGGTGGTGAAGAAACAGCGCCATTTACTGACGGTGAGCAACTAGAACAATACATTGATGAGATTGTGCAAATGTGGAACCAAACTCGTCCTGCTCTTCTAGAAGGATCTTGGCAGTGGCCTGAAGGATGCGCGTTAGATGAACAAGATATCGTAACAAGCCAGACCCGTGATTTCTGTGAAGGTGTATTACAAGGTTGGCAACTTGCTCGTGATGACTGGGAAACGCTAATGCCAGAGGACAGCGAAGATAATGCTCTGCTCGGCGGTGTTTTGCTTTCTCTTACAATGCTTTACGATCCAGAAACGACCATTGAAACGTTGGCAGAACAAGGCATGGAAGGCTTAGAACAGTTTGAAGAGATCTTCAATGCCATGCCAGTGATGCTATGTGGTCTTACTCAGCGCGGTGTTGCATTAGCTGAAGAACAATAAGACACAACGCTGTCGACCATCAAGATTGAACCGCTGAATAGACAAAAGCTCTCTGGATGGAGAGCTTTTTTGATCATGTTAAAATCACATGTGGAATATATCGCGCCATATCTTGCGTGACTAAGCTAGTGTCTTCCCGAATCGAAATCCCAGCGGCTCTATCGTTGACTAGCCAGCTGCCAATTAACGTATGGCTTTGCCCAAACTTGGGTAACGGATGATACTGCTGGACGATATTGAATTTAGATTCATAAGGCCCTGCCGTTTTGAGTATGCGTTTCCCACCTTTGACGATCTCAATATTTGCGCCTTCTCGAGAGAATAGTGGTTTGATTACATAGTCTTTTAAACCGTTCGCTTTTGAATCGTTAGCAAAATAGGCAGGTAAAAGATTAGGATGATTCGGAAAGCGCTCCCACAATAACGGTAAAAGTGCTTTGTTGGATAGAATCGACTTCCACATGGGTTCTAACCAATTCACTTTCGCGGTCGCTAGGTATTTCGCATATTCCTCTTCAAACATAAACTCCCACGGATAAAGCTTGAACATCCAACGAATCGCTCTGTCATCTGCATCCACGAACTGATCATCTTCCGTCGCACCAATATCTTCGACATAAACAAACGCCGTCGCTAACCCAGCTTCGCGCGCGCAATCTTCTAAATACTGGACAGTCCCTTTATCTTCTTCAGTGTATTTGCAGCAGCTAAAGTGAAGGGTTTGCCCGGGTTGATATTTGGCTATCTCGGAAAAACGCTCAATCAAAAAGTCTTGAAGAATGTTGAATTGATCCGCGCTCTGGTGAATTAGACCTTTATTTACAACATCCTCTAACCACACCCACTGCCAAAAACCCGTTTCAAACAGGCTGGTCGGCGTATCCGCATTGTTTTCCAGTAACTTAGCTGGCGAAGTTCCGTTGTATGCAAAATCCAGACGCGAATAGAGCGAGGGTTCATTTCGGTGCCACGAAGAAGCGACCTGCTCCCACATAAATTCAGGGATCGCACATTGCGTCAGCAACCGCTCACTCCGAACTACTTCATCCACAATAGCCAGACACATCTGATGCAGCTCTTCAGTGGGTGCTTCAATATCGTTCTCTATTTGCTCAAGCGTGAATTGATAGTAAGCACTCTCATCCCAATACGGTTGGTCATACATGGAATGGAAGCCAAAACCAAACTGGCGTGCTAACTCACGCCAGTTTTCTCGTTCTTGTATTTCTCGTCGAAACATAGTGCTTATTAACCGCCTCGGCTGACCGATACCGCTTTACCAAACCCGCCTCGAGACATCGCTCTACCAATAGTTCCGCCACCACGTTTATTTAGGTTACTGGTCGCAACCTTCGTCGGCTGATTACGATAGGAACCAAAAAATTGTCCCGCACCATTATAGAATTTGGATTTATAGCGATACATTAGTTCAGAGTAATAGCTCTTGTTGTAACCTTTCAAACCGCTCAGTGCTCGACTGTAAAAGAAGCCCCCAAAGTGAGGCACATAAGCTCGGGAACTGGAACTGTAGTAACAATCGTCTTCGTAAAAATCATTTTCACATTCGAACTCATTGTTGTAGCGAGGGGCATTTCGTTCGGCGCGAGCCAAAGCTTCTTGATAAGCAATGTCACACTGCTCACTGAACTCTGGCGAGTTTGATTTGCATTCATCAGCGTCAGAAAAAATGTAGCCTTCGGTTTTCGATTCTTGTGTCGCAAAGAAGAAAATACCGCCAAAAGCAGCAAAGGGAATAATTTTCCCAAGCTTTAAACTTTTGTCCATGGAAGAACGTTTAACGTTAGAACTCCGCTTCATCGTTCCTCCTAGTACGTCATACAAGCGGCATTTAATACACCGACCGATATAGAAACAGCCGCTAATACAATACCGGCAGGCAGCTCATCTTTTTCGATACGCTCAGTCACTTTTGGAAGTAAAACAAAACGTACAATCGCAAATGCAATGATCTGCGCCAGCATTGCAACAACGCCCCATACCATAAAATCGACAATGTTGACTGAGTTTTTTGCCGCCCCCGAAATCGCAATACAATAACCAAGAAATGCGCCACTCAGTGCAATCGCTGCCGCTGTATTTTGCTTTTCTTTGATCAGGTGCCATTCATCGTAAGGCGTAAACTTGACGTAGATGAACTTAAACGCCAAAACGAAAATAATAGAAACAGAAAAATAGAGTAAAAAGTTGGGAAAACCTGCTAACAGGTCAGCAATCATGTGCATTATTGTTCCTTGTTCATTTCTTTCCATGCAAAATCTTCAATACGTTCATCTGCAATGTAAAACAGCTTGGTACTCGGTGGTACTTCTGCATCTAAATCTGGGTTGAGTTGGATACCATGGCCAATGTCAAAAGCAATTAGCGTGGCATGATGACGTCTTTTGAGAAAAACAAAGAGACTCTCAACAGTAGTTACTGGCAGCCTTTCAGGATAAATAACCGAGTATTGAGTCATGCCTCGTGTTGAAGCTAATAGCTCTTGGTGAAGTGCACTTGAGCCTGGATCTACCGCCGCTTTTGCCAACATTTCTGCGCCAACAGCAGGTATGCATTCCGCTTTAGGACAGTGTTGACTTAAAAGACGGCCTAACGCCTCATCTTTAAAGTAAGCGACCAAATGTGCGGAAGGATTCACAGAAGCACAGTACAGCGCGGCTGACAGCGTGATATCGTCCGAGAGGTTATCAACAATAACGCAAGCTGCTTCAGCAATATTGGCGTTTTTCATCTCTTGCGAATCCGTGTAGCTGGTCACTTTGATAAAACTGATCTCGCCTGGCAACGGGTTTTCTATTTCTGAACGGCTGCACAAAACAATCGGACGCTTCCCCTCTTCTTCATGTTGTAACATGCGAATAAGGTGCATCGTTCTCGATCCATTCCAACCCAACAATACAATATGGTTTTCCACTCTTACTCTCCGTTTTCCTAAAATACCCGCTCGCCAGTAATCCATCGCTGCTCCAGCGACACGTCCCAATAATGCAGCGAATAGGCTCAAGCCGCCTGGGATCACAAACAGTACAACAACCCATTTACCCAAATCTGTCACTGGAGAATAATCGCCATAGCCAACCGTACTCGCCGTAACCATAAGGTAATAGATAAAGTTAGAGAAGCTGTCTGTTAATGCGGTTTCACCAGCGAGAATGAGCACCCCCCAAGAAACGCTCACATATAAGCCACTAAAGATGAGAAGACTTCGGTTGCTCAATTTAAAAAGGTGTGAACTAAGCCACTTTTTAACTACTAACCACACCGCCATAAATTTATAACCTCGACATTCATTGATTGCATCAATAGTAACTCATTGATAGTAAGACACAAAAAAACCAGCCATATTCGGCTGGTTTTTGAGATTTACTTTCAGTTACGCCTACTTTTTAAGCATTACCTTTCACTTGCATATTTAGCTGCTCAGCAAAGTCCAACATACGATTTAACGGAATGAGCGATTTAACACGCAATTCTTCATCAACAAAGATCTCGTGTTCTTCACCGCCTTCACTAAGCGCTTTCTCTATCGCTTTCAAACCGTTCATTGCCATCCAAGGGCAGTGTGCGCAGCTACGGCATGTTGCGCCAGCACCTGCGGTTGGAGCTTCGATAAGTTCTTTCTCTGGCACTAGTTGCTGCATTTTAAAGAAAATGCCTTTGTCTGTCGCAACGATCATTTGTTTGTGAGGAAGCGCTTTCGCTGCTTTGATCAGCTGACTCGTTGATCCAACGGCATCGGCAAGTTCTACGACGCTTGCTGGTGACTCAGGGTGAACCAAAATAGCCGCATCTGGATACACGCTCTTCATTTTGCGTAGCGCATCAGCAGAAAACTCATCATGAACCACACACTCACCTTGCCATAGCAGCATGTCTGCGCCAGTTTTATTAGCGATGTACGATCCTAAGTGACGGTCTGGTCCCCAGATGATTGGCTTGTCTTCGGCGTCTAAATGTTCCACGATTTCAAGCGCAATGCTTGATGTAACGACCCAATCGGCACGAGCTTTAACTGCGGCAGACGTATTTGCATAAACCACAACCGTGTGATCAGGGTGAGCATCACAGAACTCACTGAACTTATCCGCTGGACAGCCAAGATCAAGCGAACATTCCGCTTCCAACGTTGGCATTAGAATTCGCTTTTCTGGTGTTAGGATTTTGGCCGACTCGCCCATAAAGCGAACACCGCCAATGATCAGTGTGCTTGCAGGATGACGATTACCAAACTTCGCCATTTCCAACGAGTCACCAACAAAACCACCCGTTTCTTCAGCTAGGGCTTGAATCTCAGGATCGGTATAATAGTGTGCGATAAGTACCGCATCCTTTTCTTTTAGCAGCTTTTTAATGCGCTCAATGTAAGACGCTTTTTCTTCTTCGCTTAATGGAACTGGCTTCGGTGGGAATGGGTAAACAGTGTCGATTTTATCTAATATATGGCTCATTGCTCTTGCTCTACGCAACTTCCTTTAATCCGAGTATTGTAACCTCGTTAATTTTCAAAAACCAACTTGTCGCGGGGATTTCTAGCTATCTAGCCGTATATCTTTGTTACAGGTAGCATTTCTGATTGAAAGGATCCGTTGCAAGATGGGGATAAAAGGCTCGATGCCATTCCTCTCGATTTATTCGATCACCACCGATAAAGAAACGGAAAAGAAAAAGGAAGCCGAAGCTTCCTTTTTAAAACATAACGTCTTACAGCTTAGAGCTGGCAAGTTTTGCAGATGCACTACCTGGGTATTCATCAACCACTTGTTGGTAGTACTTTTTCGCTTGAGCTGCATTGTTATTACGCTCAGCGATTTCACCTAACTTGAGCAAAGCATCGGCTCGCTTATTGGAGTCTTTATAAGACACCACCGCAGCAAAGCTCTTTACAGCATCTTTGTCCTGCTTCTTAGCGAAGTACAATTGGCCTAGCCAATAGTGAGAATTCGCTGAGTATGTGGAGTCAGGATAATCTTTCTGGAATTGCTGGAACGCTGCAATTGCGCCAGTGTAGTCACGTTTCTTGAGAATGAGGTCGACTGCATTTTGGTATGCCGTTTGCTCATCAACATTTGGTGTGTACTGACCACCTGTTTTAGCCGGTTTCGCTTCTTGCGCAGGCGCGGATTTGATTTCTCCACGCACACGATCTAGCTCGACAAACAACTCTCGTTGACGTTGCAACATTTGCTTCATTTCGTAGCTATTTCGCTCTAATTGACCACGTAATTCACTGATCTCTTGTGACATTTGGTCAATTTGTTGTTGCATTTGGAGCTGAACGCGATTGCGGTTTTGTAGCAAGCGCTCTAGACGCTCTACTTCCGTTTCAGATGAACGGCTCTTAGAGACGGATGATGTGCTGTTGAGATCGGATACTGGAGCTGGTGCAGCGAACGCAAAGTTCGCTGCACTTGCCAGTAACGTAAGCGCAACAGCGCGCTTAGTGTTACTGAACATGAGGATTACCTCGAATTAGTATACTAGAACCGCGCGACGGTTCTTAGCGTAAACTTCATCTGATTGACCTAGAAGAAGTGGCTTCTCTTCACCGTAGCTAACGATTGAGATTTGGTCAGCTTGAACACCTAGTGCTTGCAGGTAGTTCGCTACTGCTTGTGCACGACGCTCACCAAGAGCGATGTTGTACTCAGGAGTACCACGCTCATCAGCGTGACCTTCGATAGTTACGTTAAGAGCTGGGTTCTTGCTTAAGTAAGAAGCATGAGCTGCAAGCATCTCTTCGTAATCTGCTGCAATTGTTGAGTTATCAAAAGCAAAGTAGATTGTTTGAGTTTCACGTAGCGCTTGCTCTTTTAGCTCTTGCTCTGTTAGCTGACCGCTTTGATCAATTGGCGTAGCTACTGTTGTTTCAACTGCGCCATTGTTGTTTGTTGCTGCACCAGTGTTAGAAGCAGCGTCGTCGCTTGAACTACACGCTGTAACAGCCATTACAGGAAGCGCGATTAGTAGCCCTTTTAGAACCTTGTTCAGTTGCATCTTATTTTCCTTTATTAATCAAACTTATTACTACAAAAACGGTGACCATGCAGGCGCTCTAACACGCCCATTTGTTGCCGGTAATCTAGCTTTGAATCGACCATCAATTGACACCATCGATAGTACGTTTTTCTTGTTGTAAATCGAGCTATACACAACCATGCCACCGTTTGGGGCAATACTAGGAGACTCATCAAGCAAGGTCTTAGTTAAGACTTGAAGAGCACCAGTTTCCAAATCTTGTTTCGCCAAGTTAAATCCTGCGTTGCTGCGGTTCACCATTACTAGGAATCGCCCATCAGGAGTAATCTGGCCACCCAAATTTTGGCTGCCTTGCCAAGTCAAACGGTCAATAGAACCGCTGCCCAAATTTACTTGATAAATCTGTGGTTTACCACCCCTATCCGATGTGAAAATCAACGATTTTCCATCTGGATGCCAGAACGGTTCAGTATTATTTGATCTGCCACGCGTAATTTGCGTCAGCTTGCGAGTGTTAAGATCGAACGTATAAACATGAAGCGAGCCTGTCTTAGAGAGAACAATCGCTAACTTGTTGCCATCAGGCGAAAATCTTGGCGCACCATTATGACGTGGGTATGAAGTAATCTTCTCACGCTCACCGGTGTAGATGTTCATGATAAAGATTTCTGCTTGACCATTTTGGAAGCTAACATACGCAAGCTTTTTACCATCTGGCGACCATGCTGGTGACATTAATGGTTGCTTAGAACGTAAAACCAAGCGCTCGTTGTAACCATCGTAATCAGCCACACGAAGTTGGTAAGGGAAACGGTCTTTATCATTCACCACTACGTATGCAATACGGGTCATGAAGGCACCACGGTCACCCGTTAACTGCTCATACACCAAATCAGAGATGCGGTGAGCGTACTCACGCATGCGAGGGCCTTGAACGGTCGCGACCTTATTGAACAGCACATGATCTTTTGACAGTACTAATTCGCCATCGCTACCAAGCGCTTTACTTTTCCCGCCCGTTAGCTGGCCACGCACAATATCAACAAGTTGGTAGTTGATAACGTAATCACCTTGAGCATTTTGTTTGATTGAGCCAGTCAGCAGAGCATCTACACCTAAATTAGTCCAGGCATCAAAATTGACTTCTGATTCACTGAACGGAGTTTGTGGCATCTTGCTCGTTGGAACGGGGCTGAACTTACCACTGCGTTGCAAATCCGAGGCAATAACAGCAGAAATATCCGTTGGAAGCGCTTGAGTGCCCTCCCACTTAAACGGAACAACAGCAATTGGTCGTGCTGAATCAATACCATCGGTAATGACCAACTCTAATGCGGCATTCGCCACATTTGTCATACTGCTAAACAGTACAAACATTCCTAGTAAAAGGCGTCTAATCACGTCTTATTCCTTATTCTAGTACTCAACGGTTAAGTTGATATCTCTAACTTTATCAATAACATCTCGGTCTTTCGGCATCGGAAAGTTACCAACTTGGGCAACTGCACTTTTAGCTGCACTACAAAGACGAGAGTCACCGTTTAACACAGTAACATTACTTACAATACCATCAGTCCCAGTAGGAACTAGCTTCACATTAAGCCTACACGACTTTCCCACAAGATAATCGTCCTTAATGATACGACTCTCTATCAATTGTTTGTAAATTGCACCGTAGCGGTCGACTTCAGATTGCACATGTTGATTTTTAGCTTGCTGATTCTGTTCTGACTCACTCTCAAGGCCCGCAAAAATATCATCTAGCGCGGCTTCTTGCGCTTTACGCTCGCGCTCCGCACGTTCTGCAGCTTCTCTCGCTTTGCGCTCTCGCTCTGCCGCTTCTTTTGCAGCTTTCTCTTTTGCGATGCGCTCTTGTTCAGCTTTTTCAGCAGCTTCACGCTCACGACGTGCTTTTTCTTCCGCTTCTTTTGCAGCTTTTTCACGAGCTAGACGTTCTTGCTCTGCTTTTGCAATAGCGGCTTCTTTTGCTAAACGCTCCTGCTCAGCTTTACGCACAGCTTCTTCTTTTGCCTTACGCTCTTTCTCTAGCTTAGCAGCTCGCTCTTTTTCTTTGCGAACGCGTTCTTCTTCCTGCTTGCGCTCTTGTTCTTTTTTCTTACGTGCAGCTTCTGCTTCTCGTGCCGCTTGAGCATCTTTCGCTTGCTGCTCTTTCAACTTGCGAATTTGCTCTTCTTCAGCTTTACGGTTTTTTTCTAGCTGCTCTGCTTCGCGTCTCAATTTATCAAGACGCTCTTGTTCTTTTTTCGCTGCCTTTTCGCGTTGCTGGCGAATTTCTTTCGCTTGTTGCTGCACAAGTTTTGGATCGATGACAACAGCTTGAACCATTTGCCCTGTAGGCTCTGGTTTAGACATGTTGAAGTCCGTCCCCCAAAGCAGGGCTGCAACTAGAATTGCATGCAAACCAACCGATATTGCTATCGGTTTGGCGTATTGGTTGGGCTTCTTCTTGTGATCTTTCATAGATAATTGATGTCTATTCCCTGATATCGGTCATTAGACCTACCTTAGGGATACCAGCTCGACTTAGTTCATCCAGTAATAGTACAACATCGGCATATGGTGTTGCCGCGTCGCCACCTACCGCAACTGGTGAATCTGGCTTAACCTCTCGCTCCGCTTTCACTCGCACAATAACATCTTGCAACGACAAACCTCGCTGAACTTCTTCATCGTTTACGCTTAGGCCTAAATTACCCTCGCTATCAATTTCGATGATGATAAAACTACTGTCAGTTTCGCCAGCAAGGTCTTGCATAGATTCAGCGGTCGATGTTTTCGGAAGATCAACATCGACGCCTTGAGTCACAAATGGAGCGGTCGCCATAAAAATGATCAACAGTACGAGCATTACGTCAATGTACGGAACAACGTTGATCTCCGCTGTCATTTTTCGCTTTTTAGGTTGATAACCCGCCATGCTTTATTCCTTATCCGCGCTGTCTCGGCCAGCCATCGCTTGGCGATGAAGGATGCTGTGGAATTCTTCAGAAAATGTTGCGTAAGTGTGCTCTAGTTTACTCACTTTATTGCTTAGGCGGTTGTACGCCATTACTGCCGGAATAGCCGCAAATAGACCCATCGCTGTCGCGATCAACGCCTCGGCGATACCCGGTGCAACCATAGACAACGTAGCTTGTTTTACTTCTCCCAACGCAATAAAAGCGTGCATGATGCCCCAAACGGTACCAAATAGGCCGATGTAAGGACTGATAGAACCGACTGTCGCTAAGAACGGTAAGCTTGTTTCTAGTTCATCAACTTCACGAGAGACAGCAACGCGCATTGCGCGGCCAGTGCCTTCCATGATGTACGCTGGTGAGTTTGCGTTGCTCTTACGTAGACGAGCAAACTCCGTGAAACCTGCGTAAAAAATTTCTTCTGTGCCTTCAATTTCGTCTTTACGCGCTTTTACTTTTTGGTAAAGCTGAGAAAGATCAGTACCCGACCAGAATTTGTCTTCAAACTGCTCTGCATTCTTTGAGGCTTGAGAAAGCACTTTGCTGCGCTTGATGATCATTGCCCATGACACAATTGACATACCAAGCAACGTCAGCATCACAAGCTTTACCAACAGACTAGCCTGAAGAAAGAGATCTAAAATGGAAATATCAGCAGTCACTATTTGTTAGCTCCGAATTTATAAAGGTTGGAATAGCTATTGGTTTCATTTTCTTATTATCGATACATGCTACCTTAACAGAGGCCTTGCACAATATCTTGCCTTGATCATTGACCAACTCTTGACAGAATTGCAGGGAAGCACGTTTTATTTCTGACACTCGGGTTAATACTGTCAAATGCTCGTCCAGCCTTGCCCCTTGGTTGAAATCAATATCCATGTGTCGGACAACAAAGCCGATATTTTGTTCCAGTAACACATGTTGAGAAATGCCTTTGGCACGTAACATTTCTGTCCGCGCGCGCTCAAAGAATTTTAGATAATTAGAATGATATACAACGCCGCCCGCATCGGTGTCTTCATAGTACACGGTGATCGGCCAGCGAAAGAGATTTGATGTGCCTTGCAAGGGAGTCCCAATATATTCAATTCTTTAAAGTAATTACTATAACTGAAGCGACAGCAATTGGTACCGAGCTAAGGGAATATTTTTGAAATTTGTAGAAAAAATAAAAGCTAGGCGAAATACCTAGCTTTTATTCGATGATTTAGTAACCGACTTTATTACAGCGTATTTCAGCCTAAAAGAAATAAAGTGCCGTTAAATAAATTAAGATAGCTAACGAGAAATAAGGACTAAACAAAACTTGCCAGTACCAGTTTCTCGGTTTGAAGCCCACACCGTAAACCATGCTTGAGCATACAGACCAAATCAGTGCTGGTGCGATGATTGAGTTAAAACCACCAATTGCTTGATGGTAAGCTTCAGGATCCCACATCACCAATCCTACATGCATAAAGCCAAGGATGAGAGATAAGACTCTTAACAGAGTCTTATCCATCGGAGCGTGAAGTTGCGCTACCTTATCAGCGAGATTACTCACTGTCTTTGTCCATCATTTCTGAGTGCTCTAACCAAAGAGCGTTGATGATACCGAATGCACAAGCAAGTAGTACACCTAGAATCCATGCGAAATACCACATAGTAAATGCTCCTTAGTAAAGTGAGTTTTTGTTGTCTTCAATGTACTGATCATCAAGGCGACCAAACATCTTGTAGTAAGTCCAAGACGTGTAACCAAGGATGATTGGTACCATAACAAACGCAACGCCTGTCATTAGGTTCAGAGTCAGTTCAGATGACGTTGCATCCCACATTGTTAAGCTGTGGCTTGGCATTAAGTCTGAAGGCATGATGAATGGGAACATCGCAAAACCTGCAGTAAAGATAACGCCAGCAACACCCAGACTTGAAGTAATGAACGAAATCGCACACTTTTCAAGACGAGATGCCAATACGGCAAGAAGCGGCATTGCAACACCTAGTACAGGGGCAGCCCATAGTAGTGGGTAGTTTTCAAAATTCTTCATCCATGCACCAGCTTCACGGATTACCTCTTTGTTTAGAGGGTTAGAAGCTGCATTAGTGTCGATACCGCCAACAATGACGTAACCATCGATATTTTGGATCCAGAAACCAGCCGCTACAAACGCGGCAACCGTCAGTAAACCTGCCAACTGAGCAACGTTGCGAGCACGCACATGCACTTCGCCCGTTGTTTTCATTTGTAGCCAAGTCGAACCTTGCATCAAAATCATGAACAAGCTAACTAGGCCACACAGCAGTGCAAATGGGTTTAGAAGACCAAAGAATGAGCCATGGTATGTTGGCATCAAGAACTCACTCAATTGGAATGGTACACCCTGTAGTAGGTTGCCAAACGCTACACCAAAGATGATTGGTGGAACAAATCCACTGATTGAGATACAGATATCCCAGGTATTGCGCCATTTTGGATCTTCAATTTTAGAGCGGTAGTCTAGGCCCAGAGGACGAAGCCATAGCGCTGCTAGTGTCAAAATCATCGCTAAGTAGAAGCCTGAAAATGACGTTGCGTAAACCAAAGGCCAAGCTGCAAACAATGCACCACCAGCAGTGATAAGCCAAACTTGGTTACCATCCCAGTGAGGGGCAATTGAGTTAATCATGACACGACGTTGAGTGTCGTTTTTACCGATGATAGGTACAAGCGCGCCTACACCCATATCGAAACCGTCTGTTACTGCAAAACCAACTAGTAGAACACCGATTAGTACCCACCAGATGAGTCGCAAGATTTCGTAATCAAACATCTTGTTATCTCCTTACCTTACGCTTCTACTTGGCGACTAACTTTGTCTTCAACAGAGTCAGCATTTTGCTCGAAGTGGTAGCGACCCGTTTTCAGGCTGCTTGGGCCTTTACGAGCGAATTTCAACATTAGGTAAACTTCTGCAACCAGGAATACCGTGTATAGCGCCAGAATTGCGAAGAGTGAAGTCCAGATTTCGCCAGCAGTTAGTGCAGAAGCTGCAACGTGCACTGGTAAAATTTCACCAACAGCCCATGGCTGACGACCGTACTCAGCAACGAACCAACCCGCTTCAATCGCAATCCACGGTAGTGGGATGCTGAATAATGCAGCTTTAAGAATCCATTGTTTTTGTTCGATCTTCTGACGACACGTTTGAATAAACGCCGCACCGAAAACGAATAGCATGATGAAACCACAAGCAACCATGATACGGAATGACCAGAATAGCGGCCATACTGTTGGGATTGAATCGTCCGCAGCAGCTTGGATTTGCTCTTCTGTCGCATCAACAACATTGTCTGTGTAGCGTTTTAGAAGTAGACCGTAACCTAGGTCACCCTTCACTTCATCAAACGCAGTCATGTTTTCTTCTGACTTGTCACCTGCGCGAAGCTTCTCTAGAAGTTCATACGCGTACATACCGTCACGAATACGATCGACGTGCTCATCACGTAGGTCACGAAGACCTGTTACTTGCTCATCAAAAGAACGTGTCGCGATGATACCCATTACGTAAGGGATCTTGATTGCGTAATCTGTGTGCATGGTTTCTTGGTTAGGAACACCAAACAACGTAAACGCTGCTGGAGCTGGCTCTGTGTGCCATTCTGCTTCAATTGCAGCAAGCTTCACTTTTTGAACTTCACCAAGCTCGTAGCCAGATTCGTCACCAAGAACGATGGTAGATAAGATAGCTGCAATACCGAAAGATGCAGCGATAGCAAATGAACGACGAGCAAACGCAATGTCACGACCTTTTAATAGGTAGTATGAACTGATGCCTAGAATAAACATTGCGCCACAAGTGTAACCAGAAGCAACCGTATGCACGAACTTAACCTGAGCTACTGGGTTTAGTACAACCTCAGAGAAGCTCACCATTTCCATTCGCATAGTTTCGAAGTTGAAGTCCGCGCCTACTGGGTTTTGCATCCAGCCGTTTGCGATAAGAATCCAAAGTGCAGAGAAGTTAGAGCCCAACGCCACAAGCCAAGTAACCGCTAAGTGTTGACGTTTAGATAGACGATCCCACCCGAAGAAGAATAGACCAACAAAAGTTGACTCCAGGAAGAATGCGACAAGGGCTTCGATCGCTAGCGGCGCACCGAAGATGTCACCTACATAGTGGGAGTAGTAAGACCAGTTCGTACCAAACTGGAATTCCATGGTAAGGCCTGTCGCCACACCAAGTGCAAAGTTAATACCGAATAGCTTACCCCAGAACTTGGTCATGTCCTTATAGATTTGCTTGTTCGTCATTACGTACATCGATTCCATAATGGCCAGAAGGAAGGCCATACCAAGGGTCAATGGTACGAATAGGAAGTGATACATCGCTGTCAGTGCAAACTGCAACCGCGATAGATCAACTACGTCAATCATGGTAACTCCTATGTGTCGGCTGAATGACACTCTCTACATATTGCAATCCATATTCAAGTGTTATTTACACTTGAAAAATGTTGAATTATCACAACTCATTGTTGCAAAAATGTGCTTCATTGGTTAGTTAATTGTTAAGCATCAGCTAATATAGCTAGGGCTAATATTACTTGTAAAAACAGATTGTTTCAAAAGGTTTATAGCCGGAATGCGCTTTGATATACATCAATGTTTATGCGCGGAATTTGCACAAAAATCCATCACATTGATCCAGATCAACCAGTATTAGATACGGATGTTAAGAGAGAGTAATCAGGAGAGAAATTAACCAGTTGTGAGCAAACATAGAGTTAACAATCAATGCTTTTTACTTACTAAACTGGTATGAGAAGAAATTCAAAAAATGTGAGTTTGGTCAACTTTAATGAAGCGCTGGGCCGCAAAGGCCCAGCGAGGGAATCTTATTTTTCAATTCCGAAATGCAAATACGCACGATCTGTCGCGATTCTTCCACGTGGAGTGCGTTGTAAATAACCTTGCTGAATAAGATAAGGCTCAAGAACGTCTTCGATAGTATCCTTTTCTTCACCAATCGCTGCCGCCATGTTATCGAGTCCGACCGGACCACCACCAAATTTCTCCATAATTGCGAGTAGCAGTTTGCGGTCCATATAATCGAAACCTTCGGCATCCACATCAAGCATATTCAGCGCTTTGTCGGCAACCTCTGCACAAATGTGACCATTTCCTTTCACTTCCGCATAATCGCGAACACGACGTAGTAGACGGTTAGCAATACGTGGTGTGCCACGTGCACGTCTTGCCACTTCCAAGGCGCCTTCAGGTTCCATTGACAAACCTAAACAATCCGCGCTGCGCTGCACAATATCTTGTAGGTCTTTTATCTTATAAAACTCAAGACGCTGAGTAATACCAAAACGATCGCGTAATGGTGACGTTAAAGAGCCAGCTCGGGTCGTTGCACCAATCAAAGTAAACGGTGGCAAATCGATCTTAATAGAACGAGCGGCCGGACCTTCACCGATCATAATATCCAGTTGATAATCTTCCATCGCCGGATACAGAACCTCTTCAACCATCGGGCTTAAGCGGTGAATTTCGTCAATAAATAGAACGTCATTTTCTTCTAGGTTGGTTAGTAACGCGGCTAAATCGCCTGCTTTTTCAAGAACTGGCCCTGAAGTAGTACGGATGTTTACTTCCATCTCGTTGGCGACAATATTTGCTAGCGTGGTTTTACCCAAACCCGGAGGGCCAAAAATTAACAGGTGATCAAGTGCTTCGCTACGTAACTGAGCAGCTTTAATGAAGATCTCCATTTGGTCACGGACATGGTCCTGACCTTGGTAATCCGCTAATTTTTTTGGTCGAATAGCACGGTCAATGACATCTTCATCACGAAAGGCAGGGTTTTCTGGCGCGATTAAACGATCGGCTTCAATCATCTTTTTACCTTGAAAAATGGTTACCTGAGAGAATAATGCCGCTCGTTTAACAGCAAGTGGCATATTTCTGTATCTCGTCATCCTGTACAGCGACGAAGGAGCGTGATACAGGATCTTCTATCCGAGCGGTTTATGGTCAAATTGTTTCATTAACCGCTCAGCGTGCTGCTATTAGATTCCCAGTCTCGCTAGGCTCGCTGGAATGACACAAAAAATATCGTTAAGCGATTGGCGTTAACCTTAGAGAATGAGTTATCTTGAACAAATGCTCACTGTGAAACCAGCGTTACACCATTGATTTTAGAGCTTCACGGATCATTTGCTCACTGCTCATGTCCGGTTTAGCGATCTGAGACACCACTTTCGACGCTTGAGTCGGCTTGTAACCCAAAGCTAGAAGCGCGCTAATTGCCTCTTCTTCCGCGTTGTTGGATGTCGCACCAGAATCCGCAGGAGCAGCATCCGTAAATGGTGTAAATAGATCGCCAGCACCCCACCCTTTCAAGCGGTCTTTCATTTCAACAACCAATCGCTCTGCGGTTTTCTTGCCAACGCCTGGAAGCTTAACCAGCGTAGAAACGTCTTCATGTTCAACACAAGTAACAAATTGCGTTGCTGTCATACCAGAGAGAATACCAAGACCGAGTTTAGGACCAACGCCATTGGCTTTGATCACTTCACGGAAAAGTGCCCGTTCTTTTACTGTGTTGAAACCGTATAGCAATTGCGCATCTTCACGGACGACAAAGTGAGTATAAATAATGGCTTCTTCGCCAACATTTGGCAGCTCGTAAAAACAGCTCATTGGCATCTGGACTTCATAACCAATGCCATTAACTTCAATTAATACTTCAGGTGGTTGTTTTTCAATCAGTGTGCCACGAAGACGTCCAATCACTATAAATACTCTTTGGAAATGAATTTGCGACAGGATAATAAAGAACTGGATAGACATCCAGTTAATTTTATCGGTAGCGCCCTTTTCTGGCACTGGTTGCTTTGCCCGCTAAGGCAACGAGGGTTTTGTTCGTATTGGCATGACAAATCGCCACACCTAAAGCATCGGCTGCATCCGCTTGAGGCTTGGCGGGCAGTTTAAGCATCTGCTGAACCATATGCTGAACTTGCGCTTTGTCCGCGCCACCAGTACCGACTACTGCTTGCTTAATAAGACGCGCGGCGTATTCGTATACCGGCAACTCTGCATTTACAGCAGCAACAATTGCGCTGCCACGAGCCTGGCCAAGCTTTAATGCTGAATCCGCATTTTTAGCCATAAACACTTGTTCAATCGCAAATACGTCCGGTTGAAACTGAGTAATGATTTCCGTGACGCCAGCGTAAATCTGCTTAAGACGGCCCGGAAGTTCTTTTTCTGAAGTACGAATACAGCCACTACCAAGGTATTGCAAATGGCGTCCATTTTGACGAATGACCCCATAACCGGTAATGCGTGAACCTGGGTCAATGCCCAAAATAATTGACATGAATGTTCCTAAAAATGAGGCCGAATGCGACCTCAATTTCTTATTATTACTTTCTAATTTCGGAGCGAATACCGCTCACTGCACATTGAGTTTACTCTAGAGAGGCTGCAACGTCGTCAGAGATATCACCGTTGTGATAAACCTCCTGAACATCGTCCAGATCTTCTAAAGCGTCAATCAAACGAAGCAGTTTTGGCGCAGTGTCCACATCCAGTTCTGCTTTCGTTGAAGGGATAAGCGACACTTCGGCGTTCTCCGCCTCAAAACCTGCAGCATCAAGGGCATCTTTTACGAGTCCAAAATCGCCTGGGGCCGTGTAGACATCAATCGAGCCATCTTCTGCCGTTTCAATGTCATCAGCACCACTTTCTAATGCTACTTCCATTACCGCATCCTCATCTAAACCTGGGGCGTATGAGATCACGCCTTTCTTGTCGAAAAGATAGTTTACACTACCATCCGTACCCAGATTGCCTCCTGACTTCGAGAACGCATGGCGTACGCCAGATACTGTGCGATTTCGGTTATCCGTCATACATTCGACCATGACCGCAGTGCCACCCGGACCATAACCTTCATAGATTACGGTTTCCATATTGTCATCGCCTTCACCACCAGCACCTCGGCTGACAGCGCGGTTGACAGTGTCACGCGTCATGTTGTTAGACAACGCTTTATCAATTGCAGCTCGCAAACGTGGGTTATTTTCTGGCTCACCGCCTCCCTCTTTTGCCGCAACAACGATTTCACGGATTAATTTGGTAAAGATTTTGCCGCGCTTCGCATCTTGCGCTGCTTTACGGTGACGAATATTCGCCCATTTACTATGACCTGCCATAATTCACCTTTTAATGTATTTTGACGCTTAATAGCAAACATGAGCTAAAAAGCGTTGCTTGGGAAATTGCTTTGGAAGTTTCTTGGGTTTATTTAAACAAAAACTCCCGCAGTTGCGGGAGTTTTCTTCAAATGTTGTGCGCTTATTCTGCGTCTTTTTCTTTCGCTGCAGTCACTGCGATTGCTAGCTCTTCTAGCGCTGCTGGGTTCGCAATGCTTGGTGCGTCTGTTAGTAGACACGCCGCTGCTGTTGTTTTCGGGAATGCAATAACATCACGTATGTTCTCAGTACCACATAGCAGCATCACTAGACGGTCAAGACCGAATGCAAGACCAGCGTGTGGAGGCGTACCGAATTTCAGTGCATCAAGCAGGAAGCCGAACTTAAGCTGTTGCTCTTCAGGTGTGATGCCTAGAATATCAAATACGGCTTCTTGCATATCTGCGTTGTGGATACGAACAGAACCGCCGCCAACTTCGTAACCATTTAGAACCATATCATAAGCGTTAGAGTTTGCCGCAGCTGGGTTCGCTTTTAGCTCTTCCGCAGTCACACCTAGAGGTGACGTGAATGGGTGGTGCATCGCGTGTAGGTTGCCTTCGTCATCTTCTTCGAACATTGGGAAGTCAACAACCCATAGTGGAGCCCATGCAGATTCGTCAGTGAGCTCTAGATCTTTACCTAGCTTCAGACGCAGTGCACCCATTGCTTCTGCAACGATGCCCGCTTTATCAGCGCCAAATAGGATGATATCACCAGATTCCGCTTGAGTGCGATCTAGGATAGCGTTGATCACGTCTTCGTTTAGGAATTTAGCCACTGGAGATTGGATACCTTCCATGCCTGCAGCACGGTCGTTAACCTTCATCCAAGCTAGACCTTTCGCACCGTAGATACCAACGAATTCACCGTAGCCATCAATTTGCTTACGAGTCAAAGATGCACCACCTGGAACGCGAATAACGGCAACGCGGCCTTTCTCGTCGTTTGCTGGGCCAGAGAATACTTTGAACTCAACGTCTTTCACTAGGTCAGCAACGTCTACTAGCTCTAGTGGGTTACGTAGGTCTGGCTTGTCAGAACCGAAACGGCGAATCGCTTCGCTGAATGGCATTACTGGGAACTGACCTAGGTCTACGTTTAGTAGCTCTTGCCACATATCGCGAACCATGTTTTCCGTCACTTCACGTACTTGCTCAGCCGTCATGAATGACGTTTCGATATCGATCTGAGTGAATTCTGGTTGACGGTCAGCACGTAAGTCTTCATCACGGAAACACTTAACGATTTGGTAGTAACGGTCAAAACCAGACATCATTAGCAGCTGTTTGAATAGCTGTGGAGACTGAGGAAGCGCGTAGAAGCTGCCTTTGTGAACACGGCTAGGTACTAGGTAGTCACGCGCGCCTTCTGGTGTCGCTTTCGTTAGTACTGGTGTTTCGATATCTAGGAAGCCGTTGTCATCTAGGAAACGACGAACAAAGCTAGATGCTTTAGCACGTAGCTTGATGCGGTCACTCATTTCTGGACGACGAAGGTCTAAGTAACGGTACTTCAGACGTTGCTCTTCAGAGTTCTTTTGGTTGAAGTCTAGAGGCAAAACGTCACTGCGGTTGATGATTTCAAGACCTGTCGCAAGGATCTCAACTTCACCTGTTGCCATGTCTTTGTTTGCTTGGCTTTCTGGACGAACGCGTACTTCACCCGTTAGTTTGATACAGAATTCATTACGAAGTGTGTTAGCCACTTCATACGCATCCGCCATATCTGGATCAACAACTACCTGAACGATACCTTCGCGATCTCGCATATCAATAAAAATAAGACCGCCTAAATCACGACGACGGTTAACCCAGCCGCAAAGTTCTACAGTTTGTCCTGCAAGGGACTTGTTCAGGTGACCACAGTAATGGGTACGCATAATGAAATTCCCAATCTCTCAAATGTTGTTAACTACGCTCTGTCAGCCTCATTGCCAAGCAGAGTAAAGATTCAGTTATACGCTGAATGTCCACGAAAATCGACTACTCAACATACAATTACGTGTGTTTTATCATTCACTGGTGCTTTTTAGTACAACAAATGTTCAAAAGCGCACCAAAGCGAAAAAATTGGTGGGGATTATAGCGTGAAATTACCTATTTCAGCAAAACTCTCGTAAAGTATTCACACGAGTAGCAAGCAGTAAAGAATAATGGATAACTTACCTCTTCGACTTGGATTGACGATGTGGTCGCACAATCAATGGCAACAAAGCTTTTACGGCAGCGGGACAAAGCCCGCTGAACGTTTAGAAAAGTATGCACAGGTGTTCCATACCGTGGAAGGCAACACGACATTTTATGCCACGCCGACGCTCAACACGGTGCAAAACTGGAGATCAGCAACCCACGATGATTTTCGCTTTACTTTCAAACTTCCTAAAGCCATCACTCATGAGCAAATGCTAAGAGGTTGCAGCGAACAACTGAGAGACTTCATGAAAGTCATGGAGCCGTTGCATGACCGTGTGGGGCAATGGACAATTCAATTGCCAGCCGCATTTGGTCCTGAGCACCTTGATCGATTGAAAAAGTTCTGTGCGAGCTTTCCACCTAACTTCCCTCTTGGTGTTGAGGTTCGTCATATGGCATTTTTCTCCAAAGGTGAAGAAGAGCGAGCGCTTAACCAATGGTTAGTAGAAAATAACATTGACCGCATTATTATGGATAGCCGCCCTGTCTTTGCCGCTAAGCCAGATAATGAAGCGATCATTGATGCGCAAATAAAAAAACCAAGAGTACCAGTCCACGCTATTGCTACCGCTTCACACCCTTTGGTTCGCTTTATTGGTCATCCAGAAGAACAGCAAAATTACGAGTTTTTTACACCATGGCTCAGCAAGTTGCCGCAATGGATTGCAGAAGGTAAACAGCCGTATGTCATGATCCATACTGCGGACAATATAATTGCGCCGGAGTTGGCAGCCAATCTGTATAAAGACATACAGAAGCGTATAACACTTCCTGACTTGGCATCTTTCCCGGCTAACGATGGCAACTCGCAGTTGCAGATGTTCTAACGCAACACATGACAGAGGCGTGAAATTCCCATAAAATACGCGCCTTTTTTGATGCCTGACGTTTTCAGGCGGCTTGTATGCAGAGACTTGGTTATGAACCCTAAGAGCAATCCAGATACTATTTTTTCGGCTCCAATCGATAAAATTGGGGATTTCACGTTCGATGAACGCGTAGCGGAAGTATTTCCTGACATGATTCAACGATCGGTGCCGGGTTACAGCAACATTATTTCTGCAATCGGTATGTTGGCAGAACGCTTTGTGAAGCCTCACTCAAACATCTACGACTTAGGTTGTTCTTTGGGTGCCGCTACGCTGTCTATGCGTCGTCATATCAAACAAGAACGCTGTAAAATCATTGCGGTAGACAACTCTCCAGCCATGGTTGAGCGTTGCAAATTGCATGTAAACGCGTACCGAAGCGATACTCCTGTAGATGTGGTTGAAGCGGATATTCGTAATATCGATATTGAAAACGCATCAGTTGTCGTACTGAACTTTACTCTGCAATTTCTTTCTCCAGACGATCGTTACGCCCTGCTTGAACGAATCTACGCAGGTCTACGTCCAGGCGGAATTTTGATTTTGTCGGAGAAATTCGTCTTCGAAGATGAAGTGTCAAACGAGCTATTAATTGACCTTCACCACGACTTTAAACGTGCAAATGGTTATAGCGAACTAGAAATCAGCCAAAAGCGCAGCGCGATAGAAAACGTAATGCGCCCAGATTCAAAGAAAGAGCATAAAGAGCGTTTCGCTAAAATTGGCTTTTCTAGCTACGATGTTTGGTTCCAATGCTTTAACTTTGGCTCTATGTTCGCAATTAAATAAACCGTGCATACAAAGGCCCTGAATCACGCCACTTTAGGCTGTTATTTAATACTTTTAATACCATCAACTCAGCGATTAACTAACTATGTTTAACTTTGCAAACTTCTACCAATTGATTGCCCAAGACACACGTCTTCAACCTTGGCTCAATGTGCTACCACAACAGCTAACGGATTGGCAAAATGCAGAGCACGGTGACTTTGGTCGCTGGTTGAAAGCACTGAACAAGATTCCAGAAGGCTCACCGGATCAAATTGACATCAAGAATTCAGTGACCATCAGCAACGACACTCCTTTCCATGAAGGTGAGCTGAAGAAATTAGAGAACTTACTTCGTACATTCCACCCATGGCGCAAAGGGCCATACCACGTACACGGCATTCATATTGATACTGAGTGGCGCAGTGACTGGAAATGGGACCGTGTGCTTCCTCATATTTCTCCATTAAAGAACCGCAGCGTACTCGATGTTGGTTGTGGTAACGGCTACCACATGTGGCGCATGCTGGGTGAAGGTGCACGCTTAACCGTCGGTATCGATCCATCTCACCTGTTCCTAATTCAGTTCGAAGCAATTCGTAAACTAATGGGAGATGACCAACGTGCGCACCTACTGCCGTTGGGTATTGAACAACTACCTAAGTTAGAAGCGTTCGACACGGTATTCAGCATGGGCGTGCTTTACCATCGCCGATCGCCTCTGGATCACTTAGTGCAACTAAAAGATCAATTGGTGTCTGGTGGTGAACTCGTACTAGAAACACTAGTGATTGAAGGTGATGAGAATGCAGTGTTGGTTCCAACTTCTCGTTACGCACAAATGCGTAATGTCTATTTCTTCCCTTCAGCAAAAGCGCTGAAAGTATGGTTAGAGTTGGTAGGATTTGAAGATGTGCGCATCGTTGATGAAAATGTCACTTCGGTTGATGAACAACGTACCACAGATTGGATGACGCATAACTCTCTACCAGACTATCTAGATCCGAACGACCCAAGCAAGACTGTAGAAGGTTACCCTGCCCCTCGCCGCGCGGTTCTTGTCGCTCGCAAACCATAATTCGCTGAGATTCCTGACATTGTCTTAACTCATTTTACGAGTTAAGACATTACCCTCTTTCCTCGTACTGAGCGTGTTTGTTTTTCGAGTCCATTTGTTACATCAAAACATAAGCACGCTCTAAATAAGGATGCGCTTTTATGTCCTTGATTTTTAGCTTTTCATCACTATTCCTCAAACAATAAGTAATAGAGAAACATTCTTACTTGTGAGGCTTTATCGATATGAGCTAAACTCCTAAAAAATAAACAACTTAATCCAATCCCAAGGTTTTCAATGTTATTACGATTGACCCCGATTGTTGCCATCGCCTTACTATCTGGATGCTCACTAACCAAAGGCGAACAGTACCACCAAGAAACGTTAGCGGCTATTCAAACTTCAGAAGCGAATGTCAATAATCGCATTACTAACTTAGAGCTTCAGCTCAGCAACCAATCGGACTATATCGACAGCCTTGAAGAACAAGTCGATAAACTACAGGTTGAACTTCTGACATTTCGTGATGAAGCAATGGCAGAAGTGAAAAAGCCAAAAGACCCGATTATTGTCCAATCTCCTGCTCCTGTGGAACCAACACCAACTCATGATATTGTCCTTGGCTCAATTGAAAAGGTCACTATCGACTCCATTAAGCAGACTTTTGATGCACGTGTCGACACCGGTGCCGCAACCTCATCTTTAAATGCAGTTGATATTGAAGAGTTCGAAAGAAACGGCAAAAACTGGGTTCGATTCCACCTGGCAGATACCAGTAAATCTGAAGAAGAAAAAAATACTTGGATCGAAGCGCCAGTCATTCGTTACGTAAAAATTCGCCAAGTTACCAGTGAAGAACTAGAACGTCGCGCTGTAGTCGAACTTTGGGTGCGCGTTGGAAAAATTCATGAAAAAGCGCAATTTACGTTGGCAGATCGCTCGCATATGAACCATCCTATTTTACTGGGTAGAGAATTTATGCGCGACATCGCACTTGTCGATGTAAGTCGTACCTATATCCAAACGGACGAAGATAAAAAATAATAAGGTAGATTATGACGTCAAAAATACCGTTTTACCTTTCAATCATCTTATTGGTGATTGCGGGCATTGCTTTGAGTGTTTTCAGACATGAAAACTACGGCGTGCCTTGGACACCAGGCGAAACTCGTCAGGTATGGGATGTAGAGGCACGTATTGAGTTCAATGCTAACGGCAATGAAGTCAAAGCTTCACTCGCAGCACCTCATACACAAAGTGGTTATACGCTTATCGGTGAATCCGCTTCCTCTTCTGGTTATGGCGTTTCCTACATTAATTCTGATTCTGGACGTCGTGCCGAGTGGTCAATTCGTCAGGCCAAAGGTCCTCAAACCATTTACTACAAAGCGCAGTTCTTAGTGGACCCTCAGGCTAAAGTTACGCCTCTACCACCAACTGAAGACATTACGCCACCAACGCTATCAGCGCCACAAGCTGCGGCGGCAAATGCCCTTGTTGAGCGTGCGATGAGTCGTTCTGCCGACAATGTGACCTTTACTCGTGAACTCATCAAAGCGCTTAATGACCCAGACAGTCAAAACTCATCGCTACTACTGAATGACTTCAGCCGTACTGATGCACTACATAATATTTTGCTTACCGCAGGTATACAGAGCAAAACTGTCGGTGTTATCGAACTAGAAGATGGCCGTCGACGCCAAACCATTCAACCAATGGTTCAGGTTTGGTCAGGTAAAGATTGGGTACTGTTCTCACCAAATTCCGAACAGAAAGCCGTGAAACCAAACTTATTAGTTTGGGATGAGTCGAATGTATCCCTGCTTGATCTTGTTGGTGGTAAAAATAGCCAAGTTCATTTCTCAATGATCAAGCAAGAAATGACTCCACAGCAAGCGACGAACAACAAGATAGAAGCTGATGGGCTGCTGAATATTTCAATTCATAGCTTGCCTCTTGAAGAACAAGCGATGTTTAAGACCATCATGCTGATCCCTATCGGTGCCCTTATCGTGGTGTTCTTGCGTGTGATTATCGGTCTAAAAACATCCGGTACTTTCATGCCAGTACTGATTGCTGTTGCGTTTGTTCAAACCCAGCTATTAACGGGTATTGTCGGTTTCTTACTGATCGTTGGCACAGGCTTGATTATTCGAAGTTACTTATCGAGGTTGAACTTACTGCTTGTAGCACGGATATCAGCGGTCATTATTACCGTTATTATGATCATTTCGGTGTTCACAGTAGTCGCATTTAAGATGGGCTTAACGGAAGGCTTAACAATTACGTTCTTCCCGATGATCATCTTGTCTTGGACAATTGAACGTATGTCTATCCTATGGGAAGAAGAAGGCGCGAAAGAAGTTGCTCTGCAAGGTGGGGGCTCACTGCTCACCGCAGTATTGGTTTACTTAGCGATGACGAACTCATACATTCAGCACCTAACCTTTAATTTCATTGGTCTACAGTTGATTGTTCTGGCCGGTATTCTATTGCTAGGTACTTACACAGGTTACCGTCTAACTGAGTTACGTCGTTTCAAACCACTAGCGGAGGACTAAACGATGTTCGAAAGTTTTACTTCGCCAGCTAAGCTTCGCCATAAAGGCATTATGGGGATGAACAAACGTAACCACAGTTATATCGGCCGTTACAATGATCGTTCTAAATACCCATTAGTTGATGACAAGCTCAAGACTAAAATTATTGCGCAGGCAGCAGGGGCGACAGTCCCTGCCCTGATCGGCGTTATTCATAACCAAGCAGAAGTAAAGACAATCCATAGAATGGTGCAAGATTGGCCTGGTTTTGTTATCAAGCCCGCTCAAGGTAGTGGTGGTAAGGGTATTTTGGTTATTACCTCGCATAAAGATGGGGTCTATACCAAACCTTCCGGCTCTACAATTGGTAAGGACGAAGTTGAACGTCATATCAGTAATGCGCTTGCTGGCCTTTTCTCTCTTGGTGGTAAAAACGACGTCGCAGTCGTTGAGAACCTGATTAAATTTGATGATTGTTTCGATGGCTTCAGTTATGAAGGCGTGCCTGATGTTCGAATCATCGTATTTAAAGGCTACCCTGTTATGGCAATGATGCGCTGTTCTACGGCGGCGTCGGACGGTAAAGCAAACCTTCACCAAGGCGCTGTGGGCGTGGGCATTGATATCGCCACAGGTAAAGCAATCCGAGCGGTGCAATTCGACCATCCAGTCACCCACCATCCGGATACCGGCAAAGACCTTTCTACCCTCCAAGTCCCGCACTGGGAGCGCTTGCTTGAGCTTGCGTCTAGTGCGTGGGAGATGACAGGGTTGGGATACATGGGTACGGATATGGTGCTGGATAAAGAGGAAGGACCTATGGTTTTAGAGCTCAACGCTCGTCCTGGCTTAGCAATCCAAATCGCCAATGGTGCAGGCTTGCTTCCTCGTTTGAAACACATAGAGAGCCTCGGCACACCTGCCGAGTATCCAAAGCCGATTGAACGTGTCGCCTACGCAGCAGAGCAGTTTGGGGTAAAACCACAGTTCTAATCGCCAATCACAATATCATTCGCCAGTAATTGTTCGGATTGCTGGCGTTTTTGTTTCCGTTTCCAAAACCGTCTACCTACTCATCTTATTAAACAAACCCATCTCACCTATAACTTGAATCAATGATCGAGCTAACAGAATCAACATAGATCGTTTCTTTTCTCCTTTAACTTTTGAGTATGATGAGGTCTCCCCTTACTCAACTTGAGAGGTTGAGAAATGCTAACAAAAGAAACAGATAACGATGAACCAGAGCTTGAAGAACAAGAGAGCTTAGACCAGCATTTACAACGCTTGTCTGAGCTTTCTGTCCAAGCACTTGAAGAGCTTGCTGAAATGATCGATATCAGAGACGATATTTCAGAGGAATAAAACTTAGCCTCCCCGCTAAGTTCTATTAATAAGCCGAGACTGTCGTCCTACAGTCTCGGCTTATTTTATACGCTTTGAAGCCTCCAGCTAACAAATACAAAAACGCCCGCAATAAATGCGGGCGTTTTACTAGATTCGGAGTTTACGATTCAAACTCTTCGATCATCTCTTGCGCTTCGGTCTTAGGCTTATCCGTTTGACCAAAACCTCGTAGACCAACTACGTGTACGTGCTCATGGTCTTTAAACACCTTACGCACCAACTTGTAGGTAGTACCTTTCTCTGGGCTGATGTTTTCTGGTGCCGCGATAAGAAGCTGCATATCTAGACGGTCACACAATTCGAACAATGTCGCGATCGATTTCGCATCCAGACGCGCTGCTTCATCCAAGAAGAGCAAACGACAAGGCACAATGTCTTTGCTGCGCAGACGACGAGATTCTTCTTCCCAGCTTTGAACAACCATCAGAAGGATTGACTGACCGGTACCGATCGCTTCACCTGTTGATAGCGCGCCAGACTCAGCCTGTAGCCAACCATCTGTACCACGGTTCACTTCTACACTTAGCTCTAGGTAGTTACGGTAATCCAGTAGCTCTTCACCCAAAACCTGAGGAGAACGTTGACCCATATCGATATGTGGGTTCACACGTTGGAACAGTTTCGCCATTGCTTCAGAGAAGGTAAAGCGAGTCGATTCGAACAGATCTTTATGCTGCTCTTGTTGTGTCGCTAGACCGTTCAGTAGCACTTCGTGACTTTCGCGAATTTTCACGTTTAGACGTACGCCCTTGACCTGACCGAACGAGATGTTCGACAAGCCTTGGTTCAGCATACGAATACGGTTTTGCTCACGCTGAATCGTCTTCTTGATGATGCTCGCTACCGACTCAGAGCTGATCGCTAGGCGGTTTTCACGTTGCGTTAGCTCTTCCGTTAGACGCGCCAGTTCCACTTCCATCTCTTCGATTGCTTCAACTGGGTCATCAGTACGGATGATGTCCTGACGAATACGCTCACGAAGGTGTTGGTATACCGCAATGTAGAACAGAACTTTACGCTCTGGGCGAGCGTTGTCTTCAGACAAACGAAGTGCATCACGCAAGTCATCATTGTTTGCAACAGCAAGACGCAGCGCACCCAATGATTTATCCGACATGGAACGCAATTCATCTGCCGACATATACGCCAGTTCACGTTTGTGTAGACGACGCTCAACATCGTTTTCACGCGCTAAGCGAAGTACTGAACACCAACCCGCTTTCGCTGCAACGACAAATTTGCGCAGCTCTGCGTATTCTTTCTGCACTTTCTTCAGACGTTTCGCTAAGCCTTTCATCTCAAGCTCGGTCGACGTTATCGTGCGCTCGTATTCACTCTTACGACTACGTGAAGTATGTAAGCGTTCGTGCAGCTCGTCACGACGGCGCATTGCACGCTCTTCCGCACCTTCGTCGGCATTTACGCCATACTCTTGCAGCTCTTGTTTGAACTCTTGTACGGTTTCTTGCTTAGCTTGATGCGAACTCTTCAAAGACGCCAATACTTGGTTGTATTGGTTCATTTGTCCTTGTGCTTGCTTCAACTCTTCACGAGAACGAGTACGAGTCTGTTCAGCTTGAACCAACTTCGCTTTGAGCTGCTCACTCAGTTCGCTACTTTTGTTCAGAAGATCAACAGAGTCTGAGTAAGCGAAGTAGTGACGACGTTCAACCAGATCCGAGAGTGCAAAGATTTGCTTCTTAAGATCTTGTAACTGTTCATCTGCTGCTTTGTATTCTGCTTCTAGTGCATCAAATTGCTCTGGGTCAGCATCAAGCGCAGACGCAATATTCTCTAGTTGCGCGACGGCTTTTGCATGATTGTTTAAGAAGTTTTTCGCCTCTGCAAGCTGAGCGATTTTCTCTTCTAGCTCATCAAAACGCGCTTGCAATGATTCATCTTCAACAAGCACCATGTGTGATGCTAGCTTGTCCAGAGAAGACAGCGCTTGCTTACTAGTTTGAAGCTGAGAGCGTTGCTGCTGCTCTTTTGCATCCAGATCCGCCAGCACGCGAGCGATTTGGTTACGCTTATCACGAATGGTTGCGAGCGCTTGTTCTGGATCAGCGTCAAAAGCCACTTGAATGTGGTTAGACACAAATTGGTTAAATGCTTGGTACAAACGCTGCATTTTCTGAGAGTCAAACGCCGCTTTTGCGTGCTTCTCTACCACTTCTTCTCGTTCGTTACGCAGCAACTCTAGACGCTGCTCACGTGCTGCACGACCAAACAATGGGATCTCAGGCAAGCGAGAGTAACGCATTTGGCGATCGTTCATGCGAACACAAACCGCGCCCTCTAACTCTTCTGCATCGAACGAGCTGTCATCAAAGGCATCGATGTCACCTTCAATGATGTACAAGTCTTCTGGACAGTCGTCTAGCTCTACCAGTTTCTCTTCGATACCTGACAGGTCAGAAACAACGATAGCGTGACGAGCCGGACCGTACATCGCACTGAAGTAAGGCGCGTCATCAATCGTGATGTCATCGTAGATCTCAGACAGTAATACACCGCCTAAAGTATCAGCCAAACCTTTCAGGCGAGGGTCGTTTGAACCACTAGGAGAAGCAAGACGTTCAATCTCAGTGTCAAGCTGACTGCGACGCTCAGCAAGTTTATCTTTAGCTAAGGACAGCGCCCTTTCTTGCTCAAGAACAACCTGCATGTGGTTCATTACCGCATGGCGATCCTCAAGGTCTGCCCCGCTCTGCTCTCTCAGTTTCTCTAGCGCATCATTAGCCGCAATCCAAGCTGGCGCTATCGCTTCAAGTTTACTGATTTCTGCCGCCGCGTTTTGCTCTAGACGGCGCTGTTCACCACGCTGATCACGAACTTCTTCTTGAGCTATCTCTAGTGATTCGATTTGCATCGCATGACGTTCACGTTCTTGTTCAAACGTAACTTCATCGGTTAGCTCAACGTGATATTGCTTTTTGTACTCAGCAACCAGCTCACGTGCTTGACGCTGCTGGTTAAGGCTACGCTCAAGATCGCGATGCTGCGCTCGCCATTGCTGTTCGTTTTGTGCAATTTGCTGTGATTCTCGAGCTTTAGCGATTGCCAATTTTGCGTGCTCAGAGGCTTCTTTGCGCTCAACAGGTCCAACGATGCTCTGTACAAGCTTCAATGCAGTATCAAACTGCTCTGCCGCAGCTGATGACATATCGAGCTTATGTTTCACAGACAACAACGTATTGGTATTTTCTGACTCTTTGTTTTTCAGCTCCGCCACTATCGCTTGTGCGGATTCTGCCGTTAGGCTGTCATCACCAAGTAGCTGCTTCGCTTTCTCCAACGCTTGAACGGCTTGTTGGTATTGAAGCGCGCGAGTTTGCTGAACGTCAAGAGCTTGCTGGTAATCAGCAAGTTGCGTCTTAAGGCTATCCACCTCTTCTTCTGCAACGGTCGCTTGCTCTTCAGCCATCATCACGCGTTCTTGCGCTTCTTCCACTACCATCATTTGTTCTTCAAGACGCTCGCTCAGCTCTTCAAGATCTTCTTGGTAACGTTCGATCTTCTCTTGCTGACGCAGCGCGTTTTGCACCAGTTGCAAGTGATCCGAAGCCGCTTGGTAGTCTTGCTCTAAAGAAGATTCTGATTCGATCAGCAGTTCCAGCTCTTCTTGAACGCGGTTAAGCAGGTTGTTTTGCTCAATCAAGGTCTCGCGAGAACCAAATAACTCTGAACGCAAAGACAGTGTCTGTTCTAGTTTTTTACGACGCTCGTTGGCATGGCGCATATAGTCCGCTGCCACGTAGTTGGTCGACTCTGTAATCAAGTGTTTGAACAAGTCACGGTCTGCTTGCGTAGTTTTGATCGCTTCTAGCGTCATGCGGTTTTCACGCAGCGCCGATTCCATATCTTGGAACGCTTTCTTCACGCCGCCGTTTTGTGGCAGAAGGTAGTCACGTAGCGAGCGCGTAATCGCACTTGAAATACCACCGTAAAGCGATGCTTCGATCAAGCGGTAGAATTTAGAGCGGTCACCAGAGTTACGCAATTTCTTCGGAATCACACCGAATTCAAACATTTGTGCGTGGTAATCAACAATAGAAGAGAAGGCTTTGAATTGAACACCTTCAAATTCCGCGATCGATTCTTTTACTTCGTTGATTTGACGTACACGAGCTTGAGTCGCAGATACGCTTTCAACCAAAATATCTGTTGGTTTTATATGGCTTGGAAGGCCTTGAATAACAAACGGTTTGATGTCTACTTTCTTATCACGACCCGCTACTTGCTGCAGTTTTACGGCAAAAAGTAGGCGTTGGTTACGTGAGTTCACCACGTCTAGCGCTGCATAACACGCCCCCGGTTGTAGCTTACCGTATAGACCTTTATCGCGAGACGATTGGCTGCTGCCCGCTTCGGTTGTGTTACGGAAGTGCAGTAGCGTTTGGTCAGGAATCAATGCGGTGATGAATGCCGCCATTGTGGTTGATTTACCTGCACCGTTACCACCTGATAGCGTGGTGACCAGACCATCGATGTCAAACGTACGGGCAAAGAAGCCGTTCCAGTTGACCATGGTCAGCGATTGGTATTTACCGCGTTCAATCATGCTCATGCTTCACCCTCTTCTGTTGTTTCTTCTTGGGCTTGGTCGTCTTGTTCTTCTTCAGACAATAGGCTGCCTTGGCTTGGCTCTTTGGTGTGCACTACCGCTTCACCATCACGGATCAGACGTAGCTGCGCTTCACGCATATCATCGCCAATACGTACATCGGCACCAAAGCGGAATACAGCTTCACTGATGCTGAATTTACCGGTCTCACCGATGTTGATGATCATGCCTAGGCGACGTAGACGACGAAGTGACGTACGTACTTTTTCAAACAGCTTTTCTTTATCAAGGTCAGAACCGGTAGCACGGTTCGTCACTAGCTTCATCAGCTTGTTTTCATCAGCCAGAGCAAGTAGCTCGTCGTACAACTCTTGGTTAGTGAAGATGCCTTCGTGCGCAAGACGCTCTGGGCTTAGGTAAAGGAAACACAGTACCTTACCCACCAGCATATCCAGCTCAGAAAGCACACTGCGGCCAATCAAAGAAGTTGAACGTGGACGAAGGTAGAAGAAACCTTCTGGCGCTTTCACCAATTCGGTGTTGTAGCGTTGGTAGAAAGAAGAAAGCTCAAGTTCGAAATCCGACAGCAACGCGTGGTTATCCAGATCTTCACTTGAGATATGACGCCCAGCTCGTAGCATGCTGTCTAGCGCTGGGAACAGAGGGTTAGAAATTGCTTTTGCCAGTTTATCTGACATGTATTCATTAGTATCGGTCGATGACATTCGCTTGTACCTTTGCCCCAAATTCGTTGATCGCTTTCCAGTCTGGTTGAATCGCTTGGTAATCCGATTCTGAATACCCTAGACGCACAGCTTGATCGACAATAATGCGAGCTAAATCAAAATGATGAGTGTAAGGGTGCAGTGCAAGGTAATCTCGCAGTACCACGCTCAAGTCGATTGGTGTGCCTTGATCTTTATGCGCTTTTAGCATGTCACCAATTCGTTCAGACAACTCATCATTGACTTGTTGAAATTCTTCATACTCTACTTCCATCGGAACTTGGCCGGTCACTTCGTCATCACGTAGCACCAACGCCTCATCACGAAGGTCAGAAAGCCTTTCCGCATCTGCATAAGTCAGATACCAAGGCGCATCGAAGTAATCTTTGACGGATTGACGCAGACGCGAGCTAAACGCACGGTTCTTATCCATATCAATTGCAGTACGGATGAACTTGTGCACATGTCGGTCGTAACCAATCCAAAGGTCGATCGCTTGCTGGCCCCAGCTTGTGATTCGATCCAGCTTCATTTGCAGACCAAACAACGCTTCTTCGATGAACTCTAGCTCAGGATCGCCGTACACAATTTCTTGAATATCTAGGATCTGAGTTTGCAGTTCATCACTGGCGGCTTGCAGCGTATCTTGAAGTTCACGCAACGTGCTTGATGTTTCTGATAGGAGCGCTTCACAGTTGTTGATCGCTTCGCGCCAGTCTTTATTTAGCAGATCGGCAATTTGTTGTTTTACAGATTGCTGCTGCTCATCCATAACACGCTGGTTAAGATCGATTTGATCGAAGATTTCGCCTACAGAATATTTTAAAACTCCGTATACGTTTTTCTTCCAGTGGCCCGGTGTGCCACCTTTTTGTGCTGCCTCAATCGCTTTCGCCATTTCATCTGCCACCATAGACAGTTGAATAGAAAGGCGCAGTTTCGAGAACTCACGATGACGCACGTAGTAATCGGTAATTCCTATCGCTAAAGGCGACAAGCGGTAAATGCTCGCTCCATCAGTAATCTCACTGACAAAACGGCTAATAAGGCGCTGCTTTACCATCTCGTTGATGGCGTTGTTAGCACGAAAAGCGGATGCTTCGCCAGTCTCATCAAATAATCGAGTGACGATGGCAAACGCATCATGCAATTCACCTTCACCCAATTCTTCATCGAACCTTTCATTACTCAGTACGGCAATGGCTATCAAGAATGCCAATCGCTCTGTGGTCAGGTTCAACGAGAAATCGTGCTGCTTAACCCAGCCAACCAACTCATCGATTGGTTGCTCTGCAGCATTGAGAGTCATCTCACTCATTGTTATTCCTGTTTATCGTTCTTTTTAGCCCACACATGAATGTAGCGGCCTAATGAGAGGTATGGCTCTTGTCGACAAAGTTGTTTTTCTAGCGCCAACACATCTTCAAACTCGTAATCGCCCATGTATTGCATATTGCCTATGTAATCACTAAATGAGCGGATACCAGATTTGCCACAAATACTAAAGCCTGAATCTTCTATCCATTGGTAGACTTCTTCAGGTTTTAAGCCTTTTTGCGGCTGTAGTTTAAATCTTTTTCGGTGAGGCATGCCGTCTAATATATGAGGAATGTTGCCACAAACCACGTTTTTATAGACTAAACCATGGTGGTTATAGAACATCACTGATGCGATGCCTCCCGGTTTTACTTGTTCTAGTACCGTTTCAAGTGCGGCCTTAGGATCGACCAACCACTCCATGACGGCGTGAAACATAACAAGATCCACCTGTTCATCCATATGCTCACCAATGGATTGGACAGGCGAATGAATCAGGCGATACTGCTCAAGCAAACCGTTTTTTTCAATATCCTGCTTAGCCAACTGCAGCATTTCCGAAGATAGATCACATAAAGCGATTCGATGTCCGAGCTTAGCAAGCTTTTGCGACATTTGTGCCAAACCACCACCAGCATCCAACACCTCTAGGGGTTGCTGGTCAGCATCTAATTCACTTAGAATCTGTAGAAAATCTTCCCACACAATGATTTGGCGGATCTCCCCTTTGTCGGAGCCGTAAATATTTTTTGCAAATTTGTGGGCGATATCGTCGAAATTGCGGTCTTCTGTCACTTCTGCTGAGTTATCATAACGGATTGTGCCGCTATTCTGGCACAAGGAAAGCAGGAATAAAGAGGGGTACCCTCATTTTTATTATCAATTGATGTTTTTTCGGACTATTTATGTATGTTTGAGCTGAAAAAAGTAGTGTCAGCCTTGCTTATGCCACTTCCGGCATTGCTGCTGATAGGCTTGTTGGGTCTTGCTCTCATTAGTTTTACCACAAAACGTAAAACTGGCTGCTTCGTTGTTCTATTCTCTTTTGTTGGCATTTTTCTTGTTGCCTTCCAACCTGTTTCAACCAAGCTTCTTATGCCATTAGAGCGAGAGCATAAAGCCTTTTTGCCAGTTTCTGGCACCATCGACTACGTGATGGTTTTAGGGAATGGTCATGTTATCGATGACGAAATTCCACCCACCTCGCAGTTAAGCCGTGCAGCATTAATGCGCTTAACTGAAGGCATTCGTATTTTAAGAATGTATCCAGGTGCTAAATTAATTTTGTCTGGCTATGCTGGCGGATCTGAAATTAGCCACGCAAGAATGATGGCGAACGTTGCCCTTGCGTTGGGAGTCGCGAAATCCGATATCATTTTATTAGAAGATGCGAAAGATACGTGGGAAGAGGCGCGTCAAGCGGCTGCATTCGTTCAACAAAAGGAGATTGTGTTAGTCACTTCTGCGAGCCACATGAGCCGTGCATTGTATGAGTTCAACGCAGCAGGCATTAAACCAATCCCAGCCCCGACCAACTTCTTGGCTATTAGCGAAATCAGTCAACCTTGGGATAAATACTCACCTAAAGCGCGTTACTTAGAACAAACAGAGCTTTATTGGCATGAGTACTTGGGCAGCATTTGGCAAAGATTGCGTGATACTGTCGGCCAAACACCAATGGTTGAAGCAAAGTAGTACTATCTTGAAACCACAAAAAAGGAGAGCCGAAGCTCTCCTTTTTCTTTTAAAGACTTAGGTTTGTTCAGTTTAATCACCAGCAAACATATAGCCTTCGCCGTGCACCGTCACAAAAATTTGCGGGTTCTTTGGATCAAACTCCATTTTTGCGCGCATACGTCGAATAAGAACATCAATAGTACGATCATTGGGAGCATCAACTCGGTGGCTGATCATATTCAAAATACGCTCGCGACTTAACACCTGGTTAGGGTAAGACGATAACGCCACCAAAAGTTCGTATTCTGCTTTGGTCAATTTTACGGGTTCGCCGTTACGGCTCAGCGCACGACGTTGAATGTCGAATGTCCACTCTCCAAAACGTACAATATGTTCTTCACTGGTTTCGTTCGCTTTCGCGCTACCGCTACGCGCTGCTGAAATACGCCACAGCAAGTTTTTAACGCGAACCAACAATTCCCTCAGTTCAAAAGGTTTTGTCACATAATCGTCAGCGCCCATTTCTAGGCCTACGATTTTATCAATGCTATCCGTGCGTCCTGTTACTAATATGATACCAATATCCGATTGGCTACGTAATTCACGAGTAAGCATCAGGCCGTCTTCACCCGGCAGGTTGATATCCAGCATGATTAGGTCTACATCGCCCGCTTGCAGGACCTCACGCATTTCTGCGCCACTCTCTGCTTCGCTGACTTGGTAACCCTCATTTTGGAAATATCCCGCAAGCTTACTACGAGTTACAACATCATCTTCTACGACTAATACGTGATAGCTCATTTACACCACTTTTCTGTCTTCTTATTATCCAAGACGTATTCTATTCATAACTAGTAACATTTCTAGTCATAGATACATTAAAAAGCAAGATTTAGCGTTTTTATTGATTCAAAACAAGCTTACCCATCGCTATTAATAAACGTTAATTTTTGACCATAAAACATAATAATTATAGTTACTGCTATTCATTTTAATTGATTACACTTAGGGGATATCCCTAATTGACTTTGTGATGCACAACTTGAAGCATCATTCAGGAGCCCAAGATGCAAGAAGTGAAAGCTTTTAATGAAAAACGCGCTGAAATTTACTGGTGGTTTTCGAGCTTGTTCGCAAAAGAGCTAACAGAGAAAGAGCTGGAAGCCTACCACAGTGTTGAAATTCGCAGTTTTCTAGCAGGTTTAGGTGAAAATGAGTCACTGAAACCAGCCGTTGATAGCCTCGTTGATGCGCTAAACCGATTGCAAGATCGTGAAGACGCTCAATTGGAGCTTGCTGCGGACTTTTGTGAACTGTTTTTGAAGACAGAAAAATACGGCGCTCTTCCTTACGCATCTATGTACATCGGTGAATCAGGTTTGCTGAATGACAAGCCAGCCGAGGAAATGGAAAAGTTGATGGCAGAATTTGGCGTTCAAGTAGATGAAAATCTAAAAGAGCCTGCGGACCACTTAGCCGTTGAACTCGACTTTCTTGGCAACATGATTATCCGCTCAAACGAACTTGAGCAAGAAAAACACATGGAAGAAGCCTTCGTTAAACAAAACGACTTTATCCAGCAACAGTTAATGTCTTGGTTACCTCAGTTTGCAGACAAATGTAAACAATTCGACGAATTTGGGTTCTACTCGAGCGTCGCGAAACTATTAGTTGCATTTTGTAAACTAGACAGCGCTTACCTTCTTGGTGAATAATTGCCGCCTATTTTTAAGGAGCCCGCCTGTCGGGCTTCCTGTATACCTGAAATAACTGAATGTAAGTAAGTTGGGTATATTATTCGTTTGCCTTAACTTAGCTCAAAGACGCTTGGTTATTTAGCAGTCAAAATGTGACTTCAAATACACAAATCTCTTACTGAAAACATTGCTAGTCAGTCCACATAGGGCTAAAATGTGAGCGCAAACGATTAAATATGATTTATATGTAAACCGCTGAAATATAGCGGTTTTTGTGTTTTTTAACAGGTTGATGGCAATTTCTCATCAGATAGAAAAAAGATAAAATTCATCGACCGATGCTGCTACGTACCCTTTTGTCGTACTTGGACCAACCGCTGCCGAAACACTTAGCGCCAACCTTAGATTGCTGGGTGTAAAACCATTAGAGCATCAGGTACATCCAACACGACATATTTCAGTAGCTCGATACAGGACACCATTTATGGCCACTATAAAAGACGTTGCTCGCTTAGCCGGCGTTTCCACTACGACAGTTTCGCACGTTATCAATAAAACGCGTTTCGTTGCAGAAGCAACGCAAGAAAAAGTAATGAAAGCCGTGGACGAGTTGAATTACGCGCCAAGTGCGGTTGCACGCAGCCTAAAGTGCAACTCAACTCGTACGATTGGCATGTTAGTAACGCAGTCAACCAACCTATTCTTCTCAGAAGTGATTGACGGGGTTGAGAGCTACTGTTACCGCCAAGGCTACACTCTGATTCTGTGTAATACGGGTGGGATTTACGAAAAACAACGCGATTACATCCGTATGCTGGCTGAAAAACGTGTTGATGGCATCCTAGTGATGTGTTCTGACTTAACCGAAGAGCTTAAAGAGATGCTTGACCGTCATGCCGACATCCCTAAAGTGGTCATGGATTGGGGTCCAGAAAGCTCACAAGCGGACAAGATCATGGATAACTCAGAAGAAGGTGGCTACATCGCAACCAAACATCTGATCGACAATGGCCATACTGATATTGCTTGTCTAAGCGGTCATTTTGAAAAACTTGCTTGCCAAGAGCGCATTGCAGGTTTCCGTCGCGCGATGAGCGAAGCGAACCTAACTGTAAATGAGGACTGGATCCTTGAAGGTAACTTTGAATGTGATACGGCCGTATTAGTCGCAGATAAAATTACAGCAATGGACAAACGTCCGACAGCGGTATTCTGTTTTAACGACACAATGGCTCTGGGCCTAATGAGCCGCCTACAACAAAACGGTATCAAAGTTCCTGATGATATTTCAGTGATCGGCTACGACAACATCGAGCTTGCGGAATACTTCTCTCCACCGTTAACCACTATCCACCAACCTAAACGTCGTGTGGGTAAAAATGCGTTCGAGATCCTACTTGAGCGAATCAAAGATAAAGAACACGAAAAGCGAATTTTCGAAATGCAACCTGAGCTTGTAATTCGAAACACCGTGAAGAAAATGAACTAAAATTCGCCAAATATAACGATGTCAAATAAGCGCTCTAAAAGGGCGCTTATTTTTTGACTCTAAATAACTTTTCCCTGACTTAGGTTTGTTAGACAAAAAATCTCGAATCTCTAAGTCTCTGTTTTATATGTAGGTAAATCACACTCCCTCACAACCTCGAGATCATCCCGCCTCATTCTCAAATATGCACAAATATGCGCTTGTCGACACTTTTTATTGAACCAGAATCACACTTTTACGGGTAAAACGTGATGTTAATTCAATATACGAAGTATGCTCATTCTGTCACGCACAGGGCAAACCATTCGAAAGGGTGGGACGCAAAGCCTCCGGCCTGAACCATAGTACTATATGGAAGGTAGCGGGGTTACCGATGGCAAGTGTGCAAGCGATGACTTTACCCTGTAATGACATTGCTTTTGCGCATGTTTGCTACTCTCTCGGACCTGACTTTTGGTGGCGTAATATTAATTACACCGAGATAACAAAACATGGATAAACCGATACTCAAAGACTCTATGAAGCTATTTGAGGCACTTGGTAATATCAAGTCGCGCTCAATGTTTGGTGGCTTCGGACTATTCGCTGATGAAACAATGTTTGCACTAGTTGTAAATAATCAGCTTCATATAAGAGCAGACCAACAAACTTCATCTGACTTCGAGAAACAAGGGCTAAAGCCTTACGTTTATAAGAAACGTGGCTTCCCAGTCGTTACTAAGTACTACGCAATTTCCAACGATTTATGGGAGTCTAGCGAACGCTTAATCGAAGTAGCTAACCAATCGTTGAAAAAGGCAAAGCTTGAAAAAGAACAGCAAGCAACTACAAAGCCTAATCGCTTAAAAGATTTGCCTAACTTACGACTGGCTACTGAACGCATGCTAAAAAAAGCAGGCATTGAGTCAGTAGAAAAACTGGAAGAGGAAGGTGCACTTAACGCTTATAAAGCGATAAGAGATACGCACTCTGCAACCGTCAACATTGAACTGTTATGGGCACTAGAAGGGGCTATTAACGGTACTCATTGGAGCGTTGTACCTCAAGCTCGCCGAGATGAGTTGATGAATGGCCTCCAATAAAAGTCGGCCTTAAAAACTATCTTGTAAAACCGCAGTCTAATCTGCGGTTTTTTTGTGAAATTTTTTCGACTTTCCTTCTGTCTTATTACATATATCCCAAATTGGAATCATAAATATGAATAAGAAACTGATATTAGGCCTAATCCTGGTCGCGATCATTATCTTTTTAGGCGTTAACTTTAGTCAGCATTTAACGTTGGAAAATGCAAAAGCCCAACAAGAAGCGCTGACCACATACATCGATCAGAACTTTGTTTTTTCGGCAGCTATTTACTTTTTTGCCTACATTGCAATTACCGCTTTTTCTATTCCTGGGGCTGCTGTGGTTACATTACTTGGTGCGGCTCTATTTGGTTTTTGGACGAGCTTATTACTGGTTTCTTTCGCCAGTACTATGGGTGCAACGCTAGCATTTTTAAGCAGCCGATATTTGCTGCGTGACTGGGTACAAAACAAGTTTGGCAATAAGTTAATCGCAATTAACCAAGGTGTCGAAAAGGACGGTGCATTTTATCTATTTTCCTTGCGTCTCATTCCGGTATTCCCTTTCTTTCTTATCAACTTGTTGATGGGCTTAACGCCAATGTCTGTAGGTCGATTTTACCTTACTAGCCAAGTAGGTATGTTGCCAGGCACTGCAGTTTACTTAAACGCCGGTACTCAGTTAGCAACAATTGAAAGCCTGTCAGGCATTATTTCACCTGCGGTATTGGCCTCTTTTGCGTTACTGGGGCTGTTTCCAATCATCACTAAATGGGTTATGAATAAAGTAAGGCCAACACCGAGTCAGCAAAACTCATAATTAGTAAGTGGACGTGTTTAATGAAAATATTCATTGCTAAAAACCCAGCAGAAGCGCATATCGTGTGCGAATTATTGAAAACCGAGCAAGCCTATTGTGAAGTCCGCGGAGAGGGTATTTTCGGTTTAAAAGGAGAGCTGCCGTTTAGTGATGATACCGATCCTTATGTCTGGCTTTTTGACGCCAAACAACAAGTAAAAGCAGAAGGAATAGTACAAGCCTACCGCAAACAATCCGATGGAAATGAGTATCAAGATTGGCAGTGCCCGAAGTGCCATGAGGTAAACGAGGGGCAGTTTGGTGCTTGTTGGCAATGTGGACATCAAATAGGGGAGCCTTAATAACTCCCCTACTCCTATTCAATCGATTTATTAAGCGCTAAGCAGAAACCGTTTGCTGCTTAATAAATTCGATGGAATGTTGATTGAAATCTTCAGGGCGCTCAACATTACAAACATGACCACAGTTTGGGATCTCTCGTAAAACACTAAGCTTATGCGCCGCAACCATTTCTTTAACAGGCTTAATAAACATGTAATCTCTGTCGCCCATTAAATAGAGTGTGGGAATGGGTAACTCTCGATCTTTAAAATACTTCATTAAAGGATTTACATCAGCAGCAAGAATAAACCAACGTTTAAATTCTTTTTGGCAAAGCTTCTTGGCCTCACGAATAAAAAGATGGCGAGACTCTCGCTGGCTTCTCTGTGGCATAACAATGTACGCAAAAAGTTTGTAGAGCCACATGTACGGCAGAATGTGCTTACAAAAATTACCTAATTTAACCAATATTTGAGAACGAGTATTGAGCCTTGTGACAGCACCACCGAGCACCATTGAACGCACGCGCTCTGCTGATAATTCAGCAAGGTTTCGAACAATAATGGTACCAAGTGACATACCGACAAAATGAGCGGATTGGATCTTTAAATGGTCCAATACTTTCAAAATATCTTGGGTAACTTCCGTAAAGGTATAACGGCTGGCAATGAGCTCTTTAAGTAACTGATTTGACTTTCCATGACCTCTTAAATCGATCAGCAATAAGTTAAAATGTTGCTTGTAAGCTTTGATTTGCTTGAACCAGATAGAAGAGCTACCGCCAGCACCATGCACAAATACAACCCACTCATGACTAGTAGGGTGCAAATAGGTTTTATGAAAAAGTAGCGGCTGGGTCATATTCAAGTATCAAAAAGGTCGTGCTATTGAGTAAAAAGCCATCCTACCACACTCCCCTTACTCAAGATAATAAAGGCACCTCATTCGGTGCCTTTCGTTACAATTTTAAGTCAATTTAACGCCGAATTGTAAAGTTGCAAATAAGCTTCTGCGGCCTTTTGCCAACAAAAATCTTGTTGCATCGCGTGCAACTGTACTTTATTCACTTCAGGTTCGTTTTGAGCATAGAGCAACAGTGCCCTTAGCATCGTTAACAACAATGCCTGCGGTGTCGGTTCGAAAAAAACAAACCCCGTCGCTTCAGAAGGGTTCACATCATAATCGTTGACGCTGTCTTTTAGACCACCGACACCACGTACTATCGGCAATGTCCCATAAGCCATACTATAGATTTGGTTTAAACCACATGGTTCAAACTCAGAAGGCATCAGAAAGAAATCAGAACCCGCTTCAACGATATGCGCAAGTTCATTATCATAAGCTTCTACGAAGACAAATTTACTAGAAAACTGTGCAGCAACCTCTTCTAGCTGAGCGGCTAGTACAGGGTCTCCGGTCCCAACGACAACTAGTTGAACATCGTGCTTCAAAAAATCGGCCAAAGCGGGCAACAAGTAATGCACACCTTTTTGCTGGGTCAACCGACAAACCATACCGAACATGGCTACATCTTTTTCAGGCAAATTTAGCCGCAGTTGTAATGCTTGTTTACACGCTTTCTTGCCTTGCGTCATACTTTGTTGGTCAGCGCAGTAATTAACTGGCAAGTAAGTATCCGTTTCCGGGTTCCAAGCACTGTAATCACAACCGTTCAAAATACCAACTAAGTCCTGCGCGCGTTGCTGAAACTCCCAAGCCATTCCATGACTGCCAAGCTCTGTTTTGAGTTCCTCTGCGTACGTAGGGCTGACCGCGTTTATCTTATCTGCATTCATTACACCAGCTTTGAGCATCGTAATATGCGTTGCACTCACCGCAGCATCGGGAACGTTTCGACAATGAAACTCTGGCAAGCACTGCACGTCTTCATAACTAAATACGCCTTTAAAGACCGCATTGTGAATTGAAATGACGCTTTTAGTATGAGCAAAAAACGGATCATTGCCATACCTGTGCTTGAGCAAAAATGGAACAAGACCAGTGTGCCAATCGTTCGCGTGTATGATATCCGGCTGAAAAGCAAGCTTTGGCAACATGTCTAAACATGCCGCACTAAAAAACGCAAAGCGCTCACCGTTATCGGTATACGCTTGGTTGTTCTCCGCATACATCGATGGTCGATTGAAATACGGCTGACAATCAATCAGATAAACAGGATTTTGACCTAGCATGAGCCGCAGAACTCGATACTCCGTATGCGGCCATGATGTTAGTTCTGTTTCTAATACAACTTCTGCGTCAGCGAGTTTATCAATACTGCTGTACGCAGGGATGGTAATTCTTACGTCTTGCTGTAGGTTTTGAAGGGCTTCCGGTAGTGCCTTGGCAACGTCTGCCAAGCCACCACTTTTAATGAGACCTTCAACCTCAGAAGCTACAAACAGAATAGATAAGTTGTTAGTAGCCAACTCGAGCTCCTTTCGGAATAACAACAATGCCCTCCTCAGACACGTGGAAGTGTTTTTTATCTTCTTGAAGATTCACACCAATCTGAGTACCAGGGGCAATATCGGCATCCTTATCGACAATCACACGACGTAAAACACAGCCTTCGCCAATTTTCACGTCACCAAGAAGGATACATTCGCTGATATCGCAAGCAGATGCAATATTACTGCGGAACCCAAGCACCGACTTTTCTATTCTTGAGCCTCTGACGTAACTGCCATTACATACCAAACTATCGATGATCTGAACACGGCCATTATCAGAGTCTGTAAATGTCGCTGGCGGCAGTGGAGGATAATAAGTATGCAGCGGCCATTTACGGTTATATAGTGAAAACGGTGCGTCTTTTTCTAGCAGATCCATGTGCGCTTCCCAGTACGCATCAATGGTTCCCACGTCACGCCAGTACACCTCTTCTCTTTCACCGCTGATTTTGTTAGTACTGAAGTCATACACGAACACGTCACCTCGAGGGAACATCTTAGGAATAATGTCCTTCCCAAAATCATGTGATGAAGCTTCATTATCCGCATCTTCAACCAACTCAGAGAATAACACCTGAGCCTCAAAAACGTAGTTACCCATTGAAACTAAAGCGTAATCAGGATCGCCAGGAATTGACTTCGGGTTTGCTGGTTTCTCTTCAAAGCCTATCATGCGACCTTCACTGTCCACTTCGATAACCCCAAATTGCGACGCCTCTTTTAGTGGCATACGCAATGCCGATACCGTCAGAGAAGCCTGCTTTTCTGAATGGAAGTTCAGCATTTGTTTGATATCCATCTTATAGATATGGTCAGAGCCAAAAATACAAACTTGCTCTGGTTCCTCTAATTCCATAAAACGGAGATTTTGATAGATCGCGTCTGCCGTTCCTTCGTACCAACGCTTACCAGTGCGCATTTGAGCAGGAATAGGATCGATAAAGCGGTCAGTGATGCCATTAATGTTCCAGCCCTTTTTTAAATGATGGAACAAAGATTGAGATTTAAATTGGGTGAGGACGTAAATGCGCATTAAATCCGCATTTACAAAATTGTTTAGAGCAAAATCGATCAATCGATAGCTACCACCAAACGGTACCGAAGGTTTACTACGAGATTCTGTTAAAGGTCTCAAACGAGAGCCTTCACCGCCAGCAAGAATCATTCCCAAAACACCAGCCATTTGTTGTTCTCCATATCGTTATAGCTTGGATTTGGTACTCGCTTGAATGAGTCATACTCGGGGAGTCAAGCGAATACATTTAGTAACCGTATCAGGAGTTTCTTTGAACTCTTACAACACGATAAAAAAGCTACGGCACTTCCAGTATGCAACGTCCACTCTTTTCTTATTTTTCGACGCAAAATGCACACAGTTGCACTAATTTTTGTAATAAATTATCTAAGCAGGTTCTAAATTACAATTTTTAATACGCCATTCTGTGTTCCATACAGTTCTTGCTTACTCAAGACGATATCTAGATCACACATGCAAAAGCAAACGATTACATTATGAAAACAATTTACGAACGGATTCACTACACGACCGACTTTTTGAGCTTAATATATAACAAATATATGAACGCAAAATGAAAGTTACGACGAATGTTTTTTACATAAAAAATACGTTCGCTACTAATAAATCGTGACTCTGGTGTTTTCTAGCGACAATGGTGCTTGTTAAAGTGAGGAAAGGTCGATTAGAGGAAGAATGCGCAGGAGAAAACTGTCGGCCCCTACGCAAAAAAGGCAGCGATATCGCTGCCTTTTTACATTACCTTAATGGTGCATTTTTATGCTTTCGCTTTTTTACGCTTATCTGTGACTTCCCACTTACCTTCAACAAAGAGCGCTGTCCAACCAGATGGTTTGCCGTTCTCTTCCGAACGAACGTAGTTCTCTTTTGTTTTGCGACTAAAGCGTACAACTGCAGGACGACCATCAGGATCTTCTTGCGGTGCGGTCGCTAGGTATTTGAACTTCTCAGGTAAACGCTCTTCAAAACGTGCCAGTTCAGCAACCAAAGGAGCACGTGTCTCGCGCGATTTCGGGAAGTTGCTTGCCGCCATAAATAGACCTGAAGCACCATCACGAAGTACGAAATACGCATCTGAGTTTTCACATGGTAACTCGGGGAAATGAACAGGATCTTCTTTCGGTGGCGCGACTTCGCCATTCTTCAGAATCTTACGAGTGTTCTTACACGTTTCACTCGTACAGTCCATGTATTTACCAAAGCGACCGTTCTTAAGCACCATATCTGAGCCACATTTGTCACATTCAACAACTGGACCATCATAGCCTTTGACTTTGAACTCACCGTATTCAACAAGGTAGCCTTCACAATTCGGGTTATTACCACAAACATGCATCTTACGCTTGTCATCAATCAGGTATGCATCCATCGCCGTTTCACAGATCGGACAACGCTTTTTAGCACGAAGCGCGGCCGTTTCAACGTCTTCTTCTAGAACGTTAATAATACCTTCTTCGTCACCCAAGTTGATGGTTGTCTTACAACGCTCTTTTGGTGGTAACGCGTAACCAGAACAGCCTAAGAACACACCTGTCGAAGCAGTACGGATACCCATTGGACGGCTACACGTCGGACACTCGATATCCGTCATGACGATGTGGTTTAACTTCATACCGCCTTCTGACTCATCCAGCTCCGCTTTTTCAAGATCGCCAGTAAAATCAGCAAAGAAGTTGTCTAACACAGCTTTCCAGTTCACTTCACCTTCAGCGATTTGGTCCAATTTCTGTTCCATACGCGCAGTAAAGTCGTAGTTCATCAAATCGTTAAAGCTGTCATCAAGGCGGTCAGTAACAATTTCACCCATTTTTTCAGCGTAGAAACGGCGCTGATCAACTTTCACGTAACCACGATCTTGAATCGTAGAAATGATCGATGCGTAAGTCGACGGACGACCAATACCTCGTTTCTCCAGCTCTTTAACCAGTGCTGCTTCAGTGTAGCGCGCAGGTGGCTTTGTAAAGTGCTGTTTAGGGTCAAGTGACTCTAAACTTAGCTTATCGCCAAGTTGTACCGCAGGAAGGATTGTATCCTCGTTTTTGCCCATTGGACGTTGTACACGAGTCCAGCCGTCAAATTTAAGGATACGGCCTTTCGCTTTAAGCGTGTATTCTGCTGCTTTTACGCTGATGGTTGTTGAATCGTATTCTGCTGGCGTCATTTGACACGCGACAAACTGATTCCAAATCAAAGCGTAAAGTTTGTGCGCATCAGCATCGACACCTTGCAGGTCTTCCGCTTTAACACCCACATTTGAAGGACGGATCGCTTCGTGCGCTTCCTGTGCCCCTTCTTTGCTACCGTACATCAATGGTTTCGCTGGTAAGTACTTATCACCAAACTCAGAACCAATAAAGTCACGTACAGCGTCCACAGCCTCGGCACTTAGGTTAGTCGAGTCAGTACGCATATAAGTGATGTAACCGGCCTCATAGAGGCGCTGAGCTAGCATCATGGTCTTTTTCACGCCGTAGCCCAGACGTGTACTTGCTGCCTGTTGAAGCGTAGAGGTGATGTAAGGTGCTGAAGGCTTGCTCTTTGTAGGGCGATCTTCACGCTTACATACTTCGTAACTTGCATTCTCAAGCACAGACATCGCTGCTTTGGTTTCTGCCTCATTAACTGGCTTAAACGCAGAACCATCTTTCTGAGCAACAAGCAGTTTAAAGTCAGCTTTGTCTTTCGTTTTCGTATTCGCATGAATATCCCAGAATTCTTCTGGTACAAACGCGTTAATCTCACGCTCACGCTCAACTAATAGTTTCACCGCAACAGACTGCACGCGACCAGCAGATAAACCACGAGCCACTTTCTTCCAAAGTAAAGGTGAAACCATAAAACCAACGACACGGTCCATGAAGCGACGCGCTTGTTGGGCATTAACACCATCCATGTTCAGCTCACCAGGTGTCTGGAAAGCTTGTTGGATCGCGTTTTTCGTAATTTCGTTAAAAACTACACGTTTGTATCGCTCTTCATCGCCACCGATGATCTCACGAAGGTGCCATGCGATTGCTTCCCCTTCGCGGTCCAAATCGGTTGCGAGATAAACGCAATCTGCGTCTTTGGCGAGTTTTTGTAGTTCGTTGACAACTTTTTCTTTGCCTGGAAGGATTTGGTAATTCGCTTCCCAGTCATGATATGGGTTAATCCCCATTTTTTTGATCAACGCTTTGCGGTCTTTCTCTTTTTTAACGCGCGCTTTCTCTTCCGGACTCATCCCTTTTGTTGAGATGGCTGCGGCTTTTTTCTCACCAGTGCTTTGACCGGCCGTAGGCAGATCACGCACATGACCAACACTAGACTTAACAATAAAGTCTTTACCAAGGTACTTATTTATCGTCTTTGCCTTGGCTGGTGACTCCACTATAACGAGTGATTTACCCATAACTGACTCTAACGTCCTTCATAATAATGCGGGTAGAAACCTTGTTTAAAGGCCACCCGCATAATGTTCTATTTCATTGCTTCTTTTTTTACTATTGTGCGAGATGAAAAGAAGATCAACTGCTTTTTTGAAATTCAGATCCGATTGGTTGACAATTCATCGTCTTTATACTTCAAAGAGACAGGGTTCTGAAAGGTATTGAGCGGCATATCTAAACAGGCAAACTTAGCATCCGCTAATCCAATGCAATAAATTTTGTTACCCATCACAAAATAGTTTCGTTCAGTGGCTCTTCCATATCCTCCAACTAATCATACTTACACTCTAAAAATTGATCTGTTTAGGCTAAGTGAACGATTGACTGAATTAATCATGCAAACCCATTTTAGTTGTAGGTATACTCAGCGTTCTCAACTGAAATGAATGGTAGAAAAAGTATGTCTGATAGAACGTTTATCGAAGAGTTCGACCTTCTTTTGATCGCTAACCAAATCATCCAAGAACACGATGATTACATCGAAGGGATGCGAGCAACAAGCGTAGAAGAAAAAGAAGGTGTTTTAGTTTTTAAAGGTGAATACTTCCTTGATGACAAAGGTTTACCAACTTCAAATACGACTGCAGTATTCAATATGTTCAAATACTTAGCGCATCACCTTTCCAAGGAATTTACGCTGGTTAAATAGTAGCGGAAAACAAAAAAAAACCAGAGTGTTATTCACTCTGGCTTTCCTGTTTCAGGTCAGAATATTTAGCAGCTTAAAGCCTTAAGTTTGTCGAAGTAGTCAGGGAACGTTTTCGACGTACACTTTGGATCGTTAATCGTCACAGGCGTATCACTAAGTGCCACCAGAGAAAAACACATCGCCATTCGATGATCATCGTAAGTATCAATTGCAGCATGCTTTAACTGAGAGACAGGTTTGACAATGATGTAGTCTTCCCCTTCTTCCACTTCCGCACCAACTTTACGTAATTCCGTCGCCATAGCTGACAAACGGTCTGTTTCTTTTACACGCCAGTTATAAACGTTACGAATAGCAGTAGTGCCTTCGGCAAATAGCGCTGTTGTCGCGATGGTCATTGCAGCATCAGGGATATGGTTGTAATCCATATCGATGCCTTTCAATTGACCAACACGTGAAATTACGTAGTCATCACCCCATTCAATTTCTGCACCCATTTTTTCAAGCGCATCAGCAAATTGAATATCACCTTGAATGCTGTTTTTACCGATACCCGTGACTTTAACTTCTCCGCCTTTGATGGCTGCCGCCGCCAAGAAGTAAGAAGCAGAAGACGCGTCACCTTCAACCAAGAAATCACCTGGAGCGATGTATTGCTGACCGGCAGGAATCACAAACTCTTGATAGTCGTTGTTGATCACATCGACCCCAAACTGCTTCATGATATGCAGGGTGATATCGATATAAGGCTTAGAAACCAACTCGCCTTCGATGTTGATGCGAATTTCACCTTCAGCCAATGGCGCAGACATTAAGAAAGCGGTCAAGAACTGACTTGAAATGGATCCATCGATAGAAACTGTACCTGCTTTTAGGCCAGTACCGACTATTTTGAGAGGCGGAAAGTTCTCGTTTTCCATGTACTCAACGTTCGCACCAGCATCTTTCAGTGCCGTGACAAGGTGACCAATTGGACGCTCTTTCATACGAGGTTCGCCCGTCAGTACATACTCCCCTTCTCCAAGACAAAGAGCCGCAGCTAATGGTCGCATCGCAGTGCCAGCATTACCGAGAAATAACTCTACCGGTTCTGAGACAGAAAACGGACGACCAAGGCCTTCAACGAGACATTCTGTTTTATCTTCGGAAAGTTGGTATTGAACGCCGAGTTTAGTCAGCGCATTCAGCATATGACGGATATCATCACTGTCGAGGAGGTTAGTAAGGCGAGTTCTGCCTTTAGCAAGAGCAGCAAGTAAAAGAGCTCGATTAGAAACGCTTTTAGAGCCAGGAAGATTCACTTCCCCTTGAATTTTATTGATAGGTTGTAACGTTAGGCTTTCCATTAAAAGTTGATAATCCTTTGTGCCCTCAACATACGATTTTTTATGAGAGCTAAACAATTCTTCGTGAATTCAGACTACCCAAAAAAACACGACAAAACCAGAGCAAATCGGCGCTAATTTATGAATATACTCAAGTAGCCTAAAGATGCAGAATTAAAGGCATTGCCAGCGATGTAAATAAGAGCGAAAGAGGCGCGACGAAACAGCAAGCTATTTCGACTTTATTTGACGATAAGCCAGCCCTACTGTGCATGCCTGGTTAGGCTACCTTAGGTTAAAATAACGTAGGATTAATAAGCGATATCAACCCTGACTCCATCATCAAAATATAAGATACGAACTTCATCCCCTCGACTAAATAGCATATTTTTATCAACATCTTGGATAACATTAATCAGCTTGTCGCCCTTCACTTTGATGAGTAGCTCAACTAACTTATATTCAACCGTGTATTGGTAATTACTTTGATTTTGTGCAACCGCTGCACCTGCAAGTGCACCAACTGCCGTCGCAACTTCTCGTCCAGTACCACCACCAAATTGATTGCCGACTAAACCGCCTATTGTGGCACCAAGTAGCGTTTTCCAACCATTATTTTTCGATTGAACGACCTCTTGCTGAGTAATATAACGGACAGAGTCAACCTTCCCATACACCACTTCATTTACCGGCTTGGCAACATTTCTTTCATAGGCTGCGTTGGCGACAAGTGGTAAAAACAGTATGATCCCAAGCCATACTTTTACGATATTTCTTAACCAGGTCATCATAAACTCCTCTGACTCCAATGTTGGTAACGACTTCTTATGGCTATTTATTTAACTGAACTCGATGAAACGTTCAACTTTCCCTCACCCTATAAAGCACTCAGCGATCCCAATGGTTTGCTTGCTTTTGGCGGTGACTTAGATCCCATGAGAATCCTCAATGGTTACTATCAAGGCATTTTCCCTTGGTATGGTCCTGGAGAACCTATTCTATGGTGGAGCCCTTCCCCACGCGCTGTTTTTGATCCCTTAGCGTTTAAACCGTCTAAAAGTCTCAAAAAATTTCAGCGTAAACATAACTATAAAGTAACGCTCAATTTCGCGACAGAAGAAGTGATTAGACTATGTTCATCAACACGTCCTGCAGAGGAAACTTGGCTCAACGAGGAAATGCAAGCGTCTTATATTGAGTTAGCTAAACTTGGTCACTGTCACTCTGTAGAAGTATGGCATGACAACGAGCTCATTGGGGGACTATATGGCATCTGCGTTGGTCAACTTTTTTGCGGAGAGTCGATGTTTAGCCTAAAAGATGACGCATCTAAAATTGCATTGTGGTACTTATGCAACCATTTGGCGTCAAAGCAAGGTCAATTAATCGATTGTCAGGTTATGAACTCGCACTTGGCATCACTTGGCGCATTTGAACTAGAGCGTAACGAGTTTATGCAAAAACTACTATCTTTAAGAGAAAAACAAACACTATTTGATACCTATAAGCCCCAAGTTTTGCAGGATTCAGTATGAGTACGGATATACAACATATTCGAATTGGATTAACGAATAATCACCCTTGCAGTTACTTGCCTGAACGGCAAGAGCGTGTGGCGGTGGCACTTGATGTAGGGCTGCATACTGAAGAAAACTATCAACTGCTGATGGCCAACGGTTTTCGTCGTAGCGGAGATACCATATATAAACCGCACTGTGAGAATTGTAATGCTTGCCAGCCAATTCGAGTCTCGATTCCGGATGTGACGCTATCAAAAAGCCAGAAGAGGCTGCTCAGTAAAGCACAGCCTTTACGTTGGGAAATGAAACCCGAAATGGATGAGGAATGGTTTGCGCTTTACAGTCGGTACATCTGCAAACGACACAAAAACGGCACTATGTACCCACCAAAGCGTGATGAATTTTATCGGTTTGCCCAAACCAGCTGGTTGACCACTTCATTTTTGCATATTTACGATGAGTCAAATCAATTACTCGCCATTGCGGTAACGGATGTAATGACTCAATGTTCGAGTGCGTTTTATACTTTTTTTGACCCTGACTACCCGTTATCTCTTGGCACTTTGGCAGTGCTCTATCAAATAAAATACTGCCAAGAAAACAAACAACAGTGGCTTTATTTGGGTTATCAGATTGATGAGTGTCCAGCAATGAACTACAAAACACGCTTTCAACGCCACCAAAGGCTAGTAAATCAGCGTTGGCGAGGGTAGAATACGCCTCAACTTTACATAATTACTATTTAGCGGCAGAATATAGCCCGCTAATATTGCCTAATTTCTAAAGAGGATTAAATGGCTAAAGAAGACGTAATCGAGATGCAAGGCACGGTCCTTGACACTCTACCAAACACTATGTTCCGTGTTGAACTTGAAAACGGTCACGTTGTGACTGCTCACATCTCTGGCAAGATGCGTAAGAACTACATCCGTATCCTAACGGGTGACAAAGTAACTGTAGAGATGACTCCATACGACCTGTCAAAAGGCCGCATCGTCTTCCGCGCTCGTTAATCTCTGATTTTCGGATGCAATAAAAAACGGAGCAGTTTGCTCCGTTTTTTATTGCATGATTTTTATTTCCGAGTAGGTTCAGGCAAACAAAAAGCGCACGATAAAATCGTGCGCTTTTACTTCCCTTACGGGGCAGCGATTAATGCATCGCTGCCTCTTTCTCACTCAAATATTCAAATTTAAGTGTGTCGTTCACTAGCGTTACTTTCACAGTGCCGCCGTCGACTAGAGAGCCAAACAACAATTCATTAGCCAAAGGTTTCTTAAGTTGCTCTTGGATAACGCGTCCCATTGGGCGAGCACCCATCGCCTTATCATAACCTTTATTCGCTAACCAATGGCGTGCATCTTGCGATACCTCCATTGATACGCCACGAGCATCAAGTTGCACCTGCAGTTCAACAATAAACTTATCAACAACTTGATGGATAACGCTTTCATCAAGGCTGTTAAACCAGATGATGTTATCAAGACGGTTACGGAACTCAGGAGTGAATACCTTCTTAATTTCCGCCATCGCATCGTGACTGTTGTCTTGCTGAATCAAACCAATTGATTTCTTCTCAGTTTCAGCCACACCCGCGTTGGTTGTCATAACGAGGATGACATTACGGAAGTCTGCTTTACGACCATTGTTGTCCGTTAATGTACCGTTATCCATCACTTGCAATAGCAAATTAAAGATATCTGGATGCGCTTTCTCAATCTCATCGAGTAATACGACTGAATGTGGGTGCTTGATAACAGCGTCTGTCAGCAAACCACCTTGGTCGTAACCGACATAACCAGGAGGAGCACCAATTAAGCGACTCACGGAGTGACGCTCACCATATTCCGACATATCAAAACGAAGTAGCTCGATCCCTAGAAGCTTAGATAGCTGCACCGTCACCTCTGTTTTACCCACCCCAGTAGGGCCAGCAAACAAGAATGAACCAACTGGTTTGTTATCCACGCCCAAACCTGCACGTGTCAGCTTGATCGCTTCGGATAATGCATCAATCGCATTATCTTGACCAAATACCAACATCTTCATCTTGCTATCTAGGTTCTTCAAGATGTCTTTATCTGAAGAAGAAACCGACTTCTCTGGGATTCGTGCCATCTTGGCAACCATCGCTTCGATATCAGCAACACCAACCGTTTTCTTACGGCGGCTTGCAGGAGCAAGACGACTGCGAGCGCCAGCTTCATCAATGACATCAATGGCTTTATCTGGTAAATGACGTTCATTGATGTATTTCGCCGAAAGTTCTACCGCGGCACGCAGTGCTTTATTGGTGTAACGTACTTCATGGTGTGCTTCGTACTTCGGCTTCAAGCCCATCAAGATTTTAGTTGTGTCATCTAGAGAAGGCTCTACAACGTCAATCTTTTGGAAGCGACGGGACAACGCACGCTCTTTCTCGAAAATGTTGCTGTATTCTTGGTATGTAGTCGAGCCGATACAACGCAACTTACCGCTACTTAGTAGAGGTTTGATAAGGTTTGCGGCATCAACTTGACCACCAGAAGCCGCACCCGCACCGATGATTGTGTGTATCTCATCGATGAACAAAATTGCATCTTCTTCTTTTTCAAGCTGTTTCAAAATCGCCTTGAAGCGTTTTTCAAAATCACCACGGTACTTAGTACCAGCCAATAGAGAACCAATATCCAATGAGTAAATCACGCTGTTTTGAATAACTTCCGGGACCTGCCCTTCTACAATTCGCCAAGCAAGACCTTCTGCGATGGCTGTTTTACCTACCCCGGCTTCACCCACTAGTAATGGGTTATTCTTGCGGCGGCGGCAAAGTACTTGAATAGTGCGCTCTAGCTCTTTATCGCGACCAATCAGTGGGTCGATATTACCATCTTTAGCGACCTGATTAAGGTTAGTCGCAAAGCTTTCCAAACGTTCTTCAGAATTCGGCTCTTCGACACTCTCTGAACTGAACGAATCTGATGATGGGTCTTCGCTTGCACCTGACGCTTTAGTAATACCATGGGAGATAAAGTTAACAATATCTAATCGGGAGATGTCGTTTTTCTTCAGTAGGTAGGCGGCATGCGACTCTTGCTCACTGAAGATCGCCACAAGCACGTTTGCACCTGTTACTTCGTTGCGGCCAGACGACTGTACATGAAAGACGGCGCGTTGTAGCACACGTTGAAAACTCAAAGTCGGCTGGGTTTCACGCGTCTCATCACTGTCTGGGATAAGAGGCGTAGTTTGATCGATAAATACATCGAGTTCGTTACGTAAAGCGTCAAGATCCGCTTTACAAGCTAAAAGGGCTTCCTTAGCTGCATCATTTTCCAATAATGCAAGTAGGAGGTGTTCGACAGTCATAAACTCGTGGCGTTTATCTCGCGCCCGAGCAAATGCACCGTTAAGGCTTGACTCTAGTTCTTTATTTAGCATAAGTACCTCCCGAAAAAACAACTTGGGTTGTTCGAGCAAGTCTTCTTTGTTTACGCTTGCTCCATAGTGCAAAGTAGCGGATGTTCATTTTCCCTTGCGTACATCGTAACTTGCGCTACTTTTGTTTCGGCAATTTCTGCACTGTATGTGCCACAGATTGCCTTTCCTTCATAGTGAATCTTGAGCATGATCTGAGTCGCTTTATCAATGTCATGTGAAAAGAATCGCTCAAGTACCTCTATGACGAAATCCATAGGTGTATAGTCATCATTATTTAGTACAACATTGTACAGCTTAGGTGGCTGAACTTTCGTACTTTCTCGCTCCAGAAGATCAGAGTCCGGAGTGACCCATTCAAAATTTTTACTCATGGCAATTCAAAGATATCGTATCAAAGGGTTGATGTTTTCGACCTATAAAAACAATCTACCACAAGCGTGCAGCGCGGTGTAGTGAGATATGGCACCGAATTCGATCTTTGATCGATAAAAGTTGCTACCTAATATAGAGACTAATGCAGGTCTTGAGGGGGCGCAAATAAAAGATGCTTGTCGATAAGTTACACATTTTTACTTATAAAATAACTTTCTTTTTACCCCCTCCGTGCTATTGCGAAACATCTCTCAGTCTTCTACCGAGATCACACTTCCTAACTGAGAATGGGGTAATTATCACGAAAACTTCATTTTTTATTCAGTTAGAGGATTCATCTATCATAAGCAACACGAACAGTATGGTTTTTCCAGTGAATACTACTTTGCAGGCTAATTGACCAAACTTCCGCGTATATACGAAAAACTGTTTGCAAATTTGTTAATCTCAAAAGTGATTTGTTTTCAATTATGTTTCTGTTTGTTGCTTAATGCTATTGACTGTCGGGATTCATTGACTACAGTGGAAAGTGTTGATGCATAAATCGTCATTTTGAATCCATTTGTTTTTAAGCAGCTTGGTGAATGTGATTTCTCATTGACTAGATGTTTGTTAGCGTTCGCTGACAATAGTAGTACCAGGTTAAAGGTATAACTTGGTTGTTGTAACAACTCAGTAAAAAATGCATGAGGGATGTAAAAGCATGGCTACAGGTACAGTAAAGTGGTTTAACAATGCCAAAGGATTTGGGTTTATTTGTTCAGATGAAGAAGAGGGAGATATCTTTGCCCACTACTCAACTATCCAGATGGACGGTTATCGTACACTGAAAGCAGGCCAACAAGTCTCATACGAGATTGAAAAAGGTCCCAAAGGCTGTCACGCGAGTAGCGTCGTGCCTCTTGAAGGTCAAGCCAAATAATTAGAGCGCTGTCGAAAAATAAAAATATTGCTCTCGAAACATCATTTTGATGTTCTGAAGAGAAAAATAAACCCGCCAAGATAGCGGGTTTCTTACTATTTGTAGCTTATGAAATGCAGATAGACCACATACAAAGTATTGATAAAATAAGAAACACGTCGAAAGCGACGTGCTCTTTTCATCTATTTTACTTGTTAATGATCGCGTTAAAGGTTTCGCTTGGGCGCATCAACTTAGAAACCAATGCATCGTCTAGCAGGTAGTAACCGCCCAGTTCTCCTTTCACACCCTGTGCGTTGTTTAGCTCAGCGACGATTTTTTCTTCATGCTCTGACAACGCTTTCGCAATCGGTGCAAACTCAGCAGCGAGATCAGCATCGTCTGTTTGCTCGGCAAGTGCTTTCGCCCAGTAAAGTGCGAGGTAGAAATGACTACCGCGGTTATCTAATTCGCCCACTTTACGTGACGGAGACTTGTTGGTATCTAAAAACTCACCAGTCGCTTTGTCTAGCGTATCCGCCAAAACTTGCGCTTTCGGGTTGTTTGCCACCACACTTAGATGTTCTAGGGATGCAGCTAGTGCTAAGAACTCACCTAAAGAATCCCAACGAAGGTGATTCTCTTTTTCTACTTGTTGAACATGCTTAGGAGCAGAACCACCAGCACCTGTTTCAAATAGACCACCGCCATTCATCAATGGAACGATAGATAGCATCTTAGCTGACGTGCCTAACTCTAGAATTGGGAATAGGTCTGTTAGGTAGTCACGAAGAACGTTACCTGTTACAGAGATAGTATCCAGACCCGCTTTCATACGCTCTAGCGAGTACTTACAAGCATCAACAGGAGATAGGATCTTAATCTCTAGACCGTCAGTATCGTGCTCTGGTAAGTAGGTATTTACTTTCTTAATGAGTTCAGCATCGTGCGCACGGTTTTCGTCTAGCCAGAATACGGCTGGAACACCTGTTGCACGTGCGCGAGTCACTGCTAGCTTAACCCAATCTTGGATTGGTGCGTCCTTCACCTGACACATACGGAAGATATCGCCTTCTTCAACCGCTTGCTCTAACAATACGTTACCCGCAGTATCAACAACGCGAACAGTACCCGCTGCGTCTAGAATAAATGTCTTGTCGTGAGAACCATACTCTTCTGCCTTTTGAGCCATTAAGCCAACGTTAGGCACGCTACCCATCGTGGTCGGGTCAAATGCGCCGTGCTCTTTACAGAAATCAATCACCGCTTGGTAAATACCTGCGTAGCTACGATCTGGTATCATCGCTTTGGTGTCTTTTTGTTTACCATCTGGTCCCCACATTTGACCAGAAGAGCGAAGCATTGCTGGCATAGAAGCATCTACAATGATGTCGCTTGGTACATGTAAGTTGGTGATACCACGATCAGAGTCAACCATCGCAAGCTCTGGTTGAGTTTGGTAAACCGCTTGAATTGCCGCTTCAATTTCTGCTTTTTGTGCTTCAGGTAGAGACTCAATTTTCGAGTAAACATCACCAATGCCATTGTTTACATCAACGCCCAGTTCTTCAAACAGCTTACCGTATTTATCGAAAACGTCTTTGTAGTAAACTTTTACTGCATGGCCGAAAATGACTGGGTCAGAAACTTTCATCATCGTCGCTTTCATATGAAGAGACAACAGCACGTCTTGTGCTTTCGCTTCAGCAATCTCTTTCTCGAAAAATTCAACCAGCGCCTTCTTCTTCATCACTGAAGTGTCAATGACTTCTTTATCTAGTAATGGGAACGCAGACTTGAGCTCTTTAACTGTACCTTCATTACCAACAAACTCGATTTTTACCTCTGTTGCACCAGAGATAGTCGTGGACTTTTCGCTACCAAAGAAGTCATTGTCTGACATGCTCGCAACATGAGACTTAGACTCTGATGACCACGCACCCATTGAATGTGGATTTTTCTTCGCGTAGTTCTTAACCGAAGTTGGAGCACGACGGTCTGAGTTACCTTCACGAAGTACTGGGTTAACCGCACTACCTTTGATTTTGTCGTAAGCCGCTTTAATCGCTTTCTCTTCGTACGTGCTCGGTTCTTCTGGGTAGTTTGGTAAATCGTAACCTTTCGCCTGAAGCTCTTTAATCGCCGCTTTAAGCTGAGGAACTGAAGCTGAAATGTTAGGCAGCTTGATGATATTTGCTTCTGGAGTTTGAGCCAGTTCACCAAGCTCAGTCAACGCATCGCCAATGCGCTGTTCTTCTTTTAGATGCTCTGGGAAGTTAGCGATAATTCGACCTGCTAGTGAAATATCACGAGTATCTACATTGATGCCAGACGATGCTGTGAATGATTGAATGATTGGTAGTAATGAATAAGTTGCTAGCGCCGGCGCTTCATCAGTGATGGTGTAGATAATTGTAGGTTTTTCTGTAGGCATGAAATTTCCCTATTTTTTAATCAACTTGTTGGCTGATCAACTCAGCGTCTGAGTTGGTTTAATTGACGCATTGCTGCACGTTAGCAGTACATGTCTCCTCACTAACGCCACATGCGGTTCGCACTCTTTGTTGTAGTTTGAAGCTCTGGGCTCTGAATCCATGAGTGCACTGATATAATTAAACAAATAACACGAATTAGTCTATCATTCTGTGCGCGTTTGTTAGTTTTAGGCGCGCAAATCATATCCGATCATGAGAAAACTTAAAACTTTCAAACACAGTTCATTTACATTTTTGCAGGGTAGTTAACATGTCATCTCGTACAGGTCAGGAAAAAGGTCGCAGTCGCAATCAATCCCAAACGGGCCATTTTAAACACTCAGGAGCTCGCAATGGCTCGAAGACTCGTACTCAAACAAACCGTCGCCCTGTTCGCTCAGCAAGAAACCAGAAGCCAAAAGTGGATCCAAAAGATCGTAAAGTCATTATTTTCAATAAGCCTTACGATACGCTCAGTCAATTTACCGATGGCGATGGTCGCAAAACGTTAGCGGACTATATCCCAATCAAAGATGTCTATGCGGCTGGCCGATTGGACCGAGACAGCGAAGGTTTGATGGTACTCACTAACGATGGCATCTTGCAGGCGAAGCTCACGCAGCCAAAGTCAAAATCCCCGAAGACTTATTGGGTTCAAGTCGATGGCGCTCCTCTAGAGCAAGATCTTGAAAAATTGAGAAAGGGAGTAGAGCTAAAAGATGGTATGACCCTACCAGCCGAAGTTGAAGTGATTCCAGAACCACAAGTCTGGGATAGAACCCCTCCTGTTCGTTTTCGGGCAAATATCCCAACAACGTGGCTAGCCATTACCATTATTGAGGGAAGAAATCGCCAGGTGCGTCGCATGACTGCACACATTGGCTTCCCAACGCTGCGTTTAGTTCGTTACTCGATGGGCGGCATTGTTCTTGACGATTTAAAGCCAGGGGAGTGGCGAGAAATAAAGCTCTAGGCTTAAACCTCAAAAAACATAATAGCAGGCAATCGCCTGCTTTTTTAGTTTTTGTCGTTACCAATAACGATTATTGTTGAGCAACCCACTTCTTGAATGCCTGACGTTCTTCGTCTGTCATTTCTAGGTAGGCAATCTTCGCTTTTGTTACGGGTGATTTTACTCTTTGCGCGCTTTTGCTGGTTACAATTTCAGCCGTCGCTGCTTGTAGCTCAGACAATTCGACTCTCTTACCGTTTGCAAAGAAAACGCCATGAGCTTCATTGTACTCCGCTAGTTGCTCATCAAGGTTTGAATATGGGAACGCGCCTTTCTCACCTGGCATTTTATATTGCGAGTAATCAATAGACTTATCGTTGAAACTTACTTTCCAGTCCATTTTATCTTGCTCAAACAGCTTGTCTGCCTGACGTTTTTCTCTAAAAGGTGGCGCATCAATATAAAGCTCACCCGTGCCAGAACTAAAGCCAAGAATGTATGGTGCAGAGTAAACTTGAGTACGTTTATCACCACGCCCAATCGCTTTGTTTACTTTTACAACTACTTGGTTAGAGCCATCAACAAGACCAAACGGTTCACTCAAATCATCCGCACTAACGCCATTTACAAATAGCACTTGAACGCCTTGAGCGGTAGTTAGGGTTGCTGAAGTATCAGCTTTATTTGTTGTGTCTGCGTTCGCTGTTGTACCAAACAACCCAAGCACAAATGCTACTGTCCAAGCTTTTAGTCTCATATCCTAATAACCTTAAAATTCAATTAATTACATCAAAAGAGTTAAATATCGCTTACGATTCATCACAGTTTGAGGAAATCATTGCTGAAAAGCCAATCATTTCTACATCATTGACTGTAGATAACTCGTAAGCGCATTCAATTCTCAAAAATCTTCATGTACTCACTTGGTCAATGCTTTCAGGTGCCTAAGGAGATACAAGCTATTAATATAAAAAAGGCCGCAATAAATGCGACCTTTACTATATCTACTTAAGTTCTGCGATTAGAACGTGTAGTAAACACCAGCAACTACGATATCGCCTTCAGTTTTCATAGAAGCATCTTTGTTATCGTTTTCGCTTGCAGTGTATTCGATGAACGTTAGAACGTTACCAGTTACAGCGTAGTCAGCACCAAACGTGTAGTAAGATTGGTCGTGGTCGCCTTCGTACTCAGTGAAACCGAATGAAGTGTAAACGCGAGCTTCGTTCATTTGGTAAGCTGCTACTGCAGACCATGTATCTTGGTCAGCTTTGTTTAGCTCTTCAGCAACGTAGTTAACTGCAGCAGAGAAGTTGTCCATGTTGAAACGAACAGCTGCGCCCATTACTTGGTAGTCATCACCAGCAAGGTTACGGTTTTCTTGATCTTGGTAAGAAGCACCAACAGTGAACATTTCGTTGATTGCGTATTGTGCAGATAGACCGAATGCAGTATCGATTTTCTCGTCTTGATCTAAGTATGCATCAGCGATAACAGTTAGCTTATCGAAACTACCTTTAACAGAAACAGCGTGACCAGCACTTTCTTTTGATTTTACGAAGTCATCAACGTAGCCAAGACCTTCGTTAGTGTTGTCGATAGTGATTGCGTCCAGAGAATCACCAAAGTCACCAACTTCGCCAACAGCTACACCCCAGTTGTCACCGAAGTAAGCACCGAAGTAAAGATCATCTGTGCGTACACGTGCGTGTTCTCCGTCAATTTCACCAGTAAGTTTGTTGTCGTTATCGAAGAATTCACCGTTTTCTAGTTCAAATGAACCGAATACTTTAACGTCTTGGTTTAGTTTGTGTTCAGCATCGACTTGGACTTTAGCCCAAAGGTCAACGTCTACATCACGCTTAGTAGAAGTTTTACCGTTTTCTTTACGTTCAACAGTACTTACGTAAGTATCGATCTCACCTTTAAGGTTGAAAGAAGTTGTACCGTTGTCGTAGATGTTGCCTGCTGCTAGAGCAGACGTAGAGATGCCAGCTACTGCAAGAGCTACTAGAGTTTTTTTCATAATTAATCCACTGCCTTTTCTTAGTTCGGGATATCCTTGTCCGGTTCCCTTTTTTTATATGTTTGAGATAGAGCGTTAACAAAACGTTATACAGCGCCTTCTCAAAATCTGGAGCTAAGAGTGCAAAAGATTATTCTGGCTGTCAAATTTTCTAAATACCAATGTAAAAAAACAAAAATAATATTTAAAAACAATAACTTGAAAAGTTTATCTTTATTTATTCGACGAACATCTAATCAATCCTCTTGATTTTTCATAATTTATAAAACCATTAACAATGAGATTTTAAACCCAAAACAAATACTAAAAAACAAAATATATAGGATAAAAAACCATACAAATATCATATTTGGAGTTTTATATTTTTCATATAATGAAATTAATTTCATTTAGATAAGGTTCAATATTTTTTTGTGAAGAAGATCTACATTCCTCATAAAAGCATTCCGTTTTGTGAACTACTGTACAACTAGTGATGTGTGCTACTATTCGCCTCCAACGCATTTGAGGCCCGTATGCTGACCAGTAACATTCAAAAATCGATTCGTAATAGCTATCAAAACCTGCAAGATCAACTTGATAACTTTGTACCTAGAAGAGCACAAAACTACCTTGTTGCAGAGATTGCAAAAACACTGTGCGGTCAGTACCACAAATCTAACCGAATACTGGTTGCAGAAGCAGGGACTGGAATTGGTAAGTCGCTCTCCTATCTAATGGCTGCCATCCCCGTGGCTGTACATAACAATAGAAAAGTGGTTATCTCAACGGCGACCGTAGCTCTGCAAGAGCAGCTCATAAATAAAGACCTCCCTCTTTTTCGTCGGATTACCGACCGAGAGTTTTCTTTTATTTTGGCAAAAGGCCGTCAACGCTATTGTTGTGCAGAAAAACTTGCTTCAGCTTGTGGTGCTGATGGTGGTCAGTTAGCCATGTTCGAAACCAAGCCTAAGCAAAAAGATATAGAGCTGTTGGAAACAATGCATCGCTCTCTTGCGCAAGGTAAATGGGACGGTGACCGTGATTCTTGGCCTAAAACCATCGATGATAAGCTTTGGCAACTGATTGTTAGTGATAAACACAGTTGTAATAACAGCTTACCCGGCCATCGCGGATGCCCATTTCAAAAAGCGCGCTCGGAGCTGGATAAGAATGATGTCATCATTGCGAACCACTCTCTCGTCATGGCAGACGCAGACTTGGGGGGCGGAGTAATCTTACCTGAGCCAGAAAACACGATATACGTCTTTGACGAGGCACATCACTTGCCTCATGTCGCCCGCGATCATGCTTCAGCATCTGCGAGCTTAAAAGGTGCGGCAGCATGGCTTGAGAAGTTAAATCAGTCGATTAGCAAATTTTCGTCGCTCGCAGACGAGAAACGCGTAGCTCGATTTCGCAACGACCTTCAAGACGCGGTTCAGAACTTGATACCAGCACTGACTCAACTGCCTAAACAGTTCGATCCAGCTCAATTTGAAGAAGGCATCTACCGCTTTGAGCACGGTGAACTACCAGAATGGCTAGAGAACCAATCCAAAGAGTTGAAGCAGTTCAGTAAAAAAGCAAATCAAAGTGTGGCAAAAATTGCCGACCTTATTGCGGAAAGAGTAAAAGATGGGGAGCTTGCGACAAGATTGGCTGAACCAGCGCTTGCAGAGCTCGGCTTCTACATTCAAAGGTTAGAAAACCTAGCGCAAGTCTGGCACTTGATGGCTGAGCCAACTCGTGAAAAAGGTGCGCCTTTAGCTCGCTGGTTAGAAACCCACCCCGATCGCGAGGGTGATTTCATTGTGAGTGTTTCTCCGCTTGAAATTGGATGGCAACTCGACCAACAAATTTGGAGCAGGTGCATTGGCGCCATTTTAGTTTCCGCAACGATGCGTGCATTAAACTCCTTCCATTACTTTTGCCATCAGGTTGGTATTGATGGAAAACCAGAATCAGGCACACAGTTTTTAGCGCTTGCGTCACCATTCGATTACCAAAACCAGGCAGAATTGCTCATCCCTGCGATGAAATATGAACCACCAGCGCCTCAATTTACTGAATATCTTATTGAGATATTGCCTAAGTACTTGGAAGACAAGAAAGCCAACTTAGTATTATTCTCATCCTATTGGCAGATGAACCAAGTTGCGAAGGCGCTGTCTTCGGATTTCATAAAAAAAGGCTGGGCGTTGCAAGTTCAAGGTGAAAGCTCACGTCAAGAAATTCTAAAAAAACATAAAAAGCTAATAGAATCAAATAAAACCAGCATCTTATTTGGTACTGGCAGTTTCTCTGAGGGGCTAGATTTACCTGGCGAATTACTTGAAAACTTGGTGATAACAAAAATTCCATTTGGTGTTCCAACCTCCCCTGTCGAACAGGCTCACTCCGAATATATCGAGAAAAAAGGAGGGAACCCATTTATGCAAATAACTGTACCTGACGCAAGCAAAAAGCTGATCCAGAGCGTAGGTCGCTTACTGCGTAAAGAGAGAGATTCTGGTAGAGTAACGATTCTTGATCGACGCCTAGTCACTAAGCGATACGGACAAGCCTTAATCGACTCACTACCTCCATTTAAACGTAAAATAGAATATTAGAAGAATCACCATTTATGGAAATGATTGAGCCAACTATGCTGTTGGTGTTGGCGCTTGTCGCTTTTGTCGCTGGATTTATTGATGCAGTTGCCGGTGGTGGTGGCATGCTAACCGTACCTGCCCTACTATCGTTGGGCTTGCCGCCTCATATTGCACTAGGCACCAATAAACTTGCGGCTACCTTTGCCTCTTCTACTGCGGCATTTACGTACTACAAGAAACGTTTATTCAAGCCTCAATGCTGGGGAAGAGCATTTGTAGCGACGCTTGTCGGAGCAACATTAGGTACCCTACTTGTGGACGCGATTAGCACGGATTGGCTAGAAAAAGGGTTACCTCTTGTTATTTTAGCGGCGGCGTTATACACCGTCTTCCATAAAACACCACACTCTCCTCATCAAAGTCCAATTCCCGAGCCTTGCCCAAAACTTCATAGAAAACAGTACATGCAAGGATTATCCATAGGGTTCTATGACGGGCTCGCAGGGCCTGGAACTGGGGCTTTTTGGACGGTCAGTTCAATGGCTCTGTATCGGCTGAATATCTTGCTCGCCTCTGGCTTAGCAAAAGCAATGAACTTTACCAGCAACTTTACCTCTTTGATTACGTTTGCAGTCCTCGGTCATATCAACTGGGTGCTAGGCTTAACAATGGGGGTATGTTTAATGGCTGGCGCTTTTGTTGGCGCGCATTCCGCCATTCGGTTTGGTTCTAAATTCATTCGCCCTGTATTTGTTACTGTCGTCAGTATACTGGCCATAAAATTGGCTTATGACGCATGGTTTGTAGGTTTGTCATGAACATTTCTCAACTCCAGGAAAACCTAGAACAAATGGCGAAGCAAGCCGCTGTTCTTGACCGTCAAAGAGGCGAACACCATGTTCCGCTTTTTGATGAGCGCTTATTTGGTTGTCGCTCTCGCTTACTTACTCCTTGCGTAAAAGAAGCAAAAGCCACGCTGGATGCGATTGTGCGTGAGCAAAATGAAGGTAAGCTCACCGCTCTGCGTGCTGAGTACCTCACTGAACGGTTAGTAGCGCAAATAGGTGCGATTCAACGCGAGATTTCTACCACCAAAATTCGCAAGAATGAAATCAAACATAGCAGCCATTTCCGCAAGCCTATCAACGTGCTTTATCAGGAGCTCGCTCAACACCAAGAGTGGGCAAGACGCTTGCGCGAGATGGTGTTAGAAAAAGAACGTGCTGTCGAAAGCGCTCCGAGTTTTATGCGTGCCGAAGCTCAAAAAGTGTTACTAGCAACCGAGCAACGTTTAGCGCGTTGTGAAGCAGCACTTCTTAAGCTAGAGAACCAAATTACACATAGGGAAAAACATCAATAATGGCCGATCAACCAACCTCGCCTTTAGATGACGCACCTGAAGAGATCAAATTGGCTGTCGATTTGATCTATTTACTTGAGAGCAATGAGATAGATCCAGAAGTTGCGCTTAACGCTTTAAAGATCGTGCAAAACGACTTAGAAAACAAATTAAAAGCAAAGTAGCCCAACGTTTCGCTCCTTTCACCGAGACTCGTTTTCAGTGCTCTTGCACAATGATACTATTCATAAAAAAGTACGCCCTCAAAAAGGATAAACAATGAAAGTAATCAGCTTTAACATCAATGGACTACGTGCGCGACTGCACCAACTCCAAGCGCTAATCGACAAACACCAACCAGATGTGATTGGCCTTCAGGAAATTAAAGTTCACGATGAAGCATTCCCGATTGAAGCTGTCGAAGCCATGGGCTACAAAGTGTATTTCCATGGTCAAAAAGCGCATTACGGCGTCGCAATGCTTTGTAAGCAAGAACCTCTACACGTACAAAAAGGGTTCCCGACGGATAACGAAGAGCACCAAAAGCGCATGATCATGGCAACGTTTTTAAATGAAAACGGCGAAAAGGTCACAGTGCTAAACGGCTACTTCCCTCAAGGGGATAACATCAGCCACGAAACAAAATTCCCATACAAACGTCAGTTTTATAAAGATCTGATGACCTACCTAAACGATCATCACAATAGTGACGAGCAATTGATTGTTATGGGTGACATCAACATCAGCCCTATTGATGCAGATATCGGTATCGGCGAACCAAACCGTAAGCGTTGGCTAAAAACAGGTAAATGTTCATTCCAACCGGAAGAGCGCGAATGGCTGAAAACCTTGCTAGATTGGGGCTTTGAGGACACCTTCCGCAAGCTATATCCAGAAGTGAACGATAAATTCTCGTGGTTTGATTATCGCTCTCGCGGGTTTGATGATAACCGAGGTCTACGAATTGATGTCATTTTGGCGACCCCTTCTCTCGCGAAAAAATGTATTGACTCGGGGATCGATTATGAATTACGCGGTATTGAAAAACCTTCAGACCACGCTCCAATTTGGTCGACGTTCAAGTAATACATAACTGAGCAATAAGCGGGACTCAACGCTAAGCTTACTCCATGAAAAAGGGAGACTCTGTCTCCCTTTTTCATGCAAGTTACTTTCTACTCAGCTAGTTCAGCGGCCAAACCGTTTGACCATCAACACTGACTGGCGTTTGAGCAAATTCGTTCAGACAGTAGCCGGTATTGCTGCTTGCAAAGTAAGTGAGAGGCATCGGCGGTAGATTCAGCGCCACAACCTGCTGTTTCGCTTTTTCTGTGAACGAGAAGCCCCACATATCTAAATAGCTCGTCATGTCTCGCTGAGAGATGTAGCTCAGAGCAATAAGCAACCAGTCGTTGTTTGAGATGCTATTTGCCTCTTCACGAGAGTAGTTGGTGAAACCAATACTCAATCGTCTCTCATTCCAAAGCGCATCATCCGATTTCAAGCGGTTAAACTCACGTTCAATCAGGTGCAATCGCGCCAATAAATGCCAACCATTTTGCAGTACACCTTCATGCTGCGTCGCCATCATCATTTGAATGTAAACGCGAGCTCCCCAACTCCAACCAGTTTGATTTTGCGCTGCCATGTAAGCGTTTGGATCCGCTTGAGTTCGGCTTGCTTGCAATAATTCAAACTGGCCTTTGAAATCTAAGCTTTGGCAAGTTGAAACTTTCCCCGTATTCTGGAAGAAACGAGACTTACTGTAATACGAGTAGTAATTAGTCGTTGAATGCCCTTCCCAGCCTGCAAATCGGAATCGACCTTTTTCCAAGCCATGACCAAGCTCATGTAAATCACCGTGACCGAGTGGGCTGAATGACCAGTAAGCATCGTATGGGTTACCAGAACAGCCGTAACCACACGTCGCTTGGTCAGCGTTCATATGCTTCACCATATCAATATTGGCGATTTCCCAACCTTGATTTTTGGCGTACTGGATAATTTCCGGAACCTCATCGATACCCGGCCCTTGGAAACCAGCCAAGACATGTGGGTAGTTATGAACATACTCTTCTGTCGCCAGCGCCATTTCAGCTGGTGTCGACCACATCTCATCGTTGACAGATTCAAGCATTTTGTCACGTTTAGAATGTACCTCAAATCCAGGCGTGATCAGTTCAGCCCAATCGAACAAATTCGCTTCAAGCTCCTGAATAAACGCATCGTTATCCTTTTCACTTCTCCATACAGGGTGTTGCGCTACATGGCTAAATGTTAGAGCTACTGGTACATCATTATTGTTAAAGTGAACCTGGATAGGCCCGCCATAAGGTGAAGTCAGCGTGATGGTTTCACCCGGCTTCACCTCATAGGCGAAAGAAGTCAGCATTTTTGGTCGCGTGTATCCATCTTTGCTGAACTCATGAGTTGCGCCACTTCTTAAACTGTTGATGACAATTTTAGTCGTCACTTCATTACTGTCATTGCGCGTGACCGTAAAGGTCTCCCCAGGAAGCGCATACACACCAGCAGAGCGGAAGTTACGCTTTGATTCCATATTAATCGTTGCGCTGATTCTCTTTACTTCAGGGCTAAACTCACTACGGCTGAAGTTCCCCATATTTGGTTGTTTTGGGTTTACGCTTCGGCTGTTGTATTGCACGTAATCGGCAAAGTACGACTTTAGGAATTCGGTCGTTTGGGTTGACTGTTTGTCCATTGGGAAGACAACCGTTTGACGATAATGATCAGCCAGCAATACCATGAGTTTTTCGTATTGGTAGCCGTCTTGATTAAACAAATCTACTTTTTGTTCATCAAGCTTTTGCAACCGATGGCGAATACTGTTTGCCCCTGCATAAAATTGACTTTCCATATTCGCAGTGTCAGGACAAGATTTGTCATCACACTGTGACAAGTCAACATTGAAGTTTTGAGATTCAAAACGAGACAGCAGCGCTTGTTGCATAGCAACAGAGTCTGGCACGAAGTTCATGAGTGATGAAGGCGCCCAATCAACCAAGCCTAACTTACGCCAATAGTTATCTCCCACATAATCAACATGGAATTTTTCCAAAATGTCTCGGCCAAGTTCAGTTAGTCCTCCATCCCAATGCAGGTATAGAACAGGAATTTGGGCTTGCTCAGCGTATGCCAGAGCATCGAGTACTTGTTGGTTGGTGTCGCCAGATTGCAGATGCTGTGACAAGATCAATAAGTTTGGAGTATTGGTTTGCAAGCAGCTAAGTAGCTTCGAACCATCGCATAGGTTGGCCTCGTTAAACGCCAACTCTTGTGAAACATTGTCTTTCAGCCAATTCCGAGTCGCTTGCTCATCAGGGAAGTAATAAGACTGATCCATTTGCGCGATGACAACGTTTGAAGTAGTTCCGCCTGACAACCAAGTGACCAGGTTGCTTAGCCATTGAGTCATCGCTGCATTCGAAGACTCGGGAAAGCGTTGTGCCGTTCTAAATGGGTTACTACCTAATAGCGCATAACGTTGACCATTAGCTTTTTCTCCAGCAACGCCAATTGACAACGCCTGATCTTTATAACCGTTGGCCATGGCCTTGTTGGTCATCAAGATGGTGTCGTTGAACCCATACTGAGGTGCCAAGATCGCTGCATCATGGGTTGGATCCCAATAAAGGCCAGAAAGGTTTTTCGCAATTGCAGATTTGATCGTATTCGACTGTTTCTTGTGCCCTTCCACAACTTGCCGACTTTCTCGGATGAAATCGTTCGGGTCAGAAACGAGCAGTGCATTACCAGTTTCCAGAGCTTGTTGAACTGGAGCTGGCGTTGGTTTTACTTGAGCATTAGATTGTGACTCTCCCTCTCCCCCACCACATCCAGTGGCAACGGCGGCAAGGCCCAACGATAGAATTGTTTTTTTCATTTTTACTTACTAAACAATGGGTTTATCAAATATTAATGTAAGTACATGAATAAAAAGAAATAGTCTTTTGTATCGGTAGGGAAAATAGGAATGAAGATAACAAAATCATCAAAAAGCAATGGTACCCATTCCGATACCATTGCTGACATTAATTATTAACTTAAAGGACGTAGGTATGCCAAGAAGCGCTTCTCTGCCACTTTAAAGCACCACAAGATCATAAACGTCAGTGCCATGTAGAACAGCCCCGCCGTTAGGAAAGATTCAAATGGCGCATAGTAACGTGAGTTAACTAAGCGCGCAGCGCCAGTTAGATCCATAATGGTAACGATACCCGCGACCGCACTACCGTGCAGCATGAAAATCACTTCGTTTGAATAAGCTGGTAATGCTCGACGCAGTGCACTAGGCAAGATAATACGTCTGTATGTCATAAACTTACTCATCCCATACGCTTTGGCAGCTTCTACTTCACCTTTGGGCAAGCCATTAATCGCACCACGAATAATTTCTGCTGTATAAGCCGACGTATTAAGAATAAAAGCGACTAAAGCACAAAACCAGGCGTTTTCCCACAAGGTATCTTTCACAGGAAAGAACTGATCCATACCGTAATAAATCAAATACAACTGGACCAACAACGGTGTTCCACGGAAAAAGTAAATGAATCCCCAAGAAGGTAAGCTAAAGGCATAATTCGTACTATTACGTGCCACAGCTAATGGAATCGAGACACACAAACCGATAACCAACGCTAATCCTACCAGCCAAACTGTCGTCCAAAGTCCCTGAAGATAAGTTGGGAAGCTTTCAATAATCAAAGAAAAATCCATAACTTACCTCGCATGAATACTGAACTTACGCTCAACAAGCTTGAGTAGCCCGGTCGAAACGCTGGTAAAAAATAGAAAGATGAGCGCGACAGCCATGTAAAAGGTAAACGGCATTTTCGTCGTACCTGCCGCCAACGAGCTCATTCTCACCATGTCATCCAGGCCGATGATGGACACTAACGCTGTGGTCTTGAGTAACACTAACCAGTTATTACCAAATCCAGGTAATGCATGACGAATCATCTGAGGTAGTAAGATTCTTCTAAACGATAAGGCTGAGCTCATACCATAAGCTTTCGCCGCTTCTAGTTCACCTTTGTCCACCGCCATGATCGCTCCGCGAAAAGTCTCCGCCATGTAGGCACCAAAGATAAAACCAATCGTGAGTACACCTGCAATAAATGGGCTGACATCAATATAATCAGGTAAGTAAGACGTCCACTCATGGTTTGGATCACTCGAAGCAAACCACTCATTGAGCGTTTCGTTAATGGAGTACAGGCTATTGTTTAAAAGTATTTGTCCACCAAAGAAAATCAGCATCATCAGAACCAAATCTGGAATGCCGCGAATGACGGTGGTGTAAAGAGTGGCAATCGCCCTTGCCCATTTGTAAGGCGCTAGCTTAGCTAATGCGCCAAGCATACCTAAGATCACCGCAAGAAGGAGTGAAAGCACTGCAACTTCTATCGTTACTAAAGCCCCTTTTAAAATCGAAGCTTCGTATCCTTGTAAATCTAGCATAGGTGAGTTCCTAATCCCTAAACTCAAAAAATCGACCGTTGACTACTTCTAGGAACAAGCCAACGGTCGCTTAATTACGGTTTATTCACCGTACACATCGTAGTTAAAGTATTTACCAGCAATTTCTTGATAAACACCTTTCTCACGTAGAGAAATTATCGCCGCGTCCAATTTCTTCGTTAGATCTTTATCTTGTTTACGCACGGCAATACCAAAACCTTCACCGAACCACTTAGGATCGGTCAATGACGGACCAACAAACTCGTACGCGTCGCCGCCCGCTTTATTAAGCACACCTTCTTCTAGAGCAGAGGCGTCGCCCAATACAGCGGCAACACGACCATTGGCTAAATCTAGGTAAGCCTCATCAAAAGAACCGTAACGAACAATTTCTACTTTATCGCCATAGTTATCTGTCAGATATTTGTCGTGTGTTGTTGCACGTTGAACGGCGATTTTCTTGCCATCTAGGTTGTCAAAATCCAGATTCGCACCCTTCTTGGCAATAAATTTGTTTGGAATCAGTGCGTATTTGCCAGTGAAATCGACTTTCTTCTTACGCTCTTCAGTAATAGACATCGCAGCGATGATTGCGTCGTACTTACGCGCTAATAGAGAAGGAATGATGCCATCCCAATCTTGCGCGACAATCTTACATTTCACTTGCATTTCTTCACAAAGCGCGTTGGCCATGTCTACGTCGAAGCCTTTCAGCGAACCATCCGTTTCTGTCCAGCTAAACGGAGGGTAAGCACCCTCAATGCCGAAGCGAACTGTTTTCCATTCTTTCGCTTGAGCGACACCAGATACTGCCGTTGCAGCGATCGTTGCTGCTAATAACCACTTTTTCATTTCCATACTCCTGTGATTGCTATTTTATTTCGTTTTGTTTGTTGTGCTGGCTTAGGAGGCAATAGTCTGCCGCCTAAAAATATTAGTAAATGGATGAGATAAACTGCTGTAATCGTTCCGAATCCGGGTTTGTAAATAGCTTAGCTGGATTTCCCTGTTCTTCCACTAAGCCTTGATGCAAGAACATCACATGGTTTGATACGTCTCGCGCAAACGCCATTTCGTGCGTGACCACCAGCATGGTTCGTCCTTCATCTGCCAAATCTCTCATTACCCCTAATACTTCCCCAACTAGTTCTGGGTCAAGCGCAGAGGTTGGCTCGTCAAACAACATCACTTCAGGGTCAACTGCTAGCGCACGGGCAATAGCGGCACGTTGCTGCTGACCGCCAGATAAGTGCCCAGGATAATAGTCTTTACGCTCATATAGGCCTACTTTCTTAAGCAAGACTTCTGCGTTTTCAATCGCTTGGGCTTTTGGCACGCCTAGAACATGAACAGGGGCTTCAATCACGTTTTCTAGTACTGTCAGGTGTGACCATAAGTTGAAACCTTGGAACACCATCGCTAGACGTGAGCGAATACGTTGCACTTGCTTTTCATTAGCAGGAACGGATTCCCCTGCTCGGTTGTTCTTCATTTGGATTAATTCACCATTCACCCAAATTTCACCTGCGGTAGGCGTTTCTAGCAAGTTGATACATCTAAGAAAGGTACTCTTACCAGAACCGGAAGAGCCAATGATGGAGATGACATCTCCTTTGTGCGCGGCAAGAGAAATTCCCTTGAGAACTTCATTTTGTCCAAATGTTTTGTGCAGGTCTTTTATATCTAGCGCTGGTACATCATTCATGCGCTCTACTCCCTGTGTTTTTGTCACTGCAATTAAGGGACTCCGCCCTCTCTAATTCGGAACAAATTAGCACCACACCCTGAAACTTGCAACAAATTATTAACCTAAATAATTCGAATAGAAAGATACGATAGCCAAATTAATATGCAATATATAGCAACTTATTCTTCAAAAGCTGAATATTAAATATAAAAAAGCCCCTTTAGAAGGGGCTTAATAAATTTACAAAAGTGTTAAGACGCTACTTAACCAATACCATAAAATCAGATTTCTGAGCATTCGTATTGACCTTCTCAGAATCAACTTCACTGATCACAAGACCATCGTGATCCACTTTAAGATCGGTCACATCACCATGAGAGAAAAGAGAAACAAAGTCATAGCTATTTAGGTTTGCTTCAGCAGACTCCACGACAATAGATTGTGAGTAATCACTTGTAGAAGAAACTTTCAAATCTTGTTTCACACTGTCATCGAATGTGTAGTAGAACAACTCCGGAACAACGACATCACTCTCTAAAGTTGTAAATACCTTGTGTGTTACTCGGTGTAGTGTTCCAGAGTTAGACTCTGCACGATATGCAAGGCGGCTAAAGCCTTTATCTTGGTCAGTGAAAGCAAAACCAGTATCAATAGTTGAACCTCTCACCACATGCGACGCAGGCAGAGCATTTAGGTTGTAGTAAGCGCTTGGATCAATTGAGATATCCCAATTTGCGTCCTGATACATCTTTTGGTTCAGCGCTACCGTCCAACCATTGATAGGTTTTTCAGCTGCAACACTGTAAGTCCAAGTTTCCGTTTTTGGCTCAAGCGGGTGGTAGAACTTCGTCGTTGACATAGGTAGCTCTGCAACTTCGTAGTTGTAATCACCAACAAGTACACTGATGTCTAAAGTGTCATATTTGAAAGATGTTGGGTTCAAGATTGGAGAAGAACCATTCATGCCAACCAATGGCAATGGTGATTCACTCGACCAATCGCGAATACCATACTGGTGCAGTTCTGTTTTCGCTGCGTCTGCATATTGCAGCACGACTGTCGACTCCATCTTCGAACCAATTGCTCTTACATCTAAAGAATCAATAGAATAGGTAGGCTTAGACTCTTTCGCAATTTGAGATATGAAGTTGTACTCTAAGCCACCAGCCTCCGTTGCTTCATATTTAAGGTCAGTTCGGGTAGCCTTACGGAAGTTGCCATTTTTATTACAAGCAGACACCGCCTCTCGATTCATTGAGAACGTTGAGTTTCTAAGGTTATTGTCCTTTAAAAAGTCTCGACTGAAGCTGTTTGCCGTAAATACGGTTCCAGAAGCATCAAGCAACTGATAAGTAAAATAGCCGTCCTCAGGAATGTCTTCTAGAACAAATTTCAAAGTAGTGCCTGATGGGTAGATAAAGTCGCCTTGACGGACACCATTCTTGTCTGAATAGAAACCGACAACCTTACCTCCTGTTAGCTGTGCACTTACGGCTGGTTGATAGGTCAATACCTGCTCGATGCCATTGCCATCTACTCTACGGTCGTAAATAGTACAGCTGTCTTTTTGTGCATTTGTTTCACTAATGACATTTGGAGCTGCAAAAGTAAAAGTGAATGTAGTTCTTGGTGTGGAACTACCACCGCCACCGCCACCACAACCGACCATTAACCCTGAGATGATTGCCACTAGTGGCAGTACTTTAAGCTGTTTCATGTCTTTTTCCTAAACTGAGCGGCAATGATTAGCCAAAAAATCGTCTTTGCCCTGTAGAAAGCAAGAATAAAGCCAGCTTTATATAATCATCATGAATATTGATATTTACCCTGCATCCCAGAACGATAAGAGCAACAAATTCTAATTTTATGCAACTTGTGTAATGAAATTACACAAGATTTCACCATCTCATTCGCATGCCAGAAACTTTCTGTAGTTTTATTTCACAACCATTCTTAAAGTGATCTAAATCAATCACCCTAAATGGCTATCTTGCTAGACTCCTGCCAAAAGATGAGGATTTTTTTGTGCCTCAACACAATAAGTTATTAGCTATGCTTAGGCACAATGTCGACGTGTAACAAATCTAATAATAGCTAGCATAAGCGTGCCGCAGGATGCGGATTAACACAATTGAATGAAGAATTCATAACTTTTAAATATATGAGGAATCTATGTCAGACGCAGTTAACAAAACGCACTCTGATTCAGATATCGAGACCAAGAGCTACCGTGAGCTTCATCGTCCAGCATCTGAGTTCGCAAGCCGTTCAGACTACCTAGACCACGAACTACAAATTATGAAGCCGCGTCGTTTCGGCTTAAACTTGCCAGGTCGTGACTTCCGTTTTGAACTTGAAGATCTTGTTCCAGCACTTGCCGGTACGATTGGTATTATCGCGATGTACTCTGCGGTAATGATGTCTTGGGCTGAAGGCCTAACTGCCGCATGGGACCATGTTAACCTGGGCAAAGATTTCGCCATCGAAGTTGCCCGTGTAGAGATGCTCATCCCTGCACTTCTTTTCTGTGTACTTGCTTCTGGCTTTATTAACCCTAAAGCCAACCTAGCAGGTAACCACGGCCCAATGATCCCTCTTATTGGTACCATCGCGCTTGCTGGTGCTCACCCTCTTGCATTGGCAATTCTCATTGGTGTGTTTGGTTTAATTCTGAGCCTGTTAAAAGGTGGTTCAAAACTGGTTAACCTCACATCTGAAGGTACGGCTGGTGGCCTTCTCATCTTCTTGGGTTTAACCGGAACGATGAGCCAAATTAATTCCATTCAAGCTTGGGCTGTTGGTTTGCAATCCGACACAGTTGCCGCAGGTAGCATGGGTTACATCGGTCTAATCGTTCTTGCGGTTACTATTGGCCTATACGCGTTCCTTGCTAAAGTGAACAAACGCTGGCTAGCAATCCCTGTTTGTGCCTTCACTGGCCTTGCAATCGCACTTGTTCTTGGCGCAGGCTTCGATATTAAATTCGTAACCGAGACGGGTCTTCCAAACCTAAACCCAATCTACTGGTGGGGTTCAACAGAAGAAGGTTGGATGCTTGGTCTTCCTAATATGGAACACTTCATTGCTTCTCTACCATTCGCAATTCTTGCTGTAGCAATGTGGTCTCCTGACTTCTTGGGTCACCGCATCTTCCAAGAAATGAACTACCCACGTAAGAGTGAAAAAGTACTGATGGACGTTGATGACACAATGACAATGTGTTCTGTGCGCCAAATGGTCGGTACCGCTGTCGGTGGTGGTAACATCACATCATCTTGGGGGACTTACATGATCCCAGCAGCAATCGCGAAGCGCCCTATTCCTGGCGGTGCAATCTTACTAGGTTCTCTATGTATTATTGTTGCAATCCTTGGTTTCCCTATGGATGTTGCTGTATGGCCACCAGTTATGCGCGTTGCTCTTCTCGTTGGTGTCTCTCTACCACTACTTGAAGCAGGCATGCAGATGGTGAAAGACTCAAAAGATTCACAAGCAGCAGGCATCTGTATCTTTGGTTCAGCAGTCGTTAACCCTGTTCTAGCTTGGGCACTAACTATGCTTTTAGATAACAACGGCTTAATTGGTGATAAAGAGCGCGCGTCTCGCTTGTCGTTTGTAGACAAGATTGTGATCCCAGTAAGCGTACTTATTATCTGTTTAGTTGCTATGCTTGCAGTTGGTATGCTTGAAGGCCAATATGGCATCCAAGCTTGGCTGTAAAGCTGACAGTTCAGAAAATGTGTGGGTAGCGCTAGTCGCTACCCCATTTTTATCGAGATTTTTGAGGATTTATTGATTTAGTTTAAGGTTTGCAAAAAAATTTTAGTTTAACCTCTAACTGTTGCTTAAAAAGAGAAACGTTAAAACTAGTGACAATATTTATAGTTTTGTAACTCGAACATTTAAATTTAAGACTATAAATATTGTTATTCATAAGAGTGTACTGTTCCCCTCTTTAACTTGGGGATAGCTGGCTCAACGGCGAAGCAGTACGTATTTTTTTCTACTAAAAAGGTAGGTATGTCATGGCAGAGCAATTTGCTAAAGCTTGGGAAGGTTTTGCTGCAGGCGACTGGCAAAACGAAGTAAACGTTCGTGATTTCATTCAGAAGAACTACACTCCGTACGAAGGCGACGAATCTTTCCTAGTTTCTGAAGGTACTGAAGCGACTAACAAGCTTTGGGCTAAGGTAATGGAAGGCATCAAACAAGAGAACGCGACTCACGCTCCTGTTGATTTTGATACTTCAGTTATCTCTACCATCACTGCTCACGATGCAGGCTACATCGAAAAAGACCTAGAAACTATCGTAGGTCTTCAAACTGACGCTCCTCTAAAACGTGCGATCATCCCTAACGGTGGTATCCGTATGGTTGAAGGTTCATGCAAAGCCTACAACCGCGAGCTTGACCCACAAGTTAAGAAAATCTACACAGAATACCGTAAAACTCACAACCAAGGCGTTTTCGACATCTACACTCCACAAATCATGGCGTGTCGTAAGTCTGGCGTATTGACTGGTCTTCCTGATGCATACGGTCGTGGTCGTATCATCGGTGACTACCGTCGTGTTGCTCTATACGGTATTGATTTCCTAATGAAGGATAAATTCGCACAGTTCTCTTCTCTACAAGAGCGTTTCGAGAACGGCGAAGACCTACAAATGACAATGCAGCTTCGTGAAGAGATCGCAGAGCAACACCGTGCTCTAGGTCAAATCAAAGAAATGGCTGCAAAATACGGTTGTGACATTTCTCGTCCTGCTGAAACTGCACAAGAAGCTATCCAGTGGACTTACTTCGGTTACCTAGCTGCTGTTAAATCTCAAAACGGCGCGGCAATGTCTCTAGGCCGTACTTCTACGTTCCTAGACATCTTCATCGAGCGCGATATCGCTGCTGGCCGCATCACAGAAGAACAAGCTCAGGAAATGATCGACCACTTCGTAATGAAACTACGTATGGTTCGTTTCCTACGTACTCCTGAGTACGATGATCTATTCTCTGGCGACCCTATCTGGGCAACTGAGTCTATGGGTGGTATGGGTCTTGACGGTCGTACGCTAGTTACTCGTACAAACTTCCGTTTCCTAAACTCACTATACACAATGGGTCCTTCTCCAGAGCCAAACATCACTGTTCTTTGGTCTGAGCAACTACCTGAAGGCTTCAAGAAGTTCTGTGCGAAAGTGTCTATCGATACTTCTTCAATCCAGTACGAAAACGACGACCTAATGCGTCCAGACATGAACTCTGACGACTACGCAATCGCATGTTGTGTATCTCCAATGGTTGTTGGTAAGCAAATGCAGTTCTTTGGTGCTCGTGCTAACCTTGCGAAAACTATGCTTTACACCATCAACGGTGGTGTGGATGAGAAGCTAAAAATCCAAGTTGGTCCACAAATGCCGAAGATCGAAGGCGATGTACTGAACTACGATGAGTTGTGGGAGAAAATGGACCACTTCATGGATTGGCTAGCGAAGCAGTACGTGACTGCACTAAACGCTATCCACTTCATGCACGACAAGTACAGCTACGAAGCGGCACTAATGGCTCTACATGACCGTGACGTTAAACGTACTATGGCTTGTGGTATTGCTGGTCTATCTGTTGCGGCTGACTCTCTTTCTGCAATCAAATACGCAAAAGTTAAGCCAATCCGTGACGAAGACGGTCTAGCAATCGACTTCGAAATCGAAGGTGATTACCCTAAATTTGGTAACAACGACCCACGCGTTGATGATATCGCATGTGAACTTGTTTCTGTATTTATGGGCAAAATCCGTAAGCTTAAGACTTACCGTGATGCAATCCCTACTCAGTCAATTCTTACTATCACTTCAAACGTGGTTTACGGTAAGAAAACTGGTAACACACCTGACGGTCGCCGTGCTGGCGCTCCATTTGCTCCAGGTGCTAACCCAATGCACGGTCGCGATGAAAAAGGTGCCGTAGCATCACTAACTTCAGTTGCAAAACTGCCGTTTGCTGACGCACAAGATGGTATCTCTTACACATTCTCTATCGTACCTAATGCACTAGGTAAAGATGAGGGTTCACAACGCGCTAACCTTGCTGGCCTGATGGATGGTTACTTCCACCACGAAGCGGGTATCGAAGGTGGTCAACACCTAAACGTGAACGTTCTTAACCGCGAAACTCTAGAAGACGCCGTTAAGCACCCAGAGAAATACCCTCAGCTAACAATCCGTGTATCTGGTTACGCTGTTCGCTTTAACTCTCTAACTGCAGAGCAACAAGCTGACGTAATCGCACGTACATTCACAGAGTCTCTATAAGACTTTAATGAAATAACGTTTTAGTGATACAACAAAGGCTGATGCTTCTAAGCATCAGCCTTTTTTTATTTCTTGAATGAAAGTTGTGATATTACGAAAGATTTTGCCCACATTCTTACGTATGATGCGAAAAAAGTTAGTAAATAAAGTATATGAAACTCAGTAAATTAATTGTTCTTACTCTTCTTTCTCCAGTTGCGATGGCATCCACTAAGTCTACGGTCTCTTTTACACTCGACAATGATGGTATTTTCGGCGTCGACCAAGACTACACAAATGGTATTTTTCTTTCCTACGCAACAGGCCAACTGAAACAAGAAAGCCAATGGAAATGGCTGAGTCTGGCAGACTCAGTACACCCCAATATCGATAAAATAGAGTTGGTTCTTGGCCACAAAATGTGGACTCCAAGCGACATTGAAGCGGATTATCCACTGATCAATGATCGCCCATATGCGGGTTATCTACATACTGAGATCAACTATCTTTCTTTGACTGATGATAAGGCCGTCCGCTACAACTTCACCATCGGTGCAACAGGTGAAAGTTCGCTTTCAGAAAAAGCGCAAGAAATCGTTCACGGCATAACAGGCTCGACTGACCCACAAGGTTGGGATTACCAGATCGACGATAAAGTGGCGTTTAGCCTTGGCTACCGCGTATTTAATAAATTGATGCGCAGCGAAGAACAAAAAACGCAATGGGAAATCACCAACATTAACGACATCAATGCAGGTAACTTCCGTAGTGATGTCTCTCAAGGCGTCATGTTTCGTTGGGGTACAAACCTAGCAAGCAGCATCGGAGCCGCCAATATTAGTGTTGAGAGCCCGTTCTCAGCGAGTATGCTCGCACAGGATACTTCAAGCTGGTTCTTATTTACGGGGTTTGAAGGTCGTTACCGTTTCAATGACATGACCATCGAAGGCGATCGCCCTGGTATTCCTGAGCCATCCGCGCCATACGACGTCACACTGCAAAATTGGCAAGCAAGCGCCGTAGCGGGTGCAACTTGGTATAACCAAAATTACGGTGCAAGCCTAACCTTTACGATAAAAACGCCAGATTATGAAGAATCCCAAACTGATGTTTATGGGACAGGCTCCTTCTCTGTGTTCGCCTTTTTTTAAAAGCTGACTTATCCCTGTATCCACACCAATCTAAATACAAGGCAAGTTCTCTCGTTTGGTATTAACCAACCCTGTGATCAAGCATTTATTTAGATTGGTCTATCTATTTTCTTTCTTCACATAACCTTGCCTTTAGTACCGACAAAGCTGTTTTAACCCTGCTTTTTGTAATAAAATAACAGCTAGAATTTACTAGTAATGAGAGCAAAAGATGTCAACAACTGGTCGTATTCACTCATTTGAGTCATGTGGTACCGTAGACGGACCTGGTATTCGTTTTATCGTCTTCTTGCAAGGTTGTTTGATGCGCTGTAAGTATTGCCACAATCGCGATACATGGGATACGCATGATGGCAAAGAAGTTACGGTTGAAGAGATCATTTCCGAAGCGAAAAGTTACCGCCACTTCATGAATGCATCAGGTGGTGGCGTTACTTGTTCTGGCGGCGAAGCGATGCTTCAACCTGAATTTGTACGGGACTTTTTCCGCGCAGCTAAAGCAGAAGGTATTCATACGTGTCTAGATACGAACGGTTATGTTCGTAAACACACTGATGTTATTGATGAAGTACTGGATGCAACAGACTTAGTAATGCTTGATATCAAGCACATGAAAGATGAAGTGCACCAAGATCTCATCGGCGTATCGAACCGACGTACATTGGACTTTGCTCGTTACTTGCAAAAAATCGGAAAGAAAACTTGGATTCGCTATGTAGTCGTGCCTGGTTACACAGATGACCCTGAAGCAGCACACATGCTTGGTGAGTTTATTAAAGATATGGATAACATCGAAAAGGTCGAGTTACTTCCTTATCACAAATTGGGTGCCCATAAATGGGAAGCATTGGGCTTAGAATACCCACTCGAAGGGGTAAACCCTCCACCGAAAGAAACTATGGACGAGATTCAATCCATTCTTGCGCAGTACAACGATAACGTAAAATACTAAGTGAACAGCAAGACTAACCTCTTTAAAATACCAGCATATTGCTGGTATTTTTTTAACTATACCTAAGTACCTTCAATGAATCTCTATGAGTTGATTTAGGTATAAAAAGAACAATAGAAATGATTGCGTCATGATCGCATAGGAAGGAAGTAACATGGATTGGTTTAACTTGGGCTCTCTGGTTGTCATACTTTGGATAGTGCTCGCCTACTGTCTACCAGATTGGAAAAAAGTAGTTTGGCCCAAGCTTGAAAAGGAAAAAGAATTTCAGCACCTCGTTTTTGCAACACTCTTTTTTTTCAGCATCCTATGGGCAACTCAAGCAGGCGTAAAAGAAGGACTACAGATTCATTTTCTCGCGCTAACAACGCTGACGATGATGTATGGTTGGCGTATGGCCTTTCTAATCAGTATCCCCGCAATGCTGGTCAACCACCTGCTACATGATGTGTCGTTGTTGCAGTTACCCACGTCTTTAGTATTGTCTGCCCTGCTTCCTATCTTCATTAGTTACCTCGTCTTTCTTTTGAGTTATCACTACTTGCCAAGAAACATTTTTGTGTTCATCTTCGTTGCAGGTTTTTTCAACGGCGCGATAACAGGAAGCCTGCATCTGCTGATTAACTCCTTTTACCATTTATCGGTTGGTCATTACGATTGGGAAACCATTCAACATAACTACTTTATTTTTGTACCGTTGCTTGCCTTCCCTGAGGGCCTATTAAATGGTATGTCACTGGCGGTTTTAACCGTATTCAAGCCAGAGTGGCTAAGAGTATTTTCAGACCGAGACTACATATACAATCATTACCATAAATAAGTGTTTTTAAACTGGTCAAAAGTGACAGTTCTTGCCATTTTTTAGTATTAAATATGTGTTGAGATCATGTTTCACTCATGTCTTAAGCGTTAACCTAAGCACATTAAAAATGTATTAGATATCTAGTGAGGTCATCATGGAAATGTCAAACGCTCAACGTTTGATTCTATCAAACCAATACAACCTTATGTCTCAACTTGATCCAAGTAATGCGGCCAAATACAAACGCTTACAAACGATCGTTGAACGTGGCTATGAGCTACAAATGCGTGAGTTGAATAAAGATTTCGGCTGTCTGTCAGAAGCGGAGTGTCGTGAGATCATCGACGTTATGGAGATGTATCACGCGATGCAAGAATCTTACAACATGCTCGATACCGAAGATCGTAACAAAGTGGATCAGCGCCGCTTGCAGTTCCTTGGGTTTGATATTGCTTCGGAGGCCCAACAAGTCCATTACGTACGCTTCCTTATTGATTCTGAAGGTCTGTACCCTCAATTTGATAAAGCAGACCATCACTTTAACAGCCAAATGCCAATGCTGGATAAATACCGTCGTATGCTACAAACTTGGCGCAACTGCCCTCGTCAGTACCATTTATGCGAAAACGAGCTTGCACAAATCTTCAGCGCATAAAATATTCGTCTACGAAAAGGAAAGCGCTCGCTTTCCTTTTTTATTTGCCCTGTCACAACCTTACCGCTGCTTTTTCACCTTCTTACGCTTCCCTTGTGCGATGTAGAGCAATGAATCACTGAGACCCTTCTGTCTTTGCCAAATATCTGATTTCTATTGCACCTATTCACGACATAAATTCATCTTCAGTGAAAGAGTGATTCAAATGTCACTTTTGCAATAAATTCATAATTGTTAAGCAAAATTGCAAATCCCCGACTAGGCTTAAGTAGAGAAAGGCTGTGATTGAAAGATTCATACCCACCGCTCACCGTTGTAATGAAAAAACTGTCCATAAAGCAAAGTCTTTGGTGTCGCCAATCTTACATTCTGTACGAACCAAATGTGATAACAGGACGTATATTCAAACAACAAGGAGCATAACAATAGGTGGGAAAGCCTGAATCAACGTTCGTCGGTAGACTGACTATTAAAGGGGAAAGCGACATGAGTATTTTCGACCACTATCAATCAAGATATGAAGCTGCAAAAGATGAAGAGATGTCGTTACAGGAGTTTCTAGCCCTGTGTAAGGATGACAAAAGCGCTTATGCTAATGCAGCAGAACGCCTACTGATGGCGATCGGTGAACCAGAGATAATCGATACGGCAAAAGACCCGAGATTGAGCCGCATCTTCTCGAATCGTGTTATCTCTCGTTATGAAACCTTTAAAGATTTTTATGGTATGGAAGATGCCATAGAGCAAATTGTGTCTTACCTAAAACACGCGGCGCAAGGTTTAGAGGAACGTAAGCAGATCCTTTACCTACTCGGTCCTGTCGGCGGTGGTAAGTCCTCACTTGCTGAAAAACTTAAGGCTTTGATGGAACAGATGCCTATCTATGTTCTTACTGCTAATGGCGAACGTAGCCCAGTGAATGACCATCCATTCTGTCTATTCAAAGCCACGGAAGACGGCGATATTTTGAAAAAAGAATATGGCATCGAGCAACGTTATCTTCGCTCGATTATGTCGCCATGGGCAGCTAAGCGCCTTCATGAATTTGGCGGCGATATCACTAAATTTAAGGTAGTGAAAGTTCGCCCTTCAATTCTCGATCAGATCGGTATTTCTAAAACAGAACCTGGGGATGAAAACAACCAAGATATTTCATCACTGGTTGGTAAAGTCGATATCCGCAAACTCGAACATTATTCGCAAGACGACCCAGATGCCTACAGCTACTCCGGTGCGCTGTGTAAAGCAAACCAAGGTTTAATGGAATTCGTTGAGATGTTCAAAGCGCCGATCAAAGTACTTCACCCACTATTGACGGCAACGCAAGAAGGTAACTTCAACGGTACTGAAGGTCTATCTGCGATTCCATTCGACGGTATGATTCTGGCTCACTCGAACGAATCTGAGTGGCAGACTTTCCGTAACAACAAAAATAACGAAGCCTTCCTCGACCGTGTGTACATTGTAAAAGTACCTTACTGTCTCCGCGTATCCGAAGAAGTGAAAATCTACCAAAAACTGCTTGAAAACAGTGAGCTGTCTCAGGCCCCTTGCTCTCCAAGCACGCTCGAAACTCTAGCGCAATTCAGTATTCTTTCACGCCTGAAAGAACCTGAAAACTCATCCATTTTCTCAAAAATGCGCGTCTACGATGGTGAAACGCTAAAAGACACCGATCCGAAAGCGAAAAGCTATCAAGAGTATCGTGATTATGCGGGTGTCGATGAAGGCATGAATGGTCTCTCTACACGTTTCGCCTTTAAGATTTTGTCGCGCGTATTTAACTTCGACCAAACCGAGGTGGCAGCCAACCCTGTACACCTGTTCTATGTGATTGAACAACAGGTTGAACGTGAACAGTTCCCTGCTGAAACGGCAGAGAAATATCTCGAGTTCTTGAAAGGCTACCTAGTGCCTCGCTACGTTGAATTTATTGGTAAAGAGATTCAGACCGCTTATCTCGAGTCTTACTCTGAATACGGTCAGAACATCTTCGACCGCTATGTCACCTACGCAGACTTCTGGATTCAAGACCAAGAGTACCGAGATCCAGAAACTGGTCAGCTATTTGATCGCTCTTCACTGAATGCTGAACTAGAGAAGATCGAAAAAACAGCTGGCATTTCTAACCCGAAAGATTTCCGAAACGAAATCGTTAACTTTGTGCTTCGTGCGAAAGCGAATAACAATGGTCAAAACCCGGTTTGGACCAGCTACGAAAAACTGCGCACAGTAATCGAGAAGAAAATGTTCTCCAATACCGAAGAGCTACTTCCGGTTATCTCATTTAATGCGAAAACCTCTTCTGAAGATCAGAAGAAGCATGACGACTTTGTCGCTCGCATGATGGAAAAAGGCTATACCGAGAAACAGGTTCGCCTACTTTCTGAGTGGTACCTACGAGTACGTAAGTCATCCTAACCCAGTATTGAGTTAGGTCGCTTGTGAAACATGAAGAGGGCTATTTCATGGCGCAATTTATAGACCGAAGGCTCAATGGCAAGAACAAGAGCGCTGTTAATCGACAGCGCTTCTTGAAGCGCCACAAAGAGCAAATAAAAGAGTCGGTAGCAGACGCAGTGAATCGACGCTCGATTACGAATACGGAAACGGGCGAAGACGTCTCTATCCCTCACAAAGACATCAATGAGCCGATCTTTCATCAAGGCAAAGGTGGTGTTCGCGAACGAGTTCATCCCGGCAATGACCAGTTCATTACTGGTGATAAAATTGAGCGTCCTAAAGGTGGCGGTCAAGGTAGTGGCTCGGGAGAAGGCAATGCCAGTCCAGATGGAGAAGGCCAAGACGAATTTGTATTCCAAATATCAAAAGATGAGTACCTCGATATTTTGTTCGAAGATCTCGAGCTGCCTAATCTAGAAAAAAACCAAATTGCCAAAATTACTGAATGGAAAACGCACCGCGCAGGCTTTCAAACTGCTGGTATCCCTTCAAACATTGCGGTAGTACGTTCGCTGCAACAATCTCTTGCACGACGTACGGCAATGACCGCGGGTAAGAAACGTCTTCTCAAAGAGCTAGAAGATGAACTTGCTCGCATCAAAAACATTGAACCCGCTCAGCAGTTTGAAGAGAACCGCTTGAAGGCTGAAATTGAAGAGCTGCGTAAGAAAATTGAGGGGGTTCCATTTATTGACACCTTCGACTTACGCTTTAAAAACTATGAAAAACGCCCTGTACCATCTAGTCAAGCTGTGATGTTTTGTTTGATGGACGTATCGGGCTCGATGGATCAAGCAACAAAAGACATCGCAAAACGTTTTTACGTTCTGTTATACCTGTTCTTAACTCGTACTTACGAGAATGTAGACGTTGTCTTCATTCGCCACCACACCCAAGCGAAAGAAGTGGACGAACACGAGTTCTTCTACTCACAAGAGACCGGGGGCACTATTGTATCCAGCGCATTGAAACTGATGGACGAAATCGTAAAAGAGCGCTATCCAATTGGACAATGGAACATTTATGCTGCGCAAGCATCCGATGGTGATAACTGGGCAGATGACTCGCCAAGATGCCGCGATCTATTAGTGAACAAACTACTGCCAAACTGTCAGTACTACTCCTACATAGAGATCACACGGCGCTCGCACCAAACTCTATGGCATGAGTACGAAAAGCTCACCGATGAATTTCCGAACTTCGCAATGAAAAACATTCGCTCTGTGGAGGATATTTTCCCAGTCTTCCGTGAACTATTCCAAAAAGAAACGGCGTAAGGAGGCTAGCGATGAGTACCGCAACGAAAAACCTCTCAGGAGAGGCGCCTAAGAAGCGTAATAGTAAAATGCTGCCAGATGGACCGGATTGGACATTTGAGCTGTTGGAACGCTACCACAAAGAGATTAAGCGTGTCGCACAACACTATCGCCTAGACACTTACCCTAACCAGATAGAAGTGATTACTTCCGAGCAAATGATGGATGCCTACTCAAGTATTGGTATGCCCATCAATTACAACCACTGGTCGTTTGGTAAGAAGTTCATCCAAACGGAGCAGAACTATAAGCATGGTCAAATGGGGTTAGCCTACGAGATTGTCATTAACTCCAATCCGTGTATCGCCTATTTGATGGAAGAAAATACCGTGACAATGCAAGCGCTAGTGATTGCTCACGCTTGTTACGGGCACAACTCTTTCTTCAAAGGTAATTATCTGTTCCAAACTTGGACGGACGCTAGTTCCATCATCGATTATTTGCTGTTTGCCAAAAAGTATTTAGCTGAATGTGAGGAGCGATATGGGGTACAGGAAGTGGAAAAACTGCTCGACTCCTGCCACGCCTTAATGAACTTTGGTGTGGATCGTTACAAGCGACCAGAGAAAATCTCCATTACCGAAGAGAAAGCGCGACAAGAAGAACGCGAGGCATACTTACAGTCTCAAGTGAATGAATTGTGGCGCACAGTACCAAGAGCCAAAACCAAAGAGGAAGATCTTAAAGAGCGTTTCCCAAGCGAGCCTCAGGAAAACTTGCTCTACTTTTTCGAAAAGCATGCCCCGCTACTAGAGCCGTGGCAACGTGAAGTCGTGCGGATTGTACGCAAAATCAGTCAGTATTTTTATCCGCAAAAACAAACGCAGGTCATGAACGAAGGCTGGGCAACATTCTGGCATTACACCATTCTCAATCATCTTTACGATGAGGGTTTGGTATCCGAAAAGTTCATTCTAGAGTTCTTACATAGCCATACCAGTGTGGTAGCTCAACCGCCTTATAATAGCCCTTACTTTAATGGTATTAATCCATACGCCTTGGGCTTTGCAATGTTCCGAGATATTAAACGTATCTGTGAAGAACCAACTGATGAGGACAAGGAGTGGTTTCCGGATTTGGCAGGAACAGATTGGTTAGATGCGGTACATTTCGCGATGCATAATTTCAAAGATGAAAGCTTCATTAGCCAATACCTTTCTCCGAAATTAATGCGTGATTTCAAGCTGTTTGCGATCAACGATGATGACCACAAAAACTTTATTGAAGTCGCCGCGATACACGATGAGATGGGTTATAAACGCATTAGAGAAACCTTAGCCGCTCAGTACAACTTATCTAATCTTGAGCCAAACATTCAGGTATTTAATGTCGATGTTCGTGGTGATCGCTCACTCACGTTGCAATACGTACCTCATAACCGAATCCCGCTTGATGACAGTTATGAAGAAGTTCTGAAACACGTGTACCGATTGTGGGGATTTGATGTCATTCTGCAAGAAGTAAAAGACACAGGTCACCGAGAAGTCTTAGCGACCTGCCCTAAACGGAACCAATATGACACAAACATCTAACTAATACTTGGATATAAGCAACAAAAAGGCTCCTAATTCAGGAGCCTTTCTCGTTCTTAATTCAATGTGACCTTTAGTTATGCTTGCTTCGCCACAATAGCGCGCACCGCCTCTAGATCTTCTGGCGTATCAACGCCGGCTGCTGGCGCTTCTTTCGCTACCGCTACATGAATTTTTTCACCGTACCAAAGCACTCGTAGTTGCTCAAGGCACTCGATCTGCTCCAATGCGCTCGGAGCCCAGTTTACATACGTATTAATAAAACCAGCTCGATAAGCATAAATACCAATATGACGCATTAATGGGTTGGCAATGATTTTGTCTTGTTTGGCAAAGTTATCGCGATCCCAAGGGATAGTTGCTCGGCTAAAGTACATCGCATAGCCTTGCTCATTAGCCACAACTTTAACTGCATTCGGATTGAACACTTCTTCTTCCGAGTCTATTTCTACGGCTAATGTCGCCATCGGAGCATCACATCCCGATAAGTTATCAGCAACCTGACGAATGATAGACGGTGGAATCAAAGGCTCGTCCCCTTGCACATTAACAATAATGTGGTCTGCAGGAATAGCCATCTTTTCAACAACTTCAGCAAGGCGTTCAGTACCTGACTCGTGATTGGGAGAGGTCATACAGACTTTACCACCAAACGACGAGACAGCATCAGCAACACGCTCGTCATCAGTTGCCACGATAACATCTTCCGCACCCGCTTGTAGCGCTTGCTCGTAAACCCACTGAACCATTGGCTTACCGCCAATATCCGCCAACGGTTTACCAGGCAAACGGCTCGATGCGTAACGCGAAGGAATGACAACCGTAAAAGACATTAGCGTCCCTCATCCATACTCATAGTACGAGCCTCAGGCTCCAGCAGAACGGGAATACCCTCTTTGATCGGGTAAGCGAGGCGATCCAATTTGCAGATCAACTCTTGATTCTCTTTATCGTACGTCAGCTTACCTTTGCAAACAGGGCAAGCTACAATCTCAAGCAGACGGTGATCCATAAGCCGCTTTAACCTCTTTTATTCTCTTTAAAATTTGCTCTGCATCGTTTGGTTCAAACTGGGCAGATACAGGCAGATACCACCAATTATCTTGCGCATAATGGCTGCACTTGACGGCATCTTTCTCGGTCATAATCACATTGGCTCCTTGTTGAGCCAATGCTTCTAATTCTTGTTGGTCAAAGTCTTGATGGTCAGCAAAACCTTTTGTGACTTTAACATCTGCGTTCATCGAGTTTAATGTATGAAAAAATCGTGGTGGATGCCCAATCCCTGCAAATGCCACTAGCTCTTTTAATTCAGAAACGTCCACAAGTTGCTTAGTCTTGAGGTTAATGGCTTTAGATGGCGCTAAAGTCATTGCGATTTCGCCCGTATGTGCTTGACCGCCATTGGTGATGATAAAGTCGACTTCAGCAAGACGCTCGACCCCTTCACGAAGTGGGCCAAGCGGAATGAGGCTTTCATTCCCAAATCGGCGATTCCCATCCACAATCACTAACTCAATATCACGGCCTAACGCATAATGCTGTAACCCATCGTCCGTAATAATGATATCTACACCTGACTCTAACAGTGCTTTCACAGCATTTGAACGCACCGGGTCTACCGCAACAGGCGCTCCTGTGCGGCGATGAATCAACTTAGGCTCATCACCACAATGTTTCGCAGGCGTATCTTCTTTTAGCACTAACGGATAGGCAGGAGCTTTTGCTCCATAGCCACGAGAAACGACCCCTGGCTTAAGCCCAAGCTGTTGCAGTTGCTCAACAAGCCAAACCACAACTGGTGTTTTGCCATTACCACCAGCTGTGATATTGCCGACAACAATAACAGGGATAGGCGCGTTGTAGGCTTGCTTACGGCCTGTTTGATATTGCTTTCGCTTAGACTTACTTATTGCTCCAAATAATACACTCAGTGGCCACAAAAGCGGCCACAAGAGGTATTTTATTGGATGGTTTTCAAACCAGATTTTTTCAACCACCGCGTTTATTCACCAAACTGAATACGGTGCAATTGTGCATACGCACCATTTTTTGCAATAAGATCGGCGTGGTTGCCACGCTCAATGATGGCGCCATCATCAACCACAAGAATTTCATCGGCTTTCTCGATAGTTGACAAGCGGTGCGCAATCACGAGTACCGTTTTGTCTTTCTGCAGCTCATCTAATGCAGCTTGGATAGCGCGTTCTGATTCCGTATCCAAAGCAGAGGTCGCCTCATCAAGAATCAATACCGGTGCATCACGCAATAGAGCACGTGCAATAGCGACACGTTGACGTTGACCACCAGATAGACTCGCGCCATTTTCACCAATCATGGTATCAAGTCCATCATCCATTTTGCTGATGAATTCCATAGCATGCGCGAGTTTTGCCGCTTTCTCGATATCACTGCGCTCGTATTTTCCATCCGTTGCGTAAGCAATATTGTTTGCAATCGTGTCATTAAATAAATGAACATTTTGTGATACTAGCGCAAACTGCTGACGCAAGTTCTTTAACTCGTATTCACGAATATCATGTCCGTCTAATGTGATGGAGCCACTATCAACATCATAGAAACGATTGAACAAGTTCGCGATGGTACTTTTACCGGAACCGGAACGACCAACCAGCGCAACGGTCTTCCCTCTTGGAATATCGAAGCTGACATTTTCCAATGCTGGCTTTTCTGCGCCAGTATAAGTAAAGCTTACGTTTTTAACTGAAACATCGCCATTTGCGCGTTCAACTGTCAACTTACCTTCGTTTTTCTCAGGCTCAAGGTCAATCAACGCAAAGAGCGTTTGGCTCGCAGCCATACCACGTTGGAACTGAGAGGTAACGTTAGTAAGCGCTTTAAGCGGACGCATCAAACCAAACATCGCAGAGAATACAACGGTAAATGTACCTGGAGTCAGTTGCTCTTTAATCGAGTCAATACTTGCTAAGTAAAGAACGGCAACAATAGCAAGTGACGCAATCATTTGGATGATAGGGTTAGCCGCTGCTTGAGCTGTCACCAACTTCATGCTTTGTTGACGCATTTGGTTGCTGACCTTCTCAAATCGTTTACGTTCGATATCCTGGCCGCCGTAGCTCAACACGACTTTATGGCCTTTCAGCATCTGCTCTGCTGACGCAGTCACGTTGCCCATCATTGTTTGCATATTTTTGGATATTTTTCTAAAACGTTTAGAAACGACACCAATACCCCACGCGACAACGGGAGCAACAGCAAACAGCACTAACGACAACTGCCAGCTGTTGTAAAACATCAGGACTAACAGGCCAATGATACTTGCACCTTCGCGAACGATGCTCACTAACGCCTGGCTGGTTGCCGCAGATACTTGCTCTGAATCGTAGGTAATACGTGACAATAAATTGCCCGTTTTTTCCTTATCGAAGTAAGACACCGGCATATGCATAAAGTGATTGAATACCATGCGGCGGACTTGCATAACCACATTGCCGGATACCCAGCTCAAACAGTATGTGGAGACAAATCCACTTATGCCACGGACAAACATCATGGCAAAAATAATCAATGGAAGCGTGCGTAGAAAATCAGATTCAGCGTTCCCAAAACCTTCATCTAGTAATGGTTTTAATAGGGAAATCATATAGGTATCTGATATAGCATTAATAACTAATGCAATGACTGCAACGACAAGACCTGACTTGTAAAGGCGAATAAATTGCCATAGACGCTTAAACGTCTGCCAAGTCGTTTCATCAGTATTTATCGACATAGAAGTGCTTTATTTTCTTACATTAAGACTCTCATTCTACTCCCTTACGCAGCATCTGCCTATACCAAGGCTCAAATGTATCGCTACGTTTGGTTTCTGAGCGCCAATTATCACGGTGAATAGAGAAGCTTACCTGACCATATTCCCCAGTATCAAGCCAAGTAATGTCAAGCTTGCGATATGCTGCAACAACATGTTCTGCCGGCATTCCCCATTGATTATTTTTTGCCAAAGAAGCAACGGCCACACTCGGGTTTACCGCTTCAATAAAGCGAGGATTCGACGAACTTTTACTACCATGATGAGGGACCAACATCACATCACTTTTTAACTTTTCAGGCTCCCTGAGCAAGATCCACTCGCTAATGGTCTCAATATCACCAGTAAAAAGCATACTGAACGTAGAAATAGGGTCGGTAAGACGTAGTACACAGGAGTGCGGATTATATGCACGTTGAACAAGAGCAGGAGGCCAAAGTACTTCTATATTTAACCCTTGCCATTTCCAATGATCGCCGCGAGTACAAGACTCATATCCGATAAAGTTTTGGCTACTGAGTTTGCGCTGTGGCGAAAAGGCATCTTCAATGAACAAGCGCCCTCCTGCATGGTCATTGTCGGAATGGCTGAGGATCATCGTATCGATGCTTTCATAACCTCGTTGATGCAAGGCCGGAGTGACGACCTGCTCCGCAATACTGCCATTTTGCCATGCTTTACCTGTGTCATAGAGCAACACTTTATCGTCTTTTTCTACAATCACCGCAAGGCCATGGCCCACATCTAGTACATCAATGCGCCAATGTTGCTGATCATATTCCGATGTGAGCTTAATACTAATTACAATGCCAAGTAACAAACACCACGCGTACTGAAACATGAATCGTTGAAACACCAAGCAAGCAATTACCGCCAGAATCAGCCCTGTCATTTCTATACTAATGGGTTGCCAGGAGCCTATCGCGTGCTGAATTGACGTGCTCAATGGCTGCAATGACCAGTCCACCAACTGCCACAGAGGCTTTGCTATCATTTCAAGAAATAAAGATGAGAACAGGGCCAGAAACATCAAAGGCACAACGATAAATCCGAACCAAGGAATAAACGCCAAGTTGTATGCAATTGATGACAAACTGAAACCAGAAAAGTAATAGCCACTAATAGGCACGATTAACACACTCAACATCAATTGAGTAAGCAATAACACTTTTAACTTCGCCTTCCAGCCCCCGCTTTGATGCCGAATCAAATTGATTGCGAACAGCACTGCGCAAACTGACAGATACGATAACCAAAAACTCATGCTATACGATGCAAAAGGTTGAACAAGCAGTTGTAGCGCTACCGCGAGCAAAAGTACCCGCCAGGATGCCCAGTGCACTAAGGTATATTTGAGAACGACGTAAATAACACATACCGACACCGCGCGGGTAGTAGGTAATGAGAAGTCCGCTAACCAAGCATAGGCAACGGCAAACATCAGCCCACATAAGCTAGGCAATAGCTGGTATTGAGGTAACGCATAACGAATGGCACCGCCCACCACTAGCCCAAAAGTAAACGCCATACCAATATGTAAGCCCGAAATCGAGACCAAGTGCAGTAAACCACTGTCTCTGAGTGCTTGCCAATCCTCCTTAGATAACCAAGAGCGATCAGCAAAAACTAACGCATTTATTAACGAGAAATGATGAAGGGAAGACACATCCTCCGAAACATCAGCGATAATGGCTTGGCGCAGAGATGTAGTAGAACGAATAATCCAGGTAACATCCTTGTTAACAACACCGCGTGCGATAATACTTTTACCCATTGCGTGCTTTTCGGCGTCAAAACCAGCTTCGTTGCGTAGGCCTGTAATCGGCTTTAACGAGACGGATGTCGTAAACTCACTGTTAACATCGAGGGGAAAAGACGTAATAAGACGGATTTTAGGTTTAAGAAAAGGTAACAGAGTTTGAGAATTTACCTTTTTTAGAGCCACAATGCCTTCATATCCGTGACTTATTTGCGTAAAAGGGCTGTCAACTTTACCAATTATGGTAATATTCTCCCCTGCTTGAAAAAGGGCTTGTCTCTGAGACTCCAATACATTGCCGTGGACGATGACAACCATAAAGCCCGCAATTGCGCCTATGCTAATTAAGCCACGACGTAATTTGATTATTGAGCCAGTGGTTATTATTCCCAGCAGCAGCCAACGCCAATCTGGTATTGTCGGCCACCAAGCTGACGAAATTACGCTCGCTACAAATAACGCCAAGGTCCAACTTTTTTCTGAGAGAGTCATGCTGTCCTATGCCTAGAAAGCTGATAAAACGCTTCATGCCAGATCATGAATTGATCAAACGCCAAAAAGCATTGAAGGTCTTCGGCAATGTGTTGTACAACCCGAACTTGTGGTGTTTAAATCGTCGCTCGGCGTCTGGGGCTTTTGCTGTCGGGTTATTTATGGCATTTGTTCCGCTACCAAGCCAAATGATCATGGCTGCAGGTTTGGCAATCATGCTTGGCGTCAATTTACCTCTCTCCGTCGCTTTGGTATGGATAAGCAACCCCATCACCATGCCTGTGTTATTTTATTTTGCGTATAAGCTTGGCGCTTTAGTGATGCATGTTCCTCCGCAACCTTTCCACTTTGAACTTTCGTGGGAATTCATCATGCAACAGATGAGCACTATTGGCCCTCCATTCTTATTAGGCTGTGCTATCTGTGGTGTCATATCCGCGATTATTGGCTACTTCGGCATTAGAGGACTTTGGCGCTACTCAGTGGTTCGGAGCTGGCAAAAACGCAAAATAAGATAAGACGTTACTGCATAAAAATCAGCATTTGCGCTATCAGTTGAGGGGCACCTAACAGTTAGAATGAAACACGATGTCGCTCAAGTTGGATAAATACAAAAAAGGACCGAATTCGGTCCTGTTTGCTTTTCTCGTATTGTAAAACGGTTGGTTATTTAGAACTCAGCACCGCTGCCGGATTTAACTTCGCGGCGCGAGAAGCGGGATACCACGTTGCAAGCAAACTCAAAACGATCGCCGTCACCGACACCAATGCTACGTCTGGCCAGTGTAACTGTGATGGTAAGAAGTCGACGAAGTAAATATCACCCGATAAAAACTGATGACCGATTAAGCTCTCTAACCCTTTAATTAACGGAGTCAGGTTTAACGCCACTAAGACACCAATAACACTGCCGACGAGACTGCCAAATACACCAGAGAACACGCCTTGCCAAACAAAGATACGTTTGATTAGGCTATCTTTTGCTCCCATTGTTCGCAAAATTGCAATTTCTGCGGCTCGATCTTTCACTGCCATCATCAGCGTAGACACAATGTTAAAACATGCCACACCAATCACGAGTACCATCACCAAGTACATAATGGTGCGTACGAGCTGAATATCGCGATACAAAAAACCAAACTTTTGCTGCCAGCTTTTCAAATACACGTAAACATCCACCATGCTACCTACCTCACGAACAATAGAAGGCGCATTGAGAACATCATCCGTTTTTAGTGAAATGCCAGTGACCCCTTCCCCTAACCTCGCGTATTGCTGAGCATCCGCTAATGGCACTAACGCTAAAGAATGGTCTATTTGGCCATTCAACGTTAAGAACCCAGACACCTTCACGCGCACACGCTTGGGAGCCTGCACTTTGTTTGCGCCGCCTGTTTGCGGAATCATCAACGTAATGTAATCCCCCACGGCGACATTTAGCTCGTTTGCAACACCTCGGCCTAAGATCACTTGCTTCTGACCGGCATAAAAGTTTTGCCAAGCTTCTTGGTCAATAAAATTCGATAAGCTCGACACCGCTTGCTCGAAAGTAGGCTCTACGCCACGAACTTCTATCGCTTTTAGCTTACTGCCTTTTTCTGCTAACCCCGTAAAACGAACGTACGGCGCTGCCGCAACAACATCTTCATGGTTTAGGGCTTGATTCATCGTTTTGGTGTAGTTATGAAGCGGACCATTAACGCCTTCCAACTCACCGTGTGGAATAACTGACAACACACGCGATTGCAGCTCGCGCTCAAAGCCATTCATTGCAGAAAGACCGATAATGATCACGGCTACACCAACCGCAATACCAATCGTTGAAGAAAGCGAAATGAAAGACACCATCTTGTTGCGCTTTTTCGCTCGACTGAAGCGACCACCAATCATCAATGCTAAAGATGAAAACAAAATTAGCCCTCCGCAGACGCAGTATCAGTCACAAAACGATCTACGAGCAAACCATCTTGCATGTGCATTTGACGATCCATTTTCGCTGCCAGCTCTTTGTCATGCGTGACAACCAAAAATGCAATGTTTGACTCTTTATTGAGCTCGCGCATCAAATCATAGATAGACAGTGCCGTATTGTGATCTAAGTTCCCCGTAGGTTCATCGGCCAAAACCAGATCAGGCTTATTCACCAATGCACGCGCAATCGCAACACGTTGACGCTCACCGCCCGATAACTCAGAAGGCCTGTGTTGCATCCGATGACTCAAACCAACTTTATCTAACAACACTTTAGCCGCCTGTTTTGCATCCGCTACTTTAGCGCCGCCAATCATCAGTGGCATCGCCACGTTTTCAAGCGCAGTAAAATCAGCTAACAAGTGATGGAACTGGTATACAAAACCAAGGTGCTTGTTGCGTAAAGCCGCCTGTTTATTCGAACTTAAAGCCGATAGGTTTTGCCCTAGAAAATCAACTTCACCATGAGTTGCGTCATCTAACGCCCCTAAAATATGCAATAAGGTACTTTTTCCCGAACCAGAAGAGCCAACAATAGAAACCAACTCCCCTTTGTCGATATCGAAACTTACGCCTTTCAACACTTCCGTATCTAACGAACCCTCTCGGTAGACTTTACGAATATCACGACATTCTAATAGCTTATTCATAGCGAAGTGCCTCAGCAGGTTTAACAGAAGATGCTCGATAAGAAGGATAAAGCGTAGCAGCAAGGCTAAGAGCAATCGCCAACACCACCACTAAAAGAATTTGCAGTGAATCAATCAAGATGGGTAGATGACCACCAAAACTGAATAGCGCCACACCAGCAGATTCAAGAATAGCGTTCAGGTTAAGTGACAAGATCACGCCCGCAGCACCACCAACAATCGCGCCAATTACACCACTGCTTGCACCTTGCACCATGAAAATGGTCATCACTTGAGATTGAGTCATGCCTTGAGTTTTCAATATTGCGACTTCTGATTGCTTCTCCATCACCACCATGATTAAGGCGGAGATAATATTGAATGCAGCAACGCCCACTATCAGACCTAGCATGAGTCCCATCATGTTCTTTTCCATTTTCACCGCTTGGAAAAGCTCACCACGCTGTTCGCGCCAATCCCTCCATTGCCACCCGTCAGGCATGGGTTGATCAGCAAAATCCGTCACCATAAATGGATCAGAGAAAAAGACACGCCAACCAGAAACCGTGTCTTTCGGAAAACGCATCAGCTTAGATGCATCCGTCATGTTAACAATCATTAATTGACCATCAACGTCCGATCCCGTATTGAAAATACCAGCGACAGTAAAATTGCGCTGGCTAGGAATACGGCCAAGTGGGGTAAACTGCGTCGCGTTGGTCACCATTAAGCGCACTTTATCCCCCATTGATACCTTTAGAGAGCGCGCCAAACTATGACCTAAAAAGACATTGTAATCGCCCGCTTGAAGTGACGATAATCGCCCAGCAATCAAATGGTTGCTAATCGGGTCGCCTTTCTTTGGTTCAATGCCAATGAGGTAACCTGCCGTCAGTTGCGCAGAACTCTGAATTACAGCCTCTCCACGCACGATAGGCTCCGGTTCAGATTCACTCGACATCGCTTGAACAAATGAAGGGGCAGACTCGGTCAACGGCGTTTTTCCATCGTGTTGTGAAACAACAGCGTGAGGCAGCACACCTAAAATGCGCTCTTTTAACTGCGATTCGAACCCATTCATCACAGAAAGAACCGTCACCAACGCCATTACACCGATCGTAATACCCGCCGTCGACATATAAGAAACAAATCGGCTGAACCTATCTCCAGAGCGTCCCCGAAGATATCTCAAACCAATAAATAATGAGATAGGATGATACATATAAGACAAACCAACTGGTTGTTTTGATATAAAGCTTTAGCAGATTATCTTACCTTACTCTTCTCATTAAGAAGACAAGAGAATCGCTAAATTTGTCAACGACATGCAATAAGTCTGTATTTAGGGCAAAAAGTTCAAGGACAAATCAGGTAAACTTGATAACTTCATTCAGTTAGCGATAATCAGTGCCCTACTTCTCTTTGTTTGTTGAGTGAACAGGGAGCGCTCGCTGGCAAAAGGACCGACTATATGACAGAGCAAGAATACTTTACCGTCCATCATAATCTCACTATCAACGTCGAAACGTTGAGTGCGGATTTTGCTTTGCCAGATGAAGAAACCTTTGTCTCCGAAATTCCAGCACCGTTTATTGTTGCCAGCGAATTTAGCCATCTAGATATGTTGGCAGACAATGCACGTCTAGAGCTAAAAAACAAAGATTTAAAGCATGTGATTAACTTGCTTGATACGCAAAACGCGAAACTTAACCTCTTGTTGAGCTTTATGCTTTCACAACAAGATGACGCCTCCATTCGATACCAAACCACAAAGTTTGGCGCCAGCCAACTCAGTTACCGTTCAGATACAGCGCTATCTGCCCAACAACTCGTTCGTGTTAAACTGTTTCTCGACCATCCTGCTGCAGCGATTTACGGTTACGCTCAAGTAGAAGAATGTGAGGCTTCAGAGCAAGATTTCATTATCACTCTTAGATATAAGATGCTACGTGAATCTGACCAAGATTTGCTGATAAAAGCGGCACTATATCAACAACAAAAACTTTTACGTCAGCGCTCGATGGAGCGAGATAAAAAATAACTCCTATGACAAAAGCAACGATTCTTTCCGTCACCAATCCTTCTGAGCGTGGCGACAAAAAACAGCTAGGTAATTTACCGGGCGCGGCTCTACCTCTAGCTATTGCTGAGCTAGCCAAGCAGCATTCGAGTCACTCGCTACTCGTCGTGCCTGACCCGCAAATCGCTTTAAAACTTCAAGCGGAGATTGAACAATTCACCGACCAAACAGTAAGCCTGTTCCCTGATTGGGAAACGCTGCCTTACGATAACTTTTCTCCGCATCAAGAAATCATCTCTGAACGTATCGCGCGCCTATACCAACTGCCAAGCCAACGTGATGGCATAACCATCGTCCCGGTCAGTACAGTATTGCAACGCCAATCGCCACGTGATTTTCTGTTGCAACACACTTTAATGGTGAAAACTGGTGATCGACTCTCGCTTGAGAAGCTACGTGTACAACTTGAAAATTCGGGCTACCGCCACGTAGACCAAGTATTTGGGCCAGGTGAATACGCGAGCCGTGGGTCGATTCTGGATCTCTTTCCTATGGGCAGCGATGACCCGTATCGCATCGACTTCTTTGATGATGAGATAGATACCATTCGCACCTTTGATCCAGAGAACCAACGCTCTATCGACGATATTCAGCAAATCCAATTGCTGCCCGCGCATGAGTTCCCAACCACTAAAGAAGCGATTGAGGATTTTCGTACACGTTGGCGCACCCAATTTGAAGCACGCCGAGAGCCAGAGTCGATCTACATGCAAGTGACCAAAGGCACTTGGCCCGCGGGTATTGAGTATTGGCAACCGCTGTTTTTTGACCATACCGAGACTTTATTTGAATATTTGCCAGAAGACTCTCAAGTCATCACATATGGTGATATTGAATCTGCGGTCGATACTTTCTTAACCGATGTCGAATATCGGTACGACCAGAAAAAAGTTGATCCACTACGTCCTCTTTTGACTCCTGAACAACTTTGGCTGAATAAAGACGAACTCTTCAGCCAACTAAAACAGCTCCCTATGGCTCAATTGAGCCTAGAGAAAGTGGTTAAGCGTGCTGGTCGTCAAAACCTACCAGTACAATCGTTAGCCGAGCTTGGCGTTCAGCAACAAAATAAAGAACCGCTTTCGCGTCTTCGTCAATTCAGTGAGCAATTCAGCGGCAAAATTGTTTTCTCGGTAGAGTCGGAAGGTCGTCGTGAAGCACTAACAGAACTGTTGCAAGGCATCAAAGTTCGCCCAGTCGTACATGGTTCACTTTACCAAGCTCTAGATTCGGGTGATCGCTTCAGTTTGATCTTAGGCGCTGCAGAGCATGGTTTCATTCACGAAGAGCTGAACTTCGCTCTGATCTGTGAAAGTGATCTTCTCGGTGACCGCGTTATCCAGCGACGCCGCAAAGATAAGAAAGCAGTCAACAGTGACACCGTTATTCGCCACCTTGCGGAATTGAAACCCGGTCAACCCGTGGTTCATATTGATCACGGCATTGGCCGCTACATCGGTTTGCAAACACTTGAAGCTGGTGGCATGAAAACGGAATACGTCACCCTTGAGTATCAAAACGATGCCAAGCTCTACGTACCAGTTTCATCACTAAACCTTATTAGCCGTTATTCAGGCGGTGCTGAAGAAAGTGCACCACTGCATAAATTGGGTGGCGAGGCTTGGGCAAAAGCACGTCGTAAAGCGGCAGAAAAAGTGCGTGATGTCGCGGCTGAGTTGCTGGATGTTTACGCTAAACGAGAATTAAAACCGGGCTTCAAATTTGAGCTAGATCGTGGGCAATACGCAACGTTTAAAGCAACGTTCCCATTTGAAGAAACGGATGACCAAGCGATGGCCATCAATGCCGTCTTGTCAGACATGTGCCAAGCAAAAGCGATGGATCGCTTAGTGTGTGGTGACGTGGGCTTTGGGAAAACGGAAGTCGCTATGCGCGCAGCATTTGTCGCAACGGATAACAGTAAACAGGTCGCCGTACTCGTACCAACAACCTTACTTGCTCAGCAGCATTTCGAAAACTTCCGTGACCGTTTTGCCAACTTGCCAATCCGAGTTGAAGTACTGTCTCGTTTTAAATCGGCCAAAGAACAAAAAGTCATTTTGCAAGACGTTGCCGATGGTAAAGTCGATATTGTCGTTGGTACACATAAGCTGCTTTCGAGCGACATTAAATTCAAAGATTTAGGTTTGTTGATCGTTGATGAGGAACACCGCTTCGGGGTTCGTCAAAAAGAAAAAGTCAAAGCAATGCGTGCGGATGTGGACATTCTTACCCTCACCGCAACACCAATTCCACGTACCTTGAATATGGCCATGAGTGGCATGCGCGATCTGTCTATCATCGCGACACCTCCAGCGCGTCGTTTAGCCATCAAAACCTTTGTTCGTCAAAGAGAAGAATCTGTGGTCCGTGAGGCGGTACTGCGTGAAATCATGCGTGGTGGTCAGGTTTACTTCCTGCACAATCAGGTAGAGACTATCGAGAAAACCGCGGAAGACTTGCAAAAGCTGATTCCTGAAGCACGAATTACCGTGGCACATGGTCAAATGCGTGAGCGCGAACTGGAGCGCATCATGAATGATTTCTACCACCAGCGCTTTAATGTGTTGGTGTGTACAACGATCATCGAGACTGGTATCGACGTACCAACGGCGAATACCATTATTATGGATCGTGCAGACAACCTTGGTTTAGCGCAACTGCACCAATTGCGTGGCCGTGTTGGACGCTCTCATCATCAAGCCTATGCTTACTTATTAACGCCACATCCAAAAGCCATGACCAAAGATGCTATCAAGCGTCTTGATGCGATTGCTTCACTGGAAGACTTAGGTGCAGGCTTTACTCTAGCAACTCACGACTTGGAAATCCGTGGGGCTGGTGAACTGCTTGGTGACGAGCAAAGTGGGCAAATTCAATCGGTTGGTTTTACACTGTACATGGAAATGCTGGAACAAGCAGTCCAAGCATTGAAAGAAGGTAAAGAACCTTCTTTGGACGAGCTGCTTCGTGAACAAACTGAAGTTGAAATGCGAATCCCAGCGCTCTTGCCAGACGATTACATCCCGGATGTGAATACACGACTGTCGATGTACAAACGTATTGCGAGCGTTACGAGTGGTGAAGAACTCTCAGAGCTCAAAGTGGAACTTATCGATCGATTTGGACTGCTTCCAGACGCGACGAAGAACTTACTTGCTGTCTCAGAATTGAAAATTTCGGCTGGTAGCCTAAAAGCGAAAAAGATAGAAGCCCATGATAAAGGTGGATTTATCGAGTTTTACCCTGATGCTGACATAAATCCAGCGTATTTGGTTAAACTGCTGCAATCACAGCCGCAAAAATTTGCAATGGAAGGTCCAACTAAGTTCAAGTTTAGCGTACCATTGGCGGACCGACGTAAACGCATTCAGTTTGTTCAAGACTTACTGAATGATTTTAAACAGAATTTATTACCAACGAGCTAATAGTCGAATGAGAATACTGATCCCGTTATTGCTTCTATGTGTCTCAATGCCTTCTTGGGCACAGCGTCAATTTGATATTGAAGTGATCATTTTCAAGCGAGCAGTCGACGCTGAAAGCACCACTGAATCTTGGCCGAATCAACTGCCAAAAATCGATATGGAAAATGTCGGCAGCTTAGAGAGTGAATCATACCGTCGCTCTAAAGGCGTAACACTACTGCCACGCTCATCTTTCCGCCTGAATGCGCAAGAAGCGGCATTAAACAACCATGCTGGGTTTAAAGTGCTTAAACACGTAGCATGGCGTCAAGGTGACCGAGGCAAATCTAGCGCCCCAATTTTCCGTATTGTTGGTGGACGAGATTTTTCTGATTCTTATCACGCAGATGGTAGTCCAATCAATGGCAGTACTCAGACATTTTCCACTGACGGTTACAGTGAAGAGACAGTCAACGGTCCTTTGTATGAACTAGACGGTCGATTCCAAATTTACGTGCAGCATTATCTATTCGCTGAAACGACACTAGACCTGCGCGAGCCAAGTGTTAGAGAAGTGCGTTTTGAACCAACTTCAACCGAGCAATTGGCGGATGATTTAGGTGAGGTCGATGGTAATGTTCAAGTGGGTAACTTGGCGGAAATCTCCCCTACAATAACAGAAGAAAAGTTCCTCAAGAGCTATCGAATGGATCAAAAACGCCGTATGCGTAGTAGTGAGACTCATTACCTAGACAACCCATTGATGGGCATGATCATTCAAGTTCGTCGCGTTCGATAAGCACGAGTGATTCAACAAAGCGCAGCATTTGCTGCGCTTTGTTTTTATCTGTTATGTCCTCAGTTATTCCTAACCAACGCAGAGCAAGGAAAATAACTGCGTTACAGTATGAAGTAGACAGTTTTCAAATTACTTAAACTCAACATGGAAGTCGTATCAGTTCATGAGTCCAGATTTTGAAATCATTGCGCCCCGCTTAGCGCTCAAGCTCATCCCTTCTGAAGAAGCTCACTCACTACAACGTTTGCTTGCAGAATCCCCTTCCCTACACCAGTGGCTAGATTGGTGTAATCAAAACGTTACGTTGAAAGATGCACAGGACTTCCTGTTGGCAACCCGACTTAACTGGGTAAAAACAGAAGCTTTCGGTTTCGGTATCTATGAGCGACAAAGTAACACTCTAGTAGGAATGGCCGCCGTAAACGAGTTATATCACACGTTTAATATGGCAAGTATTGGCTACTGGGTTGCTGACCGCTATCAACGACAGGGCTATGCTCAAGAAGCCGTTAGAGCCTTGGCTGAATTCTGCTTTGCAAAGCTGAGTTTAACTCGACTGGAAATTGTCTGTGACCCCGACAACGAAGCAAGCCAAACCTTAATTGAGTCAGTCGGTGCACAAAAAGAAACCATCGCCAGAAACCGGTTTATTTTTCATGGTAAGCCTAAGGATGGCGTTGTGTACTCACTTTTACCGGCAGATCTAACATAAATAAAAAGCCACCGACTTGCGGTGGCTTTTTATATTTCGAAGATACAGCATCCGCGCAATCCGCGTAGATGTGAATTTGGCGTCTTAGTGAAGCTTAAGGTTTGGACGCAGTACTCGGTTGATACGGCCCACGAGCATCATCAGTCCGGTTTTAAATACGCCGTGCAACGCCATCAGGTGCATTCGATATAACGAGATATAAACGACACGTGCAATACGGCCTTCTACCATCATCGATCCTTTGGTTAGGTTGCCCATCAAGCTACCAACGGTAGAGAAACGGCTTAGAGACACCAATGAGCCGTGATCTTTATACACATAATCTTTCAGCTCGCGTCCGTTGATCTTCGCAACGATGTTGCTGAATGCTTGGCTTGCCATTTGGTGCGCAGCTTGCGCACGTGGTGGAACAAACGAACCATCAGCCTGAGTACATTGTGCTAAGTCACCAATAACGAAAATGTCATCATCACGCGTCGTTTGTAGTGTATTTTTCACTACCAGCTGGTTGATACGGTTCGTTTCTAAACCAGCGATATCTTTAATAAAATCTGGTGCTTTAATACCCGCAGCCCAAACCATGATTTGTGCCGGGATCTTCTCACCATCTTTCGTGGTGAGGCCATCTTTTTCAGCTTTAGTCACCATGGTTGCCGTGCGTACGTTTACGCCCAACTTCACCAACTCTTGATGAGCAGCAGAAGAAATACGTGGAGGTAACGCTGGTAAAATACGCTCTCCTGCTTCAATCAGGTTGACGTTCAGCTTGCTAGAGTCAAGATCGCCAAAGCCGTAAGTACGCAGCTCTTTAACGGCATTGTGTAGTTCTGCAGATAGCTCAACGCCAGTTGCACCAGCACCAACAATCGCGATATCCACCGTACCGTTACCGTTTTTCGCGTGCAGTTTTAGGAACTCATTGTTCATTTCTGTGCGGAAACGGTGCGCTTGTTCTGGACTGTCTAGGAAAATACAGTTCTCACGAACGCCAGGAGTGTTGAAGTCGTTTGATGTTGAACCAATCGCCATGACCAGAATGTCGTATTCTAGCTCGCGGCTTGGCATCAGAAGCTCACCATGCTCATCTTTAAGCTCACTTAAGATGATCACTTTACGTTCGCGGTCGATGTCTTGAAGGCTACCCATTTGGAAGTCGAAGCTGTGGTTTTTTGCATGAGCTCGATAACTCAGAGCATCCACCCCTTCGTCCAAAGAGCCAGTTGCAACTTCATGCAATAATGGCTTCCACAAGTGGCTCGCTTTACGATCTACTAGCGTAATTTGCGCACGGTTCTTGCGACCTAGAGTTCGGCCAAGCTTAGTTGCCAACTCAAGACCACCAGCACCGCCGCCTACAACGATAATGCGTGTCACAATGATTTTCCTCTACAAAAATGAATATATGGGGTTCAGCTCGACATATGGCTCACAGGCATGCTGTGCCATACATCCAACCGATGAATTCTTGGTTCTTAGAGGTGTCTCAATTTATTTGGATTAAAAACTGCTGCCTAATTTTATTCTTTATCTATCAATAACTTGTTAGGAATCAGCATATTTGTCTGGTACGCATACGACGCCAGAGATTTTTGGGCAAGTTTATTACTCGCTCTCAATTTTTTTTGATATTTATCAAATTATTTTAGTCTGGTTCATTATATAGAGACGTACTTTGAAGGCAACCAAAATCCGTGTGACGAGTACGGATTGACTACTTTTCGACTACTCTACAACAAGGTATTCGTGCCACATAGGATGGAAGTAAGAAAACGGTAAGAAGAACACAATAATTTAAGCGCTAAACCAAAAAATGAGGCCTTTAAAGAGAAAGGGACTCGGCATACTCACAAAAGGGGGTCGCAGCAAAGCAGCCGATAAAAAATGCCGCTTTACTGTTCACACTCAAACACTCTTAAGTATTTTTAAATGCCTTCATCGCTTGTAAATGGTGAGAGATCTTTTTGAACTTGTGGGACTGCGTTTCGTCCCAAATGATTTGATAGTATTTTTCTAACTCAGCTGCAGTTTTCGCATTGTCATGCACTTCATCATCTTTGGATAAAATCACCAAGCAGTGCGCCTGATTTTTCGCTCGAAACTGATCAACACATTTTGTTGCGATATCTTCGTACTCTTCTGGGCGATCGATTCGACCAGCCATCGTTTTTTCTGGGTGCAAGTTCGGATTAAACATCACTTGTTTGATACCGCATAGAAAACCAATTCGTTCAGACCAATAACCACCTAAACCAACCCCACAGATTAACGGGTTTGGATCATCAGATTGATCGATAACTTTAGACACCTCTTTTAACAAGTGTTGCATGTCGTGCTTTGGGTGAAGGGTGCTGTAATTAATAAAACGAACGTCGTCGTCGATGAATTGCAGTTGAAGAACTTTTTCGTGGTTACCCGGGCTTGTACTGTCAAAGCCGTGTAAGTAAATAATCATGTGTACCTCTCCCTGTGTGTATCTGGTACTTTTATTAAAACTACCACTATTTCCTTACTGTTAAAGGGGAAAATATCACGAGTTCTCAAAACAGTGATCTTCCATACACAATGAGCCTTTCAACTCATACGCACTGTTTAAGTATTGCTCATCTCCCCACAATTTATAGGCCAGTAAATACCAAAGCATCGCCATCACTAGGGTTCTTGGCTGCCACGCCTGTACACCACTTAACCAAAGAGACGCATCTTCGATACCTCGAATTTGGCAATACTGTTTCACCGCCTCTTCCACAGGCGCATCCGCGACTTGAATAGTCAAGGTCAAATCAAGCCTAGGGTCAGCAATACCAGCATATTCCCAATCAATGACTTTCACCCCACTACCTCCCCGAACGAGGTTGTAACACCCCAGGTCAAAGTGACAAAGAGCTAGTGGAACCGGCGCTACACTCGGTTCCGTGCGCCACTTCATGTATAGAGCCTCAAATTCCGTATCCGCATACTGACCATCAAGCTCAAGCCAGTAATGATCGATGCGAGAAATATAAGAAAATGGAACCAAAGGGAGCGCGCTGATCGGGTGCTGATGAATGGTCGCCGCAATGGATAATAAATCTCTTACTGGTAGCCCTACATCCGAAAGTGCTTGCCCTTCGATCCATTCCACCAGTAAACCTTGCTCGTGGATAAACACTGGCTTAGGACCAATTTCTAATGAAGAGATAGCATTCAGAACTTGATATTCATTGTGGCGAGAAATTGAAAAAGCCTTGCAAACATTACTGGTCGGTCGCCAGATGTATACGAGGCCTTGAGAGGATTCCAACCGCCAACAACGGTTGGTTAGTCCCCCGGTAACGGTTTGAACTTTTACCGGAGGCTCAGTAAAGAAGCCATCGAGAGCATTAAGACTCGGATCTAACTGTTTTGCTTGTTGCCAAGAAAACCATGCCATTGATGACTTCTCCATCAGTATCGATTAAAGACCGAATAAGCTCTTCGATTGCGCTTTACGAATTTCCGTTTCATCCGCCCACTCAATCAAACCTGTTTCTAGGTCCATTAGGCGCATGGTCATCTTGTAGTATACATCTTTATCGCTACCTGCATTTTTGACGATGCTAGATAGGTTACCGTAAAGCATGTATTGCGCACCCACCATTTTACCAAATTGGATCGCTGTGCTTTGGTTAACCAGCTCATCCGTGTTTTGGAAGTTAAGCTGTTCACGCACAGACTCAACACGGTCCATATCAACAAAGCGGAACTTACCAGAGTTCAACATCTTAGTAGAAATAGTGTCTGTAATGGATTCAGTGTCAATGTGTTCACTGGTCTTGTTCTTAATTCGCTCAACAAAAACGATAGGACGTTGATCACGAGTAATTGCTGCTACAGAACCCGACATCATCATGCTATCCACCATTTCAGCCGCGATTTTTTGTAAATCTGTTGAGCCAAAATCGATAGTTGTGGTTTCTGTTGCTTGCGCATCGCCGTAAGAGACTTTGTTAGAACAGCCACCCAAAATGACGGCAAGACCTAAAAGAGCAATAATACTTTTTTTCATGAGAGTTCCTTAGTTTTTCAATACCAGCGCATCGTTAGCGCGGCAACTTCGGCAAAGCCGTTAAGATTAATTGTCTTGTGCTTCTCTAATTTGAACACGGAATTTGGTGCCATTTGGATTCACAGTAACTTCAGATAACGTGACTTGCTCAAACCCTCGCACAATCATTTTGCGCCATGGGCCAGGCTTGGTATTCACTTCTAAACCATTATTGTCATACCAATAGAAGCGGTAAAGAATGTGCTGGTCACCTTTATAGTTACTGCTTAGTTGCACCACTCCACGTGGACGATCATCAACGTAAGTGGTGGTGATGTTGTCAACTAATAAGCGACTACCCAAAACGTTATCATTAAAAAATACTTTTTGCGTTTGACCATCAATTCGAATACCAGCCGTGTTTTCGGCGCATCCAACTAAACCAATAGCCATTGCTAAACAAATAAGCCATGCTTTCATTACAGTCTCCCTAGCTGTTTATGCCACACGGTTGAGTGTGTTCCCTGACGAGATACCCATACCAATGTAGTCTGCTGTGCAGGCACTTCAAACTGATAGGTTTGATCACCCAAGTTTAAACTTTGTGTTCCCGGTTTCACGACTTTTGATGCCGTTTTCACTTGCGCTGGTAATGTTTGCCAACTTCTCGTATCCGGCTGCTCGGTCAATGTGTTCCATACATTGAAAAGTATGTTACCCACATCATCGCCTTTTTTCGCCGCCTCTTTTCGGATTTGATCTTTTGCCCAAACGCGAAGAGCTTGACGGATCACCATTGTAGTCAGACGTTCATTAAGATCGTTTTGTGCCATCGCATTAACATCAGTCAGCGTGCTAGAAGGCAATACCTGACCATTTAAAACCACATCGCTAAAACGTTGCGCACCCCGATTCGGATAATAAGGAAGCGCCAACGAATAAATGGCCCCATTATCGCGACTGTCGTAAATCGGTAGATCAATACGCCAACCTTTCAAAGCCTCCACAACGCCTTGTTCATCAATAACGATGACTCGACCTTGAGACTGAGTTAACCCAGAAGGTGCTTTACCATACCGTTTCTCTAGCATGCGTAAGTCTTCACGCATGCCTAGTTTCTTAGCGGCGTACAGCGTGCTTTCAACAACTTGTTTGTTGTCTGGCATCACAGCGAGTGCTCGTCGGTAATCAACATAAGCACTGTTTAAATCTCGTGACGCTTCATATAACAAGCCAGAAAGATAGAACAAATAGCCGTTTTGTACTGCGCTTAGTTTTTTACCAGCATCAGGGTATCTCGCCAACACACTGCCTAAATTGGCAGACATGCCTTGCTTTTTCAGGTCTTTTTCTGCTGCTTTTAGTTCTTTTTCACGCGCCTTTCTTGCCGCTTCCTGAACTTGATTGGCTCGACGCACTTCAACAAGCGCCCCTTCCAAATCGTTTTTCTGTAAATAGTTTAGCCCGAGATAAAGGTGCAGAAAGCCAAGTTCATAATCGGCGGGATGATAATCTTGGAGATTGTCGTTCACTGCGAGAGAGCCGACGCTCGTTGCCGTTTCTGACACAGAAATAGTCGCGCGATCTTGCTGAACACGAACGGCACGATCACCATTTTCCAGTGCTTTCAAACTTGTCGGGTAATCTTCAGCAAGAAAAGAAATACGGCCCTTTTCAAAGTTGCCAAGTATCTCGCCACCCACTTCGCTCGATTGAAGTTGTTTCGCTTTCGCATATTCCCCTGCAACAACGGCTTGATAAACTTCTTGATTCTGGTTGCTGTAGTGACTAAACAGATTGCCCGCAGACAAATTCGCGCAGCCAGAGGCCATTAAAGCCCAGCTCATCAGCCCTAACAGCTTTACACCTAGTTTCACATTTATCTCCACAAATGTGTCATTCGACAGGAAAAAGAAGTGGGTGAACTGCGCCACCCACTTTTTAAAGCTTAGCTCAATACCATTGGACCTAGAGGACGACCGCCTAATAGGTGCATGTGAATATGGTAAACCTCTTGGCCACCGTGCGGGTTACAATTAACGATCAGGCGATAGCCGTCTTCCGCAATGCCTTCCTCTTTCGCCAGTTTTTTAGCAACAGTGAACAAACGCCCCATCATTGCTTCATCTTCAGCTTCAACATCATTCGTTGTTGGGATCAATTTATTCGGAATAATGAGAATATGGCTCGGTGTGCGCGGGTTAATATCGCGAAACGCAGTCACCAACTCATCTTGATAAAGAATATCGGCTGGGATTTCCTTACGAATAATTTTACTAAAGATCGTTTCTTCCGCCATGAGGACTCCATTTTATAAAGGTAATTAGACCCCAATTAGTATGCGCCAACCAAAAGCGGAGCTCAATAAAAACAGTGTTCACTTAACATTATTAATCAAACGCTAATTAACGAAGCTTTTTTTGTCGTGTGCGTCATAAAATGCGCGTCACAAACTCAATACAATCCAATGAATTTTGTTACTTTTTTAAGACAATTATTATTTTTATACCCAAGTAAGCTCAAAATTCTTGGGTAGCTTGTCTATTTTGGGAGAGGAAGCTCACTTATGCGAGGTTCAGTTATTAAAAGGATGTATGCGGGCTTTGCTCTGATCATCATCCTATTTGCCGTCACAATTGCCATTATGATGGGAGGAATGAGTGATATTCACGGGAAGTTTGGCACCGTGTCTAAATCATCCCTACCACTGGTATCGTTATCTAACCAAACCAGTGTTGAACTGCTTTCTGCCGACAAATCGTTTAAAGATTTTCTGACGACAGAGAATAAACAACGCATGGATGAAATGCGTCAGGAATTTGCTAGATCTCAACAACGTTTCGAATCCACTTTGGCTCAACTGGAAACTGCAAGCCAAATCTACCCTTCTCTTGCCGAACCGTTTTCACAGTTAAAAACGTTAGAGCAGAGCTATTTTACTGAAGCTCTTGAAGCTATGGACAACTACGAAGCAATGTTCGCTGCGCAAGAAAAAGTGCAAAAATCGTCACGTCGCTTCCAAAAGCTGAATACCGAGTTGTCGGTCGGCCTTAAAGAATATGTGGCAGATCAAACCAGCATTTCTGTCAAAGTCATGGCGAAGAGTTACTTCATTAAGCTAAAAGATGCCGAAGTTATAACCTCTGATGCCCTCGCCAGCTCTGATCCTGAGTTTGTTACACAAGCCGTGACCAAAAACCGCAAAGCAGTAACTCATTTGAACTATGCTTTCCGTGGTTTAGTTACTCAATTACCTGAACTAAAAACAGCGTTTGGTGAGTCGGTAGAACAATTCACACGCGATGTGGGAATGCGTGGAGGGGTCTTAGACCAGCACAATAATTACCTCAATGCTCGTGCAGCGCTATACAACAACATCGCCAACCTAGCGAATAAAGTTGATTCAACCATGGCGATTCTTGAGCAATTTACGACAACCGCAACGGATAAACTTAATGAATCGTTAGCAGACGCTGGTGACATTTATTCTGCGGGTGTGACAAAAGCCATCATCATTGGCGTTGTTGTCGTGTTACTTGCCACAGCGATTGGCTACCACATCGCGCATAGCGTTCGCGAACCATTGACTCGTATTCTAAAAGTGCTTGAAAGCCTGACTGAAGGTGACATGACACAACGTATCGATATTCGCTATAACAACGAGTTCAGCCGAGTGAGTGGACACATTAACTCACTCGCCGACAGCCTTCACGAGATCTTAGTGAAACTCAACGAAGCATCAGAGAACCTATCTTCGACCGCAGCAACAAACGAAAGCACGTCTTCGCAAGCGCAAAGCAAATTAAGCTCACAACGCGAGCAAACAGCAAACGTTGCGACTGCAATGACGGAAATGTCTCACTCAGTGCAAGAAGTCGCTCAAAGTGCACAAGGTTCACTAGAAATGGTGCAGCGTGTCGAATCTGCCTCTGAAGAAGGCAGAAATGTCATGAGCAGCAATATCTCGACCATAAATCAACTGGAAACGCGTTTGAACGAATCCGTTTCCGCTGTCTCTGAATTGCAAAAAATGAGTGGTCAAATTGGTTCTATCCTCGATGTGATTCGCAACATTGCTGAACAAACTAACCTATTGGCATTGAATGCAGCAATTGAAGCGGCTCGCGCTGGCGAGCAAGGTCGCGGCTTTGCGGTAGTGGCCGATGAGGTGCGTGTGCTTGCATCCAGAACCACTCAGTCCACCACTGAAATTGAATCGATGATCAGTAATCTGCAATCCAGCTCTCAGTCAGCAAATCAAGTAATACAAAGCTGTATGAGCGATATGGAGATGTCTGTTGAGCAAGCATCAAAAGCGAACAGCTCAATGGAAGAGATTCAAGCGCTAATCATCGAAATCAGCCAAATGAGTACGCATATTTCGCAAGCGGCAGCAGAGCAAAGTGAAACCTCAGCAGACATTGCACGCAGTATTGAAGATATCAATAGTATCGCCGATGAAAGCTTCCAAGCTATGTCGAGCATCGCACAGACCAGTGAATCACTGACTCACTTGGCTCATCAACAGAATGAATTGGTTCACCGCTTTAAGTTATAAATAATTTATAAATTTGAGCATTAATTAGTGCAATCAACTGTATAAGGGCGACTTTTTGTTAAGTCGCCCTTGTTTTTTATCGGCCATGTCTACATATGATTAATATGGCCAGCTCATCCCCTTGCACATCTCTTTTCGAGCGGCCTCATAAAAAGGAAAATCTATGGCTGTTCATGTTGGTATTATCGACCAAGACCCAGTGAGATTGGTCACTCCTCTATTAGATAATCGTACGCTAAGCACACATATCGTCTTCATCGGAGACAAGAGCCAGTTAGATATATTTGACCGACTGAGTGCCGTTTTAGAGCAACGAGACATTACTTCCGAATTTTTTGAAATCCCATCCGCCGTCAATACTTCGCTGATCAAACAAGCGATTCAAAAACTGGCAAAAGATCTCCATGAACGCGGCGAAGATGTGAAATTAAACGCCAGTTGCGGTCTTCGTCATCGCTTATTGTCTGTGTACGAGGTTTTCCGTACCTATCGCTGGCCAATTTTTGTGGTTGAGCCAAGTAGCGATAAGCTTTGCTGGTTATACCCAGATGGCAAAGAAGATACTCAAGTCGAAGACCACATTACGATTGCTGACTACCTTACCATCTTCGGCGCACGCGGCGAGTTCCACCACGTTGATTTACCTCCTCTTCTTGATAAAAAACTGTATGAACTTGGTGAACGCTGGGCCTCAAATGCGCTTGAGCTTGGTCCAGGCTTAGCGACTCTTAACTACCTTGCAACCACATGCCGCAAAGAGCAAAAACTTGATGTGGAGCTTTCTGAAAAGCAACAAGGCTACCGTGAGCTCAACATGCTGCTTTCGGACTTAGTGGAAGCGCAAATCGCCACTTATGAGAATGGCGTTCTAACGTTTGCAGATGAAGATGCACGCCGCTTTTCAAACGGTGAATGGTTAGAGACTCTGGTACACAGCACGGTCAAGCAAATTCAAGATACGATGCCGACGATTCAAGATCGCTCTTTGAATGTTCAGGTTTATCGCAAACTTGGTGAAAGTGAAGTACGCAATGAGTTGGATGTTGCAACAGTGGTAAACAACAAGCTCCACATCATTGAGTGTAAAACCAAAGGCATGCGAGATGACGGCGATGACACCTTGTACAAGCTAGAATCCCTCAGAGATCTACTAGGTGGTTTACAAGCACGTGCAATGCTGGTGAGCTTCCGACCGCTTCGTCATAATGACATTACTCGTGCAGAAGATTTGGGGCTAGCTCTGATTGGCCCTGATGAGCTTAAAGATTTAAGAACGCACCTAACGGCTTGGTTTAAAGACGCAGGCGGCTCGGACGAGATCTAGTATCAGTGATAAGAACTAGAATTCAAAATGATCAAAAGCAGCGTTACAGGCTGCTTTTTTCATACCTAATTTTTAAGTGTGGGTTTAGATAGGTAGAAAAAAACCAGAGGCGTGCCTCTGGTTTTTCCGTTTGTTTAAAATGCCAATTATCGCGGCTTACAGCATTTTACGCGCTGCTTCTACTACCACCTTAATTGAACGAGCTTCCGTCTCTTTCAGAGTTGTATGATCTGGAATCTCTTTTTGTGTACGGTTGATGATTACACCCGCCACACAACCTGCTTTTAGACCAGAGCTCGCACACATTGTTAGCAATGTTGCAGACTCCATCTCAAAGTTAAGTACGCCCATGTCTTGCCATTCTTGCATAGAACCTTGGAAACGCTTAACAACGCGACCAGAGAACGTGTCGTAGCGCTCTTGACCTGGGTAGAAAGTATCACTTGAAGCCGTCACACCCATGTGAACCGCAGCGCCAGACTCTTCTACTGCCGCTTTCATTGCAGTTGCTACTTCAAAGTCAGCAACTGCTGGGAATTCCATTGGCGCAAAGTGCAGGCTCGCACCGTCAAGGCGAACTGACCCCGTCGTTACGATCATGTCACCTACGTTTACATGCGGTTGAATTGCGCCAGTTGTACCAACACGTAGGAAAGTACGAACACCAAGCTGCGCGAGTTCCTCAACTGCGATAGAGGTAGAAGGGCCACCAATACCTGTAGAACAAACCACAACAGGTTTACCGTCTAATTCGGCACGGTATAGCGTGTATTCACGGTGACTTGCTAGAAATACTGGGTTTTCCATTTGTTCTGCGATTTTTTGAACGCGCGCTGGATCACCAGGAATGATGGCTAGAGTCGCACCATTAAGATCAGCTTCAGTAACACCTAAATGAAATACAGCTTGAGACATAAGTCGCTCCTTATTGTGGCTTATTTTATGAACAATAAGCTCATTAATCAGTTATTGGGTACAAATGCACTGTAGCGAACCTTTCACCAACATAGAGTGATCACAATCACAATGAGAAAATGTAATGAAACTATAATTTCACCCAAAACAAGTAATGATCACACTTTTGGGGAGTTTGGCTCATTTTGTTGCATAGCGATGCGTGATTTCAAAAACAAACTAAAACATATTATTAGATTTCGTCGATACGGTTAAAAAAGCCCGAGACACGAATGCCTCGGGCTTTTTATTAGCTAGTTAGGTAGGTCACTTGGCCTGCTTGGACTCAAAACGGAGCAATCTCAACGCATTTAACGTAACCAGTGCAGTTGCGCCGCTGTCGGCTAATACTGCCACCCATAGACCCGTAATGCCCAATAAACTTGTCACCAAGAAAACACCTTTCAAACCAAGCGCTAACGCAACATTCTGACGAATATTACTTAACGTCGCACGCGATAGTTCTATCATGGCAGGTAACTCAATCAGACGATTGTGCGTTAATGCCGCGTCGGCCGTTTCCAGCGCAACATCCGTACCGCCTCCCATCGCAATACCGATACTCGAAGCTTTCATCGCTGGCGCATCATTAATACCATCTCCCACCATTGCAACGGTGTGTTGCTGTGATAGTTTCTCGACGTAATGCACTTTATCTGCTGGTAATAAGCTTGCTTTATAATCCAAGCCTATTCTGGTCGCCATTGCTTCAGCACTTCTCGGGTTGTCACCGGTTAGCATCACCGACGTTATCCCAAGCTCCTTCAACGTAGCGATAGCTTCTTGGGCATCTGGGCGCAATGTATCTTGCCATGCGATCACGCCAATGACCTCGTAATCGTAACGCACAATAACAACCGTTTTACCTTGTTGTTCCAACGTCACCACTCGCTCTTCGGTTTCTTGAGAAAGTGGGAAATCGGCCTTAGAAGGCGTGACTACTTGGACTATTTTCCCATCGACGTAACCTGTGACACCAGAGCCCACTTGCGCGGTTTTATCTAGCGCTTCAGGAATAGGAAGCCCCTGCTGTTGCACTTTATTAACTAAAGAAACCGCGAGAGGATGGCTTGAGCCAACTTCGATTGAGGCTGTCAGGCTAAGTAACTTGTCTTCATCTACATCAAAAGCAAAGACGTCGGTCACCTGCGGCTTACCTTGCGTCAATGTACCGGTTTTATCAAATGCGACGGACTCCACTTTACCAAGCAACTCAAGCGCCGCACCACCTTTGATTAATGCCCCCCGCTTCGCCGCAGCAGCCAAGCCAGAAGTAATCGCTGCAGGCGTTGAAATAACCAACGCACACGGACAGGCGATCAGTAACAGGGCAAGTCCTCGATAAATCCACGTTTCCCATGGTTGAGCAAACAACAGTGGTGGCGTGACGATAACCATCAAGGACACCAACATCATCAGCGGCGTATACCAACGGCTGAATTTATCCAGAAAACGTTCTAATGGTGCCTTACGAGATTCTGCTTCTTCAATCAAATGGAGAATTCGGTCAATCGCATTCTCGCCTTGACGAGAAGTCACCTGTAAACGAACGACTTTATCGACAACCACAGCTCCGGCCATCACTTTGCCACCCGTTTGGTGCTCAACGGGAACGGATTCTCCCGTTAACGCACTTTCGTCAAAACTCGCAAGCGCATCTTGCAACACACCATCCGCTGGCAAACGACCACCGGGGGCAACTTCTATAATATCCCCCGGCTTAAGCTGAGCTGCAGGCACCTCTTTACGCTCACCATCAACAATTAAAATTGAATTTTCTGGGACTAAGTCCATTAGCGCTTGGACACCACTTCGAGCGCGGGATGATGCATATGCTTCTAACTTTTCACCAATAAGGAAAAGCAATAACACCATTGCCGCTTCAGCGGTTTCACCTAAATATAAAGCGCCGAGCGCTGCCACACTCATTAACGTTTCAATCGCAAAAGGCGTACCGCTACGCGCCAACTTGAACGCTTTGAGCGCAATTGGGTATAAACCCAGTAAACAGGTCAACGTGAATAACCAAGTGCTTATTTGAGGGTCGATCTTAGAAATTATTGCCGCGACAACCATCGCACTAGCAATAGAGAGAATTTGAATGTTGTCTTTTACTACCCCACGCCAGCCCTTCGTTGCGGTATTTGGTTTTGGAGCATCGAGTGAAGAAAGCGGAAAACCTGTTTGTTGGGCTGTATGCTCTATCGTAGAGGTCAGCTCGCGATCGTCAAAATCGACAACCAGTTTTTCTGTTGCAAACAAGACTTTGGCTTGGCTAACACCTTCCAAAGACGTAATAGCCTTCTCAAGCTTTTGTGCACATGAGGGGCAATCCATACCTGACACAAGCCACGAGTTTCGAATTGAGGAATCATTCTCCCTTGAGGGCTCTTCTTCCTCACCTGGGTCGGCGCTACAACTCCCTCCGCTGCAACATGAACTTTCAGACACTTCTACGCCAGCTTGAGAAATGTTGAGTGAAGATTTTACTGGTGCGCAGCACGACTCGCTCGCGCCAAGCGGCACCGCAGTTTTGATTTTGCTAGATTGGCAACCTTGATGTTTCGTACACATAATTTATTTTCCTTATTGGTGTAGGCTCTTTGCCTATGACTAAGGATAAACCTTAGAGCTAGCTCCAAGGTCAAGGTGATTTTTTAAAAACTCGTCGATTGAAAATAAAAAAGACGCCGAAGCGTCTTTCCAAATGACTTATTTAAAATCAAGCACCTATGATATTTGATCAAAAAGGTTAAACTGGATGCTTAAAACACTCATTTAAAGTCATCCCGATGGCGCGCAGCACATCTCGCCTAGTGATAACGCCAACCAATTTACCTTTACCGTCAACCACTGGATACATTTTTGGCTTACCAATCTTCATCATGTCAGCCAACTCAATCACTGACATGTCTGGAGAAACAGATAAAACATCGTCATGCATACACTCTTGAACGGTATGCGTATCTTGGCAGTGATAACTCGCTTTCACCAATTTATCTAACAAGTCTTGTTCTGATAAGAATCCAACTACCTTTTCATTCTCATCAATGACGGGGCCACCTAATGTGACGCTTTGCATGACTTTATTCAAAGCAGCCGAAAGTGACATATCTTTAGTGAAGGTCACCGCTTGCAACGTCATGTAATCTTTTACTTTTAATGAATGCATTCTTATCTCCTTAAGGGCATTTTATTGCGGCCTTTAGATAAGTGTCGCCTAATTTCCTGAATTTACTAAATGGAAATGAGTAATTTTATTTATAGGTGCAGCCTATTGATCTGAATCAAAATTAAGTCATCATCGGCATTCACTGTTGTTTAATTGAGTACAACTTGCAAATGGGCTGATTTTTAACAGGTGGTAAATACAACAAAGCCAGTCAAATTGACTGGCTTCATTATTGGCGCATAGTTACATTAACAATGATGTCGACGCATATTGTCTAAAATAATACCGGTTGCCATTGCGACATTCAGCGACTCAGCACCACCAAATGCCGGAATCGTGATCTTATTTGTCACGAGCTTCGCAGCTTCTTCACGTACGCCGTGGGACTCGCTGCCCATCAACAAAATACCTTCAGCAGCGAATTCCGTTTTATGAACGCTCTCCCCTTCCAGAAACGCGCCATAAACTGGCAAATTGGCTTCTTCTAAGTAACTTGGCAAATCAACCAGACTCACTTGTACGCGGCCAAAACTGCCCATGGTCGCGCTGATCGTCTTAGGGTTATACGGATCAGCACAATCTGTACTCGCAATAATGTGCTTGATGCCATACCAGTCTGCGACACGAATAATCGTTCCTAGATTACCTGGGTCAGATACACCATCTAGCGCAATCATCAAGCCTTTTGCTTGAGGCACTTTTACACTCGGGATTTCAACCACTGCAATGGCCGCGTTATTGCTCACGAGAGTGCTCGCTTTGGTCAGGTCGTCAAGCGATGCTTCAATGCAATCAAAACCACTTAGCGCACTAGCGTTTTGTTCGAGAAATGCCTCGGTTGCGAAGACATGCTTCACCTTTAATGAACTGCTTGCCAGCTCTAAAACGTTCTTTTCACCCTGAACTAGGAATAAGCCATGCGCTTTACGCTGTTTCTTTTGACCTAAAGCACGAAGCAGTTTTAATTGGTTTTTTGAAATCATTAAAGTATCCCAGGTGAAAATGGTTATTCGGCGAATGTACTCGAAACAATCTTCACGACAGTTCGGTATCAAGCGCGTGAGATTATAAATTATACCTAAATAACCTCAAGAAACTTGATTCATCAGAAGACTTTGAAGAGCAAACGCAGTAAAAGAGGGTTCAAAAACGAAAAAAGCCCTGCGATATACGCAGGGCTTTTAAAGGGTGGGACCCCAGCCACATCCCGGCACACAAGTCACCCGCTGCGGCTGCTTCCTTCCGGACCTGACCGAGTTCACGAGCTATTGTTGCGAGAGGACCAGAGCCCCATAATTCTTTTCGAGAGGACTTGCCTCAATCGATGGGGCGATTATTCAGTATCAGCCCTCATAATGCAAGAGCAAAAGCCTTGAATTTCATCATTTCATTACCGTTTGGACAAAACTCGATCAATTCATTCCTCTATGATTGAGCCACGTAACGATGCGAAGAAGGATAGCGGCGTGTTGACTGCTTACTTGAATACATATCTTCATCAGCTAAATGCATGGCTTGCTCTAAGCTCATGTGCTGTTCTCTTTTTGCAGAGACACCGATAGAGATACCCACAGACTCTAACTCACTACACAGTTTGCCTTTTACATCAATTCTGCTGAGCTCTTTCATTGCCCTATTTAATTCTGCTTGAGTCGGGTAGCCCAACAAGATGAACTCATCTCCCCCTATCCGGTAACTTTTCCCTGACCATACATAATGAACTTTTAGCGCTAATAATTGCAACACCTCATCACCAGCACGGTGACCGTACGTATCATTGATTCGTTTGAAGTGGTTAATATCCAAGTAAAGTATGGATAGATCTTTGTTTACTCCTTTTCGATGTTTTACTTGCAACGCGCGGCGATTTCTTAACCCCGTTAAATTGTCGGTATTCGATTGACGGTAAAGATAGAGCGAAACGCAAATCGCAAACAACAATACAAAGACAAACACAGCCTGTGTTTGCGTCGCCAGCCGAACCTCATATTCAAGCGCGGTACGCCAATCTGGGCGCAGGTCGTACTGGGCAATGATCTTATCAACTTCCAACATCGCTATCGCTCGACTGAAAAAAGGAGCAAGCATGGCACCTTTCTCGTTCGCCACCAATCCAACAGAAAGTTGTGACTGGTAAAACTCACCAATCGCCGTGTCCTGCTCTATCGGAACCAACTCGCTCAGACGTAAAAAGTGGTTGAGCATCGCGGTATCCATCGGAATGTAATCGACCTCTTCATTCAATAAACCCTGAATGAGTTCTTGTTGGGTACGATAACGTTTCAGCTCTTTTAGCGGTAAAAGTTGTGTCATCATTTGGTCGAAAAAGTCGTCCTCAACCACACCAATCCGCTCAGAGATCAACTGTGACACATGAGAGTAAGTGTTCGGCTTGTAACCTAAACGCTTGACCATAACGGATGCTGGTGAGTAATGGGGCTTGGGAAAGTAACTAAATTCATGCCGCTCGCGACTGACCGTTAACGGCGCTAAAATTTCAAAATTCCCCTGCATAAACTCATGATACATGGAACCCCAACTTTCATTTGGCTCACTAATGATCACGCAGTTTAATGCCAAGATCTCACAGCTTCTCAGGACGACATCTGCCGTCATCCCTTCGATACTGCCGTCTTCGTTGTAAACAACATATGGAAAGATAGATTCGAGCTTGATCCGTATAGGCTCACTAAAATCGAGAGGTAATAAGCGAATAGATTCTCGCAATGCCGCTCGCCTTAATTCAAATTGATACTGGGAGATCTCTTCACGAAGTTGCTTTTGCACTCCTTCCCCATGAATAAACGTAGCGAACGTATCCAACTCTTCGAGGTGATGATCTTTTTTACTGATGATCGATACTGGCTTTATCGAAATCTGATCATTCAACATCTTAGCGTCAAAGCCCTCCAGCAGCATCGGCTTAAGCTGATTGATGGCATCGACTACGCCTTCAACAACGCCTGATCTCAGTAACGTTACCGCTTGCTCATGACCTTGATAAGAGACCTGTTTTAGCTCCGGGTAGTATTGTTTGAGTAATTCGGCATAAACCGTATCTTTAGGGACGCCAACTCGTGAAATGTCACTCAACGTCGAGTCTTTTAAACCAAAAAGGTAGGTATATTCGATATTAGTTGGACGGGAGTAACTAAAGCGTTGAGCACGCTCTTCTGTGTAAGTGATATTAGCAGCAAAGTCCGCTTCTCCATTCGCGACGGAATTTAGAATGGCATCAAAGCTGGAATAGTTCACATATTGAACGGTAAAGCCGAACTCTTTCGATGCAGCATTAAAAAGAACACGGGTGACGACATCATCCGCTTCTGTCGCAACTTTATAATGAGCAATTAAAGGTGATTCAGCTTTTACATTCAAACTCAGTAGGCAACAAGTAAAAAGCAACAGTGTTCGAGCAAAGGTAGTCATGACAAACTTATCTTAAATCAACCACTTATAATGTGGTTATTATTATTGGAAGTTTAGTAAATATGAAATGAAGAACATATACTAATCTTCATTTTGTTCCACAACCAATTCGATAGTCTGCCGCACGTGTCACTTTTTACCTGACGAAATACTCATAATTCTGCCTGTTCATCGCTGCTACGTAAGATATAGTCCGTCATCCAAGCCGTTCCTAACAAACAGATCCAAACAACAAAAACAGGGTTTGGTACATCTGTAGTCGGACTTACCACTAAGGCAGCAAAGCCAACGGTCGGTAATGTCCAGCACAATAGTTTACTCCAACGAATGGAGTGTTTAAGCTTCGCGAGGGTTTCCATTGAAGCCAGCATTCCTGTCACGCTCAATGCCACAAGAACGGCATATGGCAAGCCAGCAATCCATAATGGGAACAACAACAGCATCGGCCACCAGCTGTGCTTATTGGATGGGGTCCAATGTACAGCAGACCACCACATCACCATGACAGCGACAGTTTGAACCACTGTAACCCAAGCGGATCCATCCAGCTTCCCACCTTGTTGCGTGACCATAATACCGACTTGTAGAGTAAGTACGATTAGGCCTGCGGTGAGCAGGACGCCCAACGAACTTCTACGAGAGAACACTACCATTAAAAGTGGGAAAAGGATCAAAATACCAATCGATAGCGCGATTGGCTGCATTGAGAGCGTAGCGCCAAAAGCCATCATTGCGCCCAGCAACACCAAGCCTGCAAACCCGCCTTGTGGCAAGATCCACAACGCCGGGATCATGAGTGCAAGAACGGGAATATCTCCCTCGCTCAAACTCATCGCTCGAACGCACACCACTGCGAGTAAAGTCGTAATGAAAAATTGAAGTGTCGATAAAATCATAGCGCCTCCTGGCTTCCCCACCTACTTGGTGACTCAACGGCAAAAACTGGGATTAAAAGTCGTTGAGAGGGTCTAGATTCAAGCTTAGCTTGTGTTTGTTTTATGCTTTTTAACGCTCATTAACATACGGCACGACTGAAGAGAAAATGTGATCAACAAAAGTCAATCGCGGGCAATATAAACGTTAAGAACCGTTAGCAATATACAAGTCCGATGGTTTACCATTCCTTAGTAATCCACAATAGACACTTTTGAGTATGGACCAATTTTTAGCGCAAATCTTTGCTGTAATTCACCAAATTCCAAAAGGAAAAGTCTCCACCTACGGGGAAATCGCAAAAATGGCAGGTTACCCGGGCTACGCAAGACATGTTGGTAAGGCGCTTGGTAATTTGCCAGAGGACAGCAAACTCCCGTGGTTTAGAGTGATAAATAGTCAAGGAAAAATATCCTTAAAAGGCAGTAATTTAGAACGACAAACAAAGAAGTTAGAAGCCGAAGGAATTGAAGTATCTGAGATTGGAAAAATTTCGCTAAGAAAATACAAATGGCAGCCTTAGGCTGCCATTTTTTGTTCGCTGAGTTTGATATTAACGCGTACCAACTAGACGAATATCCAACTGGTGAGTTTGTGCTTCATCTGTGATTACACCGTTATGCGTATCGCTGATAAAACGCAATTTACCATCCACTTCAATACGCGCACGGACGCTGTAACGATGGTTTGGTTTGATTTCATTGTTATCGTAGTTCAGCTCAAAAGAAAGAGGAACTTGTTTACCTTCCGTTTCGAATGTCTGTTTTGCTAGTACTTTTGCTGGCGCGTCAGCCAAAGACACATCTTCTAACGCGACGGTAACCACTGCGTTTGGCGGCAGAGCAATACGCTCACGGTAAGCCACTGTACCTGTAATCGTCTTCATTGACGCCTCTGCAGATTCCATTTCTGTATTTTGAGAAGTTTGGCAACCCACTAACGCAGCCCCAAAGAGTAAAGAAGTAACAAGCAGTAGTGTTTTTTTCATATCTTCCTCGAAAAGAGTATTAAACCGGAGCAATTATAGGTGTGGAATATAAAACTGTCTGCTTCCTGCCAGTTTATTTGACAATAGTTTGACTGAGTTAGAATTTATCAAACAATTGATTTTGTTTCATAATCGGAACAATACTATTTCTAAGTTACTCAATAGTTCTTAACTATGGCACTTCACAAGAGTGAGACTGTTGAGGTAAGTTGGAGTGAAAGACAACGGTGAGGAGACACAATGAGTAAACCATTACGAGAATTGCTCAGCCTACTACAACTCGAAAAATTAGAAGAAGGCTTGTTTCGTGGCCAAAGTGAAAACCTAGGTTTGCCTCAAGTGTATGGCGGCCAAGTGATTGGGCAAGCGCTTTCTGCTGCGCGCTACACCGTTGAAGAAACACGCGCGGTACACTCCTTCCATAGCTATTTTTTGTACCCTGGAGATCCAGAAAAGCCCATCATTTATGATGTAGAAAACCTAAGGGATGGCCGCAGCTTCAGCACCAGACGCGTTAAGGCGATTCAAAATGGACGCCCTATTTTCTACCTAACGGCGTCTTACCATGGCGATCAACCTGGGTTTGATCATCAAAAGGAAATGCCAGACATTCCTGGCCCAGAAAACTTCGCCTCTGAGAGTGAGCTTGCTAGCCATATAGCCGAATTCCTGCCAGAGCGACTACGCAAAACATTTTGTGGTGAAAAGCCAATTGAAACCCGTCCTGTTACGGTCATCAACCCCCTAAAACCCAAAAAAGCAGAGCCTAAACAGTATCTTTGGATTCGTGCCAATGGTGAAATGCCAGAGAACCTGCTTATACATCAGTACCTGTTGGCCTACGCATCAGATTGGGGATTCCTCGTGACAGCAATGCACCCGCATGAAGTGTCATTAATGACACCAAACTTCCAAGTTGCCACCATTGACCATTCAATCTGGTTCCACCGTCCGTTCAAAATGGATGAATGGCTGTTGTACGCGATAGAAAGCCCAACAGCGAGTAACACTCGTGGGTTAGTGCGTGGCGAAATCTATAACCAGCAAGGTCATTTAGTGGCAACCGCAGTGCAAGAAGGTGTAATGCGCTATACCAAGTAACCGCTAAACCCTAAACGACAAAAGGAGTGCTCAGCACTCCTTTTTATGGGTATCAAACGATAATTAATTTGGTTGATACTTCATAGTAATGACCGACCATTCGTAAAGTGATTTCGGGTAACCGTATTCGCCTTTCCCGTAAACGACATTTGGGTCAGCATAGAATCCACCTTTATCCGTTGCTAAAAATTCACGCACCCCACGACGGTAAGTAATGACTGGTGCTGCCAACTCATACTCTATGTCTTCCAAATTAGAATCATCAATCACTAAGAACCGAGTCATACGGATAGTGCTACCGCTGGTGCAATACCCTGGATCATCATAACTAATTGCATTAAAAGGCTTAAGGTCATCAGCAAATAGCTCTGATGTACATCCATCGAATCGAGCAACATGCACCCATGCAGCCTTTTCTTGTCTTCGGTCATCGCTACCAACTGGCTTAAACATAAATAGCACAACCTTACCTTTACCGTGTTTTTGCAGCTCGTCATCCGTCGGTTCACGTACCGAACGCGAACCCAAGATACCAAATTCACTCTCTTCTAAATTGGCAAACTGTGGGGCACTAAGCGTGCTCACAATGACGGTTTGTTCGCTATTAAGTTGTGTGTATTTATCTGCAACACCCGACTCTGCCAAATCGACACTAACCGTGACTTTTGTTCTTGGTAACGCTTTGTAATCTCGCGATTCACTCTCAGAGATGTCTAGCGCAATAGAATGGTATTGAGAGTAATTGGTTAGCGTCAACTCTGCATTCGCATTGTCTAACGTGGCAAGATCTTTGCTCACAGTATCGCCAAATGAGTAAGTGCGAGTACCGACCGTTCTACCGAAATCTAAGTCAATTGCCTTGAAAGGCGTAAACTCAACGGTTTGAAGTTTCGTGGTAAGACCGGGATGATCCGCTTTATTAATGGTGCCGTTAACCAATACGGTTTTAGTTGTATAGTTACGTGCAGTTAGTGTCACTTCTAATTGGTACTCGCCTGCGTGCAAAATCTTCAAACGCCCCGTTTCAGAAGAGACTAACTCAACCACAGGATCTTTTTGGTTAATAAGACGATAGCTGGCTTTCGCCTCTCCTCCACTCATCACTGGTGAGATAATAGTACCCGCTGAAAAGTCTACCGTTGGATAAGCAATCGATACAGGGTTTGTGCCCTGTTTGATCGTTACAGAGAAACTGCTTTCACCCGGAGTAAATTTATCGTCCCCTGCATCCGATACAACAACTCTTGTGCTGCCAGCATTGAGGATGCGCATCTCGCCCGTTTTGCTGTCTAGGGAAACCACATCCGTTGCTGCATTTTCTGCAAATCGATACGAAACTTCGCCAACCGTACCAGAGATGGTCGGTTTTTGAACATAAGGCTGGCTGGTTTTCCAAGTCTCTTCCACATCGGATTGCACATCAATCCGACTCGGCGCACTAAGAATATTAACGTACACTTTCTGATCTGGACCCGCAGTATAATTCGCGCTCTCCTGTCTGCGAACTGTTAACGTCGCTTTACCCGCTTTGTAAACATAGGCACGTCCATCTGCAGTAACCTCTATAACATCTGTAGCAGTGTTATCAACGAGTTCTACATGATCGTTACTTGTACTTAAACCAAAGTCACGACGAAGATCAAAGCTATAGTCTTTGCTATACACCATTTCATAATCTTGTGTCACCATGGCTTGTCCCGCAGCTTTCGCTACTTTGATGACTACATTAAACTGAATTGGTTGATATAAATCCCCACCATCATCTTCAAACTTAAGACGATATTCACCAGCCGTCTCTACTTCTAACTTGCCATCGGTCATTCTTAAACCGTCCGGTAAACTACCGACTAGGCTTACGTTGCCTTTTTGTCCTGAAAATGCCAAAGGAATTGAGAGGCTAGGCTGATAAATAAGCGACATTTCAATGTCGTTCATCACTGGATGAGGCGCGCGATTAACTTCAACATTGAAGCGAGCTTTACTTGCAGGATAATTACGCATTTCATGCTCGTAGATTTCAACTTCAGCCGTACCTACACCTTTGATCAGCAGTGCTTCACTGCTCATAGACTTAGCGATAACATCTGTGCCGCTAATAATTCGCAGTGAATAGTCGCCGCGAGCATTCGTCACCTTAGGGAAAATTCGGCCACCTTCCTCATAAGTTTTCACAACATCCGCTACGCTGATTGTTTCGCGTTGACCTTGCTTTACATCCACAACAAATTGCGCCGTTTGCTGCTTATCTAAAAAGGCATCGCTGTAAGTTGCTGTCGCTTCAACGGTTAACTGCCCAACATTATGAACAAGGAGCACACCTGACTCAGGGTTGAGTAACTCGGCAACTTTGTTGTCTGGTTCGCTGCGAATGATTTTGTATGTGATGCTTTGCGTTTGAGCTTTATCTAAACGTGCAGGTTCTAACGTCAGCCCTTCTCTATATTCGTCTTCCAGCAAGGCGAATTGAAGTTGCCCGGATGCTACTCCATGAAGCTTCACCGTCGCGCGAACTTGCTTCGGCAGATAAAGCTCGTTACCTGAGTCAGTAATCAGTACCGACGCCTGACCAATTGAGCCTAATGAATATACCGAACCGTTCTGATCAACCCGAATCAAGTTATGACCACTTTCTACTTCATAACTCAATTCACCTTTTTGGCCACGAACGGTCAGCGCTTTCCCTTCAGATTCGATTGCATTGAAGTTTAGATCACTAACCGAAAGGTCTGTGTTAATACCTCGTTCCACAGTGATAGAAAATCGTGCTTCAGAGGATTCATAAGCAGAACTGCTATCCGTAGCCAGAATTGTTGCCGTTCCTGGACGCAAAATTTGTAGCATTCCAGAGTCATTAATTTTCACAACATTTAGCGGATTAGAGTCAATGACTTGATAAGACACCGAGCCATGTACATTGCTCAATTTTGCCTCTGTAACGGTTCCCACGCCCTCAAACTTCAATACCGTGTCTTCAGCTTTTAACTGTGGACGGCTCTGCTTTGTTATCGTAGTTGGTGTGTTTGTATTGTTCGTTTTAGAGTCACCTCCACCACCACAACCAGCGAGTAACGCCGCGAGAAAAAGCAAATAATATTTTCTGTTCATTTTTAGAAACACTTTGTCACAAATAAGTGCTAGCGATAATAATACGATGTTTTATTAATCACTATATCCATTTTTGAGTACTTTGTTACTTAAGTATTTGCTACTGTATTACGCATAAAAAGAAATGTTCAGAAGTGGTGACTAAAATACACAAAACAACACTAAGCAAACGTTTAAATTAAACCAATTAATTAATTTAGTAAAAATGAATATTCAATAAAAATAAAACACGAAAAATAAAGAGAAAAAATTGCGTTATTTTTTCATGCGTTTTGCTGTATGAGCACTTAATAAAGGATAAAAAACAAACAGTTAATGCGAAAATAGAAGAGAGAATAAATATCGTTTATATTTATTCCAATCCAGTAAAAAGTAACCTAGTTAGAATAACCCTGCTACCTGTTAACACTTAAAATGCTAACAGGTAGAGTAACCATTAAATAAAATTCGTATAAAGCTATTTAGTTGAGAAGTGGTAACTCAGTCGTATATTTAATGGATTCCATAGCAAATGTTGAAGTCACATTAGACAATCCCTTTACACTATTAACTAAGCGCTTATAAAACTCGTCAAAACACTTCATATCTTTCACCAGCACTTTCATCATGTAGTCATACTCGCCGGCCATACGATAAAACTCCATCACCTCAGGGAAATCACTCACTGTTGTGACAAAGTGGTGATACCAATCTTCGGAGTGATCGATGGTTTTTAGCTGAACAAAAGCGATAAAAGACAGGTCGAGTTTTTCTGCACTCAGTAACGCCACGCGCTTTTCAATGTAGCCTTCTTCTTCCAACCTTTTCAAACGCTTCCAACATGGCGTTGTTGTCAGATTTACCTGCTCTGCTAACTCATTTAATGACAAGGTGCTGTCGGTTTGTAACAACGCAAGCAGCTGCTTATCGACCCGATCCAAAATCATCCTATAAAACCCACGAAGTGTAGAAAACTTTTCTATCAAAATAGTCATTACCGGCAACTATAGCAAAGTTTTTCTCTCGTATTATAGGTAAATTATTCCCATCTAATGCTTATCTATCGATTTCCAAGGAGAGACGCCATGTGTACTGACCACAGCTGGATCAACAATGCAGTGCGTAAAATTGAAGCAGACTTTCAACGTTCTGCTGATACTCATTTATTTAAACTCGAACTGCCTTCTCTTGATGGTATCGATATCTACCTAAAAGATGAGAGCACGCACCCAACAGGCTCTCTGAAACACCGATTGGCACGCTCGTTGTTTCTTTATGCGATTTGTAACGGATGGATTGGTCCTGAAACCACAGTGATTGAAGCGTCCTCAGGCAGCACTGCCGTTTCAGAAGCGTATTTTGCTCGCTTGCTTGGCTTACCGTTCATTGCTGTTATGCCGAAAACCACCGCACGTAAAAAGATTGAACAAATTGAGTTTTACGGTGGTAAAGCGCATCTTGTAGAGCGCTCAGATCAGATTTATGACGAGTCTCGACGCTTAGCTCAAGAGTTAAATGGTCACTACATGGATCAGTTTACTTATGCTGAACGTGCGACTGACTGGCGCGGCAACAACAACATTGCGAACTCTATCTTTAGCCAAATGGAACTAGAAGATCACCCAATTCCTAATTGGGTAGTAATGAGCCCAGGAACTGGTGGTACATCCGCAACCATTGGCCGTTTTATTCGTTACCAAAAATACGACACCAAACTTTGTGTCGTAGACCCTGAAAACTCGGTGTTTTACGACGCTTTCCAGTCAGGGAATCACTCATTAAAAGGTGAGACCGGCAGCAAAATTGAAGGCATTGGTCGACCACGTGTCGAGCCAAGCTTTATTGCAGGTGTCATTGATGAAATGCGCAAAATTCCAGACGCTGCCAGTGTGGCAACTGCACATTGGGTTTCTCAACTCATTGGGCGTAAAGTCGGTGCATCAACGGGGACGAACCTCTACGGTGTGCTTCAGCTGGCCTGCGAAATGAAACAACGCGGTGAAACAGGCTCTATCGTGACACTTTTATGTGACTCTGGTGAGCGTTACTTAGATACGTATTACGACTTAGCATGGGTAAAAGAGAACATCGGTGATATTCAACCTTACCTCGCGCAACTTGAAGTCATTCAAGCGAAAGGCTGTGTCGAACCTGCATGTTGCGGTCCAATTACCGCTTAATATGTAAATTCGAATGTAAAAAAACAGCCCGCTGATGTGCGGGCTGTTTTTTTGGAAATGAGTATTACTTTTTCTGACGCGCTTCAAACGCCGCCAATTGTTCTGGCGTTGCCGCTGGCTGATGATTTTGTTTCCATTCATCGTAAGTCATGCCGTAAACACGTTCGCGAGCGTCATCAATATCTAAATCCACACCGAGATTTTCCGCTTCAGCTTTGTACCATTTGCTAAAGCAGTTGCGACAGAAGCCCGCAAGAATCATGAGGTCGATGTTCTGCACGTCTTTATTCGCGTCTAAATGCGCCAATAAACGACGAAATGTCGCCGCGTCTAACTTATCTTGTTCTTCTTGAGTCAGATTTTTATATTTGAATTCAGCCACTTTCCTTTCCTTCTCTCTAATTTGATTGACGTTAGTCACCATACCGAATAGTAAGTTCTCCAGCCTAGGAAGTCTGCTTTAGCGCAACAATTCCCAGTCTAAATGACTACCTTTGCGTAAAAGCTGATATGATAAACGCCATCTATCTTATTGATTAATTTAATATTAACACAAATCATTACAACGGTCTTTTACAAAGGTTATCGTCAAGTTATGAAAAACGCCATTCTATTATTGTCTGCCTTGACCATCAGTGTGCCGACTTTTGCTGCTCAAGAACAAACTCATCAATCTTATTTTTATCTGGGTACTGGTAACGTCGGTTTTGATACCCCCTATTTTGGCTCAGACAGAGACAATGAGTGGTCCACACCACATATCACTGTTGGTTGGGGCTATCATGTTAATCAATACCTTGCGTTTGAAGGTGTGCTTCGCTATTCCCAAAACGAACTTAAGAACGACAAACTGAAAACAGATTTGGATTTGCACTATTACCAAGCGGGTATGTCAGCTGTATTGACCAGTGATAACCTTGGCGATACGCCACTTTCTTTGTTTGGCCGCGTGACCGCGTTAGGGACTCAGGCAGAAATGTACGTTCCAAACCAACAAAAAGTCACCGATGATTCAGGAGCACTATTCAACATCGGTGCTGGTATCCATTGGGATATGAGCAAAGACATCTGGTTGCGCGCAGAGTACATCTATAATGTCGCAGATATGGGCTTTGAAGATTTTTACGACAGCTACGAAGGTGTGCAAGTTAGCTTAGGTAAACGCTTCTAACATTAGGTAGCACCAAGTTACCAGAATTGAAATACAAACAAGCCGAGGTTTTTACCTCGGCTTGTTTTACAATCTACGGAGTGTCATCAGTTACTGAGCGGAGAACTTTTCTGTTGTCTCTTGATTCACATGGCTACTTGGTTGACCGGTATCGAGAGAGTGTAAAATGCCATCTTGACGATCTTTTAGTGCATTCGTTAACGTCGGAAGTGCAGTGGTCGCTAACAACGCCATAACACCCGCAACTAAAACCATTTCTACCATGTAACTACCACGTACTTTTTTCAAGAGAACACCTCAAATAATAATAGGTATATGCTGCTTTCCCGGCATGACACCTAACAAGACCCGACATTCAGTCAAATACGATGAGCGAGTCCTGTGCCCCTCGAAGAAGTGGCGAAATAATAAACAAAAATAATCATTAGATCTATAAGTAATCACTCTCAATATAAAAAAACACCGAACAAAAGTTGTTCGGTGTTTTCAATCAAAGCTTTACGTACAGCGGCTAAGGATGAGCAATACGGCCTTTTGTATCGTGGCTGAGTGCTTTGTTCAATTCTGCTTCTACATGACCTGGCGCCTGTGTTTTCGCCGAAATCAATCGGTACATAGCCGGGATGACAAATAAGGTCACCAATGTTGCAAATCCCATCCCGAAAAAGATCACGGTACCCACAGCAATACGACTCTCATAACCTGCCCCTGTCGAAACGATCAGTGGGATGGCACCAGCAAGCGTGGTAAATGCTGTCATCAAGATCGGGCGTAGACGTCGCGCAGCTGCATCAATAACCGCTTTTTCGAATTCAACACCACGGTCACGTAACTGGTTGGCAAATTCGACAATCAAAATGCCGTTTTTCGTCACCATGCCGATCAACATGATCATGCCAATCTGGCTGTAAATGTTCATGCCTTGCCCCATCACAACCAAGCCAAGGAAGCCACCAAATACGCCCATCGGCACCGTAAACATCACAACTAACGGGTTCACGAAGCTTTCAAACTGAGCCGCCAACACGAGATATGCCACAAGCAATGCCAACGCAAACACAACAGCAACACTCGCTTGGTTCTCTTTAAAGTCTTTTGACTCACCAGAATAACTCACCGAGATGTCGCCTGGTAAATTGTCTATCGCTTGTTGATCAAGGTAATTCAGCGCGTCTCCTAATGTGTAGCCTTCTGACAAGTTGGCTGTAATAGTGATGGATTTCTGTTTGTTGTAGTGAGATAGACGAATAGAAGCTGCCACTTCTTCAATTTTAGTGACCGCGTCTAACGTCACTAACTGCCCACTATTAGTTCGCAGATAAATCTGGCTTAAATCCGCTGCATTATTAAAGCTGTTTTCATCACCACGAAGATACACATCATACTCTTCGCCACGCTCAACATAAGTCGTTTCACTTTTACCACCAAGCATGATTTCTAGCGTATCAGAAATGTCTTTGACACTGACCCCTAGTTCTGCGGCACGCTGTCTGTCGACCGTAACCAATAGCTCTGGCGTTTTCTCTGAGTAATCGATCTCAGCGCCTTCCATCATTGGCGATTCTTCTGCTTTGTTTTTCAACATTTCAGCCCAGACGAGAAGTTCATCGTAATCAGAGCCACCTAATACAAACTGAACAGGCTCACTCGAACCACCTTGGAAACCAGGCATGAATGGGAACACTCGAACATCAGGTATGCCAGCCAGTGCGCCACGCACTTTGTTAAGCGCTTCCTGAGCTGTTACATCTCGCTCGTTCCAGTCTTCTAGAATCATGATAACAAAGCCGGTTTGGTCGCCAGCCTGTCCACCAAATGCAGGCGTTTGGATACTAAACGACTTCAGATACCCTTGCCCGAGTAATGGCATCAATCGGTCTTCAACAATGTCCATATTGGCTGACATACGATTGTATGACGTGGCATCAGCCCCGCGAACAAACGCAAACATCACTCCGCGATCTTCTTGAGGGGTCAACTGGGCTGGCACTTGGTTCATCAAGAAGTAACTGCCGCCCAAACACGCCAAAATCACCAGCGGTGCAGCCCAACGCATTTTCAATGCGCCTTTCAATAATGAGCGGTAACCACTCTCAAGTTTACTAAATAGGCGATCGACCACTTGATTAAATCGATTTGGTTTTACATTCGCCTTCAAAATCTGACTACCCAATACAGGAGTTAATGTTAGGGCGATCAAAGACGAGAAAATTACTGACATCGCCAACAAGACAGAAAACTCAGTAAATAGCAGACCTACCATGCCATCCATAAAAGAAATCGGCAGGAATACCATCACCAGCACTAGCGTTGTCGCGATAACGGCAAAACCTACTTCCCGCGTGCCTTTATAGGCCGCAAGCAAAGGTGATTCACCACGTTCTATATGGTGGAAGATGTTTTCAACAACCACAATCGCGTCATCCACTACCAAGCCGATAGACAGGATCAACGCCATCAAGGTGATTAAATTGATAGAAAAGCCAAAGTAATAAGCGGCAATGAATGAGGAAATCAGCGATACAGGAACCGTAACAGCTGGGATCAAGGTTGCACGAGCTTGACCAATGAAGATGTACAACACCAAAATAACCAAACCGCCCGTAATAAATAGCGTGCTATATACCTCTTCTATCGAGCGCTCGATAAACACCGTCGCATCGTAGTCGATAGCAAGCCGCGTTCCTTCCGGCAAGAACTTCTGGATGTTATCAACTTCAGCTCGAACTAATTTTGCTACTTCTAACGGGTTCGCATCAGACTGAGGAACAACCCCCAAACTAACATTGACGACGCCATCGCTTTTAAAGGTCGAGTTTTCGTTCTCTGCACCGATAAAAACATCAGCGACATCTTTCAAATAGATAGGCGTGTTGTCGCTTGCCCTTTTAATCACGAGGTACTGAAAATCTTCCGGCGTGTTATAGCTACGCGCTGTCCGTACCGACATGACTGTCGAATCATTACGAACTTCACCACCCGGACTTTCTAAGTTTTCACTTCGCAGTGCCGATGTAATGTCCGAAGCCGTGACTGAGCGCCCCGCCATCAGCTCTGGCTTAAGCTTCACGTACATCACTTTGTACAAACCACCAGAAAGATCAATGGAGCTCACCCCAGAGATCAAGCTAAAGCGATCCATCAGTACACGTTCTGCATAATCCGTCAATTGAGTGCGGTCCATCTCTGCAGAGCTGAGGTTAATATAGAGGGAGGCCTGACCTGAACCGTTATTCTTGTAGACAATTGGATCGTCCGCTTCATCAGGTAGCGAACGTTGAGCGCGAGCCACCGCGTCGCGAACATCACTAACACCCGTATTGAGATCGTAACCTAGCTCAAAAGTGATCGTGATACGCGAACTGCTGTTTCGCGTCGTCGAACTGATCTCATCGATTCCGCTGATACCTGAAAGCTGATCTTCTAATACAGAAGTAATTTGAGTCTCGATGATCGTCGCGGAAGCGCCCTCGTAACGCGTACTAATGGAAACGACCGGACTTTCAATGTCCGGCATTTCTCGCACCGCTAGTTTCGTAAAGGATACAAAACCAAATACACACAGCAGCATACTCAATACCAACGCTGCGACTGGGCGTTTTACAGAAACGTCAGAAAGTAACATTAGTTTGCTTCCTTAGCCGCTTCGTCTTGCGTGCTTTGAACACCTTGATTACCCGTTGCGTTAGCTGTTTCTGACTTTCCTGGTGCGACAATTTCCTTAACTTCAACACCATCTCGCATATTAACGATGCCCTGTACAACAATTTTGTCGCCAACTTCAACGCCTGATTCAATAACGACTTCGTTATCGACACGAGCACCGAGAATGACTTCTTGTCGAGTCGCTTTATTGTTGTCATCGATGACGTATACGTAACGCTTGGTGCCAGAGTATTCTAGTGCTTGAACCGGGATAATTGGCGCTTCAATCGCAGGGAAGGCCAATGATGCATTCATTAACATGCCCGGCTTTAAGCGGTTTTCAGGGTTCTCAAACTCAATACGTACACGCAGGTTCAGCGTTTCTGAGCTAATCCGCGTATCAATGCCTGTGACTTGACCAGTAAACGTCTGTTCACCCCATGCACTGGTTTTGGCAATGACTTCCATACCAATAGAAAGCACCGATAAATAGCGCTCCGGTACTTGTAAGTCCAGCTCCATGACGGAAAGGTCATCCAAGGTCAACAGCTCTGTACCCGCGCTAACCATTTTACCGCGACTAAAATCGATGAAACCAACAGTGCCAGAGAACGGCGCAGTAATATGAAGATCGGCCAAATTTGCTTGAGCGGCGTCCAGCCTTGCTTGTGCAATTTCAACGCTTGCTTTTTGTGCGTCGATCTCAGTTTGGGTGATAGCATTTCGCTTAACCAAACGTTGAAACTCTTTTAGCTTACGTTGTTCATCTTTAAGGTACGCCTCTGCCTCAATCAAAGCGGCTTGAGCCTTATCATCATCCAACTTGATTAACAGTTGACCTTGTTGGACATTTTGATTCGCTTTAACAGCGATTTGATTCACTTTGCCGGCGACTTCCGATGCAACAACCACAGACTCCGCCGCTTCTAATTTACCGATAAGCGATAAGGATTGATTGATCTCGTGCGTTTCTACTTGCTCAGTTACGACGGTAACTGCTGAGCCTCGCATAGCTGCGAAAGCTGATGGAGAACTCATTAATATAGAAAGCGTTAAAACAGATAACGATAACGTGGCTTTCATGCTCATGATATTGACTTCTAAACGAATAAACTTATGTCATTAAACTGCTTACATTTTATCAGTAGATACGTGGTTTAACGTCAAGTAGTGTAAATTCAAGTAAAAAGAGCGTTTCTCTTCTGTTCAAAGGACACACAAAACGCTGACTTTCTACCATCTTTGCCCAAAAAGACAGCATTCAACGTAAAAACGCAAGAAAAACGCTTTACAGCCTGAGCGAGTTTGCTATGATTCGCTCCGCACTTGGGAGATGAGTTGGGAAAACATCTTGCTAAGTATAAAACACCCTGGAGGGGTTCCCGAGTGGCCAAAGGGAGCAGACTGTAAATCTGCCGGCACTGCCTTCGATGGTTCGAATCCGTCCCCCTCCACCATATTCTTTCTTGTGTTTTTCCTTTAAACATAAGAACAACTTGGAAGCTAGGTTGGGAAACTATCTTTTAAGTATAAAACACCCTGGAGGGGTTCCCGAGTGGCCAAAGGGAGCAGACTGTAAATCTGCCGGCACTGCCTTCGATGGTTCGAATCCGTCCCCCTCCACCATATTCTTTCTTGTGTTTTTCC
>NZ_JAMZAP010000001.1:349243-431745 GCF_024181785.1 Vibrio sp. Y42_MX_L11
GTTGGGAAACTAATTTTCAAGTATAAAACACCCTGGAGGGGTTCCCGAGTGGCCAAAGGGAGCAGACTGTAAATCTGCCGGCACTGCCTTCGATGGTTCGAATCCGTCCCCCTCCACCATATTGAAAAAGCCAGCTCATTGAGCTGGCTTTTTTCGTTTCGGATTCTTGATAAAGTAACAAGCCCTTCCTTATTTAACCCAACTTCTTCGCGATTCTCCCTCTGTTGGATCCTACTTTAACAACTGAGCCTAAGCGAATCTCCGATGGCCAAAGTTCGGATCTGGTCGTTGTAATACAAACAATGTACTAGCACTTTGTCCTTGCTTTATCGCAATGACCATAATGTGAATGCTAAAAACATTCAGTAAAGCACTTGAGGACTAGCTAGCAAAAAAGATATTCGGCAGAGTTAAGCGCGAGCATGATGAAGGCTCCACCTGGCAGGTTTTATAAAAATATCTTTCGTAGATACAAACGACAGATACAAAAAATCCCGCAGGGGGCGCGGGATTTTTATTAGTGACTAAATTGGTTTAAAGGTGACTAGCCTTGAATACCAACAATTAACCATGGTGCATTAGGCACAGTCAGGTCACGCTCTAGGTGCCAGATATCTTCGATTTCTTCTTCAACACCTTCTACTGTGTCACGGTAACGACCGCTAAACTGTAGGCTAAGCTGTGCTTTATTTGCATCGTAATCGGCACGGACGATCTCTGCATCAACGTACATTACATCAGTATGCTGCTCACCGTCGAGCTTCGCGCGCTCTGCTTTCAGATCTTCAAACAAGCTTGGAGAAACATATTCTTCAATGGTTTCCAGTTGATTGTGATTCCACGCTCCTTGCAGGATTCGGTAGTGTTCACGAGAGCCGTTAATGAACGCAGCTTGGTCAAAGCCCGGTGGGTAGTTATGTGGTACGTCCGTTTGAGCGCCGAAACCACCAAAGCCACCATTATTTGTGTTTGGCTGTTGCTCAAAGTTTTGCATGTTTGGTTGCTCAAACTTAGATGCGTTACCACCAAATGCAGGTTGCTGGCGATGCTGGTTCATACTGCCCTGCTTCGCACCTAGCATACCGCGCATTAATTTAAAGATGACAAAGGCAATCAAACCAATAATTAAGATATCCATAAACTGGATACCTTCAAAAGCACCGCCAAAGAATGCAGCAAGTAGACCACCAGCAAGAAGTCCGCCTAGCAGACCACCCATTAAGCCTTTTTTACTTGAAGACTTCGCCGTCTGATCTTTGCCGACCGTATTGGTGTTTTGTTGCTGTTGTTTTGGTGCTGGCGCTGTTTTGTAGCTCTTACCGAAAGACTTACTGCCACCAAACTTCTTCGCTTCCGCGATAGGTGTTACAGCAACGGTAAACATCAACAGAGCAACAATAGAAAATAAACGTTTCATCGTTATCCTTAAAGTTAGCTATCTAAGATTGTGCTCTATCAGACGAAACAACGATTGTTTCAAACAGTAGCACGCCAAAGATGATTGTTACGTCATCATACTCTGTATGCCTGTTGATGAAAACAGCTTACAGAATCTGACATGTATCAGAATATTGCCAAAGATACAGACTGCTCTCGGTTAACTTCGAGATACTTGGTTCGTTTAGAAATGCTTGGAATGAACTCGCTACTACTCGGGGATGTTTTACTTGAATTAGAATCAGTGACACAGCTCAGAATCCTACACCTTGACGTCACTTGAGTATATTGCCTTGTTGACGGTTAATAGGTAGCTGACTATCATATTGAACGATGTTCAATAAAGCAGTTTGAGAGTATGGCGCGCAGAAACGATCACACCAGAGAAGAGTTAGTAAATTTGACGTTAACAACAGTCAAAAACTTTTTAGATGAGAATTCTTACCACGAACTCAGTCTTCGTAAAATCGCTAACATGATTGGTTACGTGCCAAGCACATTAGTCAACATTTTTGGCAACTATAACCTGTTACTTTTACACGTAGTCGCGCAAACTTTAGACGAACTCTCCCAAGAAGCACTGAAGGCGACCAATAGCAGTAAAGACGCTCATCAAGCTCTATTTGAACTGGCTTATTGCTACCACGATTTCGCTCAAAAGCACCCTTACCGTTGGCAGTTAGTGTTCGAGCACAACATGAATGGTGCAGAGCTTCCAGAATGGCATGCCAAACGTATCGACGGGATGACAGGAATGCTGGAGTCACTATTGGCTCAAATCGCACCACATCGTACCGAGTCCGAAGTGATTCAAGCGAGTCGAGTGCTTTGGTCTGGCGTACACGGTATTACTTTACTCAGTGTTGATGATAAATTTTTCTCTAGTGAACCCATTGATGGTAAAGAATTAATCAGTAACCTGCTTTCTAACTACCTCACAAACTGGTAACAAAGGATTATCCATGTCGTCTGACAGACAGCCGTCCTTACTTACGCAAAGAAAGTTCCTACCCTATTTCATCACTCAGTTTTTTGGCGCTTTCAACGACAATATTTTTAAAAACGTTTTGCTGCTGTTTGTCGCCTTCGCGGGATCCAGCGCACTACCTATTTCGAGCAACTTGTTCATCAATTTAGCGGCTGGCTTGTTCATTCTACCGTTCTTTCTATTCTCCGCTTCAGCTGGCGTATTAGCCGATAAATATGAAAAATCATGGTTTATTCGCAAGGTAAAGCTGTTTGAAATCGCCATCATGCTTTTGGGCGCCATTGGTTTTATAACCGAAAGTTATGGTGTGCTTTTGCTGCTACTGTTCTTAATGGGCACACAGTCAGCATTCTTTGGACCGGTTAAATATGCCCTTTTGCCCCAAAAATTAAACGCGAAAGAGTTAGTGCCAGGCAACGCCCTTGTTGAAGCTGGTACCTTTATCGCCATCCTTATTGGTACCCTAGGTGCTGGAATTATCGCCTCAGCAGACAACGCAAAATACCTTGCCGCATTTTGTGTCGTACTCTTTGCATTGTTGGGATATTTGTCGAGCCGATCAATACCCTTTGCAGCCGCCAGCGCACCTAATCTTTCTTTTCGTTGGCAACCGTACAAACAAACTAAACACACGCTATCCATCGCAAAATCAGATCGTGTTGTTTTTCAATGTATTATGGCGATAAGCTGGTTCTGGTTTTTAGGCGCCGCCTATCTAACCCAGTTCCCGAATTTCACCAAGATTTACTTAAATGGAACCGAGAGTGCGGTGTCTTTCTTACTTGCTCTGTTTTCTATTGGTATCGCGCTAGGGTCGCTGCTTTGCAATTGGATCTCGAATCATCGTATCGAAGTCGGTATTGTGCCAATTGGCGCACTTGGCATTACGGTATTTGGGTACTTGATGGCAACCTCCATTCCAAGTGACCTACCTATCTTCCATAACTTTGTAGACTTCTTTAGATATGAGCCTTTTTGGCCATTATTTTTCTATCTATTGATGATTGGCGCCTCTGGCGGGCTGTTTATCGTACCGCTTTACGCATTAATGCAACATAGAGCAAAGGAAACCGAGCGCGCACAAGTCATCGCAGGGCTCAACATCTTTAACTCTCTGTTTATGGTCGGCAGTGCTGTCTTAGGTATTGTGTGCCTGAGTGTCATCAAGATGACAATTCCTCAGTTGTTTGCATTGTTAGCCATTTTGAATTTCTTGGTCGCTGCTTACATTTTTTTGCAAATACCGATATTCGTTGTCCGTTTTGTGGTTTGGATGCTAACTCACACTATTTATCGAGTGAAACATAAAAACCTACATAACTTGCCAGAACAAGGCGGTGCATTAATCGTATGTAATCACGTGAGCTATATGGACGCCTTGCTACTTAGCGCAGTATGCCCAAGGTTGATTCGTTTTGTGATGGAGGAAGATTACGCCAACCTACCTCCACTAAGACGCTTTTTACGCAGAACTGGGGTAATTCCAATTTCAGCGAGTAACAGAAACTCCATCAGGCGTGCATTTAATGATGTGGAAACCGCATTAAGCGAAGGACATATCGTCTGTATTTTCCCTGAAGGGAAATTAACCTCAGACGGTGAAATGAATGAATTCATGCGTGGCATTGATATTATTCTGCGTCGCAGCCCAGTACCTGTCATACCCGTGGCACTCAAAGGCTTATGGGGAAGCTATTTCAGCCGCGCGAAAGGCCGAGCATGTTGTGGCTTACCAACTCGATTTTGGTCAAAGCTAGAAATTGAAGCCGGACAGCCAGTTCCACCAAATGAAGCAACGGCAAAAACGATGTTCGATAGAGTGCATCAACTCAGAGGCGACTGGCGATAAAAATACATTTGAACACATGTTTAGAATAACTGAACATGTGTTCAAATCATTAAGACAAACTGACCACACTCAGTGCGATATACTCGCGCTTTCATTCACAACAGCGAATAAAAACCTTGAATAGAAACTACCTCTTGTTTGGATTGGCGTTACTCTTTTGCTTAACCCCTTTTGTCTCCTCTCCTATTGCCCTAGTTATTGGTTTTCTACTCGCAAGTTTTGGTTTTGTGCCTTCAGAACTGCCCATTGCTTCTTTTACTAAAAAGCTGTTGTCCTACTCGATTATTGGTTTAGGCTTTGGCATCAACTTTGAGCAAGCACTCTCTGTTACATCGGATGGTATCGGTCTGATTATCGCCACGATTGCGGGCACACTGATCATAGGCACTATCATTGCCAGAATAATTAAGTTGGAGCGAGTAACCGCATACTTAATCTCGTCAGGTACAGCAATTTGTGGTGGTAGTGCAATTGCCGCTGTAGCACCAGCGATTAAAGCAAAAGACGAACAGATTGGATTAGCACTGGCAACGGTATTTGTCCTAAACTCCATCGCACTATTCGTGTTTCCTGTGGTTGGGCATGCTTTAGGGCTAGATCAACACACATTTGGTACATGGGCCGCGATTGCTATTCATGACACTTCTTCTGTTGTTGGGGCTGCCTCAGCCTACGGTGAAGAAGCGCTAACTACAGCAACAACGTTAAAACTCGCACGAGCTTTATGGATCATCCCTGTCGCACTGATCAGTGCCGTGATCTTTTCGAGAGACCAGAAAGAGAATGGAACGAAAAAGTTAGTTATTCCTTATTTCATTTTTTGGTACTGCGCAGCCATCGCGTTTAGCGACTTCTTCCCTCAATTTGAAATGGTCTATCACGGTATTTTCGTTGGAGCGAAACAAGCTTTGGTGGTGTGCCTGTTCCTGATTGGTTGCAGCATTTCAATTTCGAAGCTGAGGTCTGCTGGAGCTAAGCCACTGTTGTTTGGTGTAACTCTGTGGGTGTTAATTTCAACCACTTCTCTAAGTTGGTTATTGTTTAGATATTAGTGGTCTTCTCATCGTGTTGAGATGACGACGGCTCAAGTTTGCTGTTTTTGTATGTAACAACCAATGCGATAGCGATCAAAAAGGCCGTCAGCTCTGCAAGAGAGCGGGCGAGCCCTTCACTGCTTATTGCAATACCAATTTGTAGTGCTACCGCCGCAATTAATACTAGCTTTACCATCCTGAACCTTATGCCTTTTCTCTCTTCGAAGAAGCATAATTATGATTCAGAGTTATAAGGATACGAAATTCCCTTTCTGACTAATACATAGCAAAATTGACTAATGCTGAATTGATGGCAATAGCCACTCCTTCACTGCCTTCCGAGAAACTTTGATCCCACTTTCTAGTAGCACTTGTGGCATTAGATGGTATTCCACTGGCCATTTAAACTTCTCTAATCTGGGTTGCAAATGCAGGTCATATTCCGCTTTGCTGCGCAAATCATTGGTCTGAATCACAGCAACAGGGCGATGACCAAATTCCGCATCTTCGACTGGAACCACTATGCTCTGCACCACGCCATCAATTTGGTTCAATGCTGCCTCAATCTCTTCACAATGAATGTTCTCACCACCAGAGATAAATTGATTGTCGGCACGGCCGATGATCTTTAACTCGTCACCTTGCCACTCACCAAGATCCTTGCTGTCAAACCAGCCTTTCTCATCCAGAAACGGAGTAACATGACCTTGATGAAAATACCCTGCCGCTAATGTTTTACCACCGACAAAAATGCGTTGGTCAACCAACTTTATCTTACGGTGATTCAATACGTGTCCAGCATTACTGGTACTGTCAATTCTCTTTGCGGTAACGGTAGAGGCTGCTTCCGTCATCCCATAACCTAACCACGCCTCAATCCCTCGTCCTGTTGCTCGCAACGCCAACTCGTGAGCAACGTGGCTGCCGCCCAATAGCACATGCGTCAATGACAAGTGAGCATCATCATCCAATAGCCGTTTGAGCTGCGTGGCAACCAAAGATGCGTGTGACACGCCCTGAATATCTTCGACAAGTTTTCCTGTACCGATTTTCAATGTCGCTCCGACATATAGCCAACGATATACAATCGCCAATCCAGAGACGTGATAAAGCGGAAGCGACAATAGCCAAGAATCTTGCTGAGTGAAAATGAACTCTTGCAACAAGCCTTCTGCGGATGCAAGGTGTTGTCGATGTGTATGAACCACAGCTTTAGGCTCCCCTGTAGAGCCAGAAGTAAATACTACTGAAGCGAGCCGGTCATGATGATAGCTATCTTCAGTCAACGAGTCACTCTCTTGCTGTGATACTACAGGCGGTGAAAGCAATGTTGCCTTGAGTTTTTGTATATCATGTTCAGAAAAGGTCGAAGCGCACTCCTGAGCAAACCAGATAAACCGAGTTTGTTCAGGTTTATAAAGGGTCGCAAGTTTACTCTGTAGCGTATCGAGTGGTTGTACCATGGTCAGCGCAGCAAGTGCGCCGAACTGCTTGGAAGCAAGATAAAACAGCAGAGTTTCGACTTGGTTTTTACCTACCAAAGTCAGCACATCTCCCCGCGTTACGCCCAAGTCATTCAAATAGTGAGCGTATTGGTCAATACGTACTGAGAGTTGTTGCCAGTTTAATGTTTCTGTTGGTGTCTTGAGTGCAATAGAAAAAGGGCTCGTTTGAGCCCAATATTTCCACGGTGCCTTCGCAACATTGTCTATGCAGAATGCCACACAATCTCCTGATCTTTCAGAGGAAGAACGGGAAGTTCACACTTAGGCCAGCCTTGCTCTAACTGAGCTTTGAATAGGCCAATCGTATCCAAACCTGGAACTTCATCAGGCAGCTGCCATTGGGCAAAGCGCGCTAATTGCGTTAAGCCGAGACTGGATTCAATGCTCGAGCTAATAACCGCTTTCATCCCCAGTGACTTCGCCTTCTCTATCAGTGTAATACAAAAATCCACCGAACCAATGAGTGTGGGTTTGATGATGATCGTTTTCACACCAGTTAGATCTTCAAGACGGAAATCCTCTCGACGAACCGCATCTTGCAAAGTTTCATCCCAAGCAATCGCAATACCAGTATTGATAGCAAAAGAGAGACTATCGCCAGGAGAGCGGCACGGCTCTTCCAAAAAGGTAATGCGCTGACGCAGAGACGGAGTAATGTATTTAGCAAACTGCTGCGCTTTTTCTGGTGTCCAAGCGCGGTTTGCATCAAGTCGAAGCGTTAATTGAGGGATAGATTCAAGAAAAAGGTTCACAAGCATGCCATCGCGAATTGGCTCATAAAGCCCGACTTTTACTTTCGCGACTTTCTCGCCTTCCATTTCGTTCAGCTTTGGAATGAGCTCGTCTGGGTCACCAGTACACAGCGGCGCTGTTTGATACTTACCTTGTTGGGGTAAGCCACCAGCTAACTCTAACTGTGCCATCGATAAACCAAACGCGACCGATGGATACATGTTGGCGTAATCCACATCCAATCCTGCTACCCAACGCTCCGCTTGTTCTTGTAGCTGAATACCAGCATCTTCGGTGTTCTCTAAACTAAAACCAGGAAGAGGAGCGACTTCTCCAAGCCCTATTTGGTCACGTTCAGAAAGCGCGACAACATAACCAACACGTTCTGTTAGCTTATTGTCTCGCAGGATGACACCACTATCCATGGGCAAGCTATAACGATAAATTTTCGCTTCACGCATAATTCGAGTCCTATGTAATGCCGTATATTTGAGCGTTCTGGCGAGCAATCCCACCAGCCTCCCAGAGGGCGAGGCGCTCAGGAAAAATGGAACAGAGGAGCTAAAACACTCCTCTTTTTATACGGATTATGGGTTACGAGGGAATTTGTCGAAGTCTGGGCGACGTTTCTCATTGAATGCGTTACGACCTTCTTGTCCTTCATCGGTCATGTAGAACATCATCGTTGCGTTACCCGCAAGCTCTTGAAGACCTGCTTGACCATCACAGTCCGCATTCAATGCAGCTTTCAGACAGCGTAGCGCCATTGGACTATGCTGAAGAACTTCACGACACCAACGAACGGTTTCTTTCTCTAGCTCTTCTAGCGGCACAACCGTGTTGACCAAGCCCATGTCTAACGCTTCTTGCGCGTTATAGAAACGACATAGGAACCAGATTTCGCGTGCTTTCTTCTGGCCTACGATACGAGCCATGTAAGATGCGCCCCAACCGCCGTCAAATGAACCCACTTTAGGGCCTGTTTGACCAAATTGAGCGTTGTCAGCCGCAATCGTTAGGTCACACATCATGTGCAGTACGTGACCACCGCCCACAGCCCAACCTGCTACCGATGCGATCACTGGTTTTGGACAAGTGCGAATATCACGTTGGAAGTCCAATACGTTTAGGTGGTGTGTACCTTGGTCGTCTTTATAGCCGCCGTAGTCGCCACGGATCTTCTGGTCACCGCCAGAACAGAATGCGTCTTCACCTAGACCTGTCAGAATGATCACGCCAACACCAGAGTCGTAACGCGCATCTGCCAACGCATCAATCATCTCTTTTACTGTTTGAGGGCGGAATGCATTACGCACTTGTGGGCGTGCAATGGTAATTTTCGCGATACCATCTTCAGATTTATGGTAGTGAATATCCTCGTATTTCTCGCTGCAATCTTTCCATTGAACCGGAGCGTAAAGTTCTTCTTCAGAAATGCCTACTGTTTTAGCCATGGTGATTCCCATTGTTCTCGTTACTCTCACCAAAGTGAGATTGAATTATGTGCTTAATATGCATCGCAAATTGTTGGGGCTGCTCTTGATGAACGTTATGTCCTGCGCCTTCAACTTGTCGATACGCCAACCCGCTACGTTGTGCCAGTTGGCTAAATTTTTGGTCTTTCGCGCCACACAAGTAATACATCGGTATATTCTGCTTTTTCAGTGTGGGCAACAAATACGCCTGCTTGGCTAACGATGTTGCCATCAGCATGCTCGCGACCGCCGAGCCAAGATTATCACTTCGCTTCGCAATTAATGTTTGTCTTTGCTCATGGTTTAGTGAAGAAAACACCGCTTGCTGATACCAATCGTTCAAAACACGTTCAAGTGGTTCTGTTTTGAAACGCTTTGCCCAGCGAGCATCATTCTCCAATCTCACCTGTTTCTCTGACTCAGTTTGAAGCCCGAAGTTTCCCCCTTCAACAATTGCGCCCACAATATTGAGATCTGAGAAGCATTGATTGGCAATACCATGCATCGCAATACGGCCGCCCATCGAGTAACCAATCAAAATAAGTGGTTGTTGCGGAGGAAATAATAAAGATAGTGTGGAATTAAGAAGTTTGCAGCAATCATCGAGATCGTTGCACTTTGTAAACTGGCTACGACCATGACCAGGAAGGTCTATAACAATTCGTTCAAACCGAGTCAGCTCATCCAAACAAGCTTGCCAATCAGCACCACTTCCTAAAAAGCCATGCAAAAACACCAGAGTGGGAAGATCACCACTTTGGTGTTTTTCAGTTGAAGAGAGACGCTCAGAGTGAAGCATGCAGGCTCTTATTAAATGCCTTTATCAACTCTGCGGCTTGACTTGGTGGGGTTTGAACTTCCACCAGCAGTGTGCCTTGACCGCTCGACAGGTGCTCGGCAACCATTGCTTGATACATTTCTAACGTAGTTGGCTTCTCATACTTTAAACCAAACTGTTTGGCTGCATGTTCAAACTGATAACCGTGGGGCATTTGGTAGTACGCAGTGCGATGCTCCTGAGGCACCGGTAACATATCGAAAATTGCGCCACCATCATTGTTTGTGACCACAAGTACCGTCGGCAATTTATTGTGAGAAAACAGCGCTAGTGAATTGAGATCATACAGTGCTGATGTGTCACCAATATACATCAGTAACGGATTACCTCTTGCTCGCTGCACACCTGATGCGGTAGCAAACAAACCGTCAATTCCTGACGCGCCTCGGTTAGTGAACACTTCTACATCATCAAGTTTGCCGTACATATCGACAAGTCGAACAAACAAACTGTTACCCAAAAAGACATCAGCGTTTTTAGTGCGCTCGTTGATGTCTGCTGCCAACGCAATTTCGTCAATGGCAGACGCTGAATCAGATAGGAAAGCTTCTTCGATACGTTGATGAACTCGCTTAACTCCATTCGCTAACCTATCAGCCCACCCAGCAAATATTGGCTTCTCAAAGCTAATGCGAGAAATCCAAGTTTGAGGAAGCTCAACCCAGTGCATTTGCGCCAGATGATTTTGGTTATTACGGTCCATACGCGGCGAGATATACCAGTATTGAACGTCTTTATCTTGTTGACTCTGCGAAACTTGTTTATCAATCCACTGGTTCAAACGTTTGGAGATGATTCGGCTACCAAATTGGATAATAAGTTCACAAGACTCAAGCTCGTTTACGAACTCGGGAAGTTGAAGCCATACATCATAATGCGCCCAATCCGAACTGAGACCACTTTGCGGGTCTGCAAGTACCGGCCATCCCATCTTTTGTGCAAATGCCTGCGCCGACTTCGCTTGTTCAAGCGGTAAGCTGCCAATCACAACCAAGCCTTTTTTATCCGCACAAGACGTGATGTGCGCCTGTGATAAGTGGCTAAAACGCTGGGTATAACTACCACTTCCTTTTCGCCATCCGGCTACCGAGTCTAAGTAGGTTTGATAATCCGCTTTTGCGCCGTTGGAATACAAAGGCTCTGGAAATGCACAGTTAATATGAACAGCACTACCTTGCAGTTGCTGAGTAAACATCACTTCGTCAACAGAGGTCAGCAACCAATTAAGCGATGTTGTTAAAGTTGGGCTTGGTAAATTCAAGCTGGCCGAGACATGATGTGAAAAAATACCCAACTGGTTAATCGCTTGGTTTGCGCCACAGCCAACGAGCTCCATCGGACGATCCGCAGTGAGCAGCACCAGCTTTTCACCAGTAAGCCTAGCCTCCGCAACGGCTGGTAATAAGTTCGCCACTGCCGTACCAGAGGTAACGATGATTGCCACTGGCTCTTGAGTAGCTTTCGCTAAGCCAAGAGCCATAAAGCCGAGACCACGCTCATCAAAGTGAGTATGAATAGAAAAATTGGACTGTTCTGCCGCCTCTAAAGTTAAAGGAGTAGAACGAGAGCCAGGAGCGATACAAACATGCTTAACGCCAAATCGCTGAAGCTCAATCAATATGGTTTCTGACCAAATTCGATTGAGTACCGCTTGGTCATGATTCATGATGCGACTCCCAACGGAGGGTGATCAGAAATCAGCGTAAGTAACGTCGACATTTTCTTATCAAGTTCCGCCCACTCATGCTCTGCCACAGAACCTGGCACAATACCTGCGCCCGCAAACAGTTGTACTTGGTCACCGAGCACAAGCGCACTTCTGATCGCGACACAAAACTCTGCTCGTTCATGGCTTATGTACCCCATTGACCCCGCGTACCAGCCGCGTGCAAAGGGCTCATTATCAAGAATAAACTGCATGGATTCTTGTCGAGGTAAGCCAGCAACCGCCGCCGTTGGCTGAAGCGCCGATAACAACTGAACACCGTTTATGCCCGTCTTTAGGCTCGCATGAATATTTCGCTTGAGGTGTTGCACTTTTCGTAGCCTAACCAAACTTGCCTCGGCCTCCACTTCAACCGCTTCGGAATGCGGTGATAGGCGATCAATAATGTCATCAACCACATATTGGTTTTCGTTGAGGTTCTTTTCATCTTGGGATAACCAATTCGCCAACTCCATATCGTGAGTGGCATTGTCCCCTCTACCAATCGTGCCTGCTAACGCTTCGGTATGAAGTTCGTGCCCTACGCGAGAATACAAACGTTCTGGCGTAGAGCCCATAAAGCTGTGTTTGCTGTCTAAGCTCAGCATGAAATGGAAACTATGATGGTTGTTTAAGTAACTCGCTTTCAGCAATTGTGCAGCGCTTAATGTGTTATCAAGCTGCACGGTAGAGCGACGCGCCAATACCACTTTCTTAAAATCATCATTCTTTATACCAGTCAAAACTTTATGAACTAACTCATTCCATTGAGGCTGACTTGGCGTATGAACAATAGAGCGGATGTGAGAAGAAATCGGAGCTAAGGTCGCGACCTCACAAACCAGTTTATTCAGTCCTGCTAGGGTTCGTGCTTTATCTTCTGAAATATTAACTGCGAGAGACCATTGTTGGTCAAAACGAATTAACTCAATTTGAGGCAAAAAGAAGAAAGAAGGCATACAGCGACGATTCTTCTCATGCTGGCCGTCAAAAGAGCGTCCGCCCCAGACTCGTTGCCCTTCACCTAGAATGGTATAAGCAGGGCCTGGCTCAACAAAAGCGTGTAATTGCCCTAGTGCAACGACCTCTTCACGAGTATCGCGGGACTGCCAGTAGAATTTAGGGAAAAGTGGTTGTGCATCAAGCCAATCAATAAATGAGAAATTAGGTTTCTCGCTCAGGGGCTCGACCAGACGTGTTTGATTGCCTTCCGCTTGCTGAACTCGCTCGATAATTCTCTTTACGGCTTGATGGAACTGTGACAAATCAACCTCGTAGTATGTGAGGATAAATGGTAACTGACGGCTACTCTAAGTTTAGACCCAAAGCAAATCAAGGTCGTATGCGATCTTTTGCAAAATCCTGTGATAGCAAACGAGCAAAACTTAACCAGCAAACAGATAATTTACAGATATATATTCTAATAAAAAACAAATTATTGTATTTTAATAAAGAAATTAACGAATTTTTAGGAATTATACAATGCAAAATATCGGGATGTCGTCAAAACTCGATAATGTCTGCTACGACATTAGGGGTCCTGTACTCAAACATGCTAAGCGCATGGAGGAAGAAGGGCATAAAATCCTAAAGCTAAACATTGGTAACCCTGCCCCATTTGGTTTTGACGCCCCTGATGAGATTTTAGTCGACGTGATTCGTAATCTGCCGACTTCTCAAGGCTATTGTGATTCCAAAGGCATTTACTCTGCTCGTAAAGCCGTGGTCCAACACTATCAACGTAAAGGTATCCGCTCTCTAGATGTCGAAGATGTGTATGTGGGTAACGGCGTGTCTGAGCTGATCGTGATGGCCATGCAAGCGCTATTAAACAATGGCGACGAAATGCTGATCCCAGCACCTGATTACCCGTTGTGGACAGCTTCAGTTGCACTATCAGGCGGTAAGCCGGTTCATTACCTATGTGATGAAGGTGCAGACTGGTACCCAGACCTTGAAGACATCAAAAAGAAAATCACACCAAAGACACGTGGCATTGTTCTGATCAACCCGAACAATCCGACAGGTGCGGTATACAGCCGTGACTTCCTACTTGAAGTGATTGAGATCGCGCGCCAGCACAAACTGATCATTTTCGCAGATGAGATCTACGACAAAGTGTTGTACGACGGTGCAACACATACCTCAGTCGCAACACTCACTGAAGACGTGCTCGTCATGACATTCAATGGCCTTTCAAAAGCCTACCGTGTTTGCGGTTTCCGTGGTGGCTGGATGTTCCTAACGGGGCCTAAACATCTAGCTCAAGGGTACGTGAATGGCTTGGAGCTGCTTTCATCGATGCGTTTATGTGCAAACGTACCAATGCAACATGCGATTCAAACTGCGTTAGGTGGATACCAGAGTATCAATGAACTGATTTTACCTGGCGGACGCTTATTAGAGCAGCGCAATAGAGCGTATGAACTGATCAATCAGATTCCTGGTGTTTCTTGTGTCAAACCTAAGGGTGCGATGTACCTCTTCCCGAAAATCGACACAAAAATGTACAACATCAAGAACGATCAGCAGATGGTTTTAGATTTCTTAAAACAAGAGAAGGTCTTACTGGTGCAAGGTTCCGGCTTCAACTGGCCGAAACCAGACCATTTCCGCATAGTTACACTGCCGCACGTTGAAGATCTAGAAATCGCCATTGGACGTTTTGAGCGATTCCTATCAACCTACAGCCAGTAATGAATCACTGGTAGTAATTAGTGCTGATCTCTCATATGCTTAGAGGAACTCCTAGTGAGTTCCTTTTTTACACCAGAAACGGAGAAAGCCATGAAAGAAAGCCATTTTTTCGCTCACCTGGCTCGAATGAAGCTGATCCAACGCTGGCCTTTAATGCGGTCCGTCTCACCAGAAAACGTTTCAGAGCATAGCTTACAAGTTGCTTTTGTCGCTCATGCCCTTGCCCTAATTAAAAACAAAAAGTTCGGTGGCAACCTTAATCCAGAACGCATCGCGATTCTTGCTATGTACCATGACTCCAGCGAAGTATTAACGGGTGACCTTCCAACCCCAGTGAAGTATTACAACCCTGAAATTGCCAAAGAATATAAGAAGATAGAATCGGCAGCGGAACAAAAATTGCTTTCAATGTTACCGGAAGAGTTCCAAGATGATTTTGCCCCCTACCTTCTTTCCCACTCTGCACACGGAGAGGACGCAAAAATCGTCAAGCAAGCCGACTCCATCTGTGCCTATTTAAAATGTCTCGAAGAACTAAGCGCAGGCAATCATGAGTTCGCTCTGGCAAAAAAACGCTTAGACATCACTTTGCAAGAACGTAGAACGCCTGAAATGGATTACTTCCTCAATACCTTTGCCCCAAGTTTCGAATTATCGTTAGATGAAATCAGTTAGCTTACGGAGATAATCGTGTCGTTTGAATTACACCCGCAATGGCAAGAGCGCCATGATGATGAGCATAAAATACGTCGTGACGACCATCGAAGCCCGTACCAAAGAGACCGAGCGCGCATTCTTCACTCGGCTGCATTTCGACGCTTACAAGCAAAAACCCAAGTACACGGCAATAGCTTGGAAGACTTTCACCGCAGCCGGTTAACACACTCCTTAGAAGCGTCGCAACTCGGGACCGGTATCGTCGCCCAGTTAAAGAAAAAACAACCAGAGTTCCGTGAACTATTGCCGTCAGACAGCTTAATTGATTCATTATGTTTGGCGCACGACATCGGGCATCCTCCATACGGTCACGGGGGAGAAGTCGCTCTAAACTACGTAATGCGCGAACATGGCGGCTTCGAGGGGAACGCCCAAACCTTTCGTATCGTCACTAAGTTAGAGCCTTATACTGAGCATTTCGGAATGAATTTATCACGCCGCACACTGCTTGGTTTGATTAAGTACCCTGCCCTTATTAGTCAAACACGCTCCGTCAAGTTGCCTCAACCAGCCGAGCATCAACGCAAACTAAAAGCCAAAGATTGGAGCCCAGCGAAGGGCATTTATGATTGTGACAAAGACTTATTTGATTGGGTAATTGCGCCGCTTTCTGACAACGACAAGGCATTGCTTAGCTTAATGCGCTCAAAACCAGAATCGGAGTTTGAGCACAGTAAAACGCGTTTTAAATCACTCGATTGCTCAATCATGGAGCTAGCGGACGATATCGCCTACGGCGTTCATGATTTAGAAGATGCAATCGTGCTTGGTATGGTGACACGTCAGCAATGGCAAGAAGGCGCAGCAAGTCAATTAGCGGACTGTGGCGACCCGTGGTTTGAAGCACATATCGATTCCATCGGACAGATGCTATTTAGTGGTAAGCATCATGAACGGAAAGATGCCATCGGTGGTATGGTTAACGCCCTCCTGACCAGCATTTCAATCAAGGCGGTGGATGAGCCTTTCAATAATCCATTACTGTCTTGGACTGCGTGTTTAGAGCCACAAATGGCACGAGCACTTGACGTACTCAAACACTTTGTCAGTACTTTTGTTATCCAAGTCCCGCAGGTCCAGATCGTTGAATATAAAGGTCAGCAAATTATTATGGACATTTTTGAAGCGTTAACAGCGGACCCAGAGCGCTTGCTGCCTGTTCATACAAAAGAACTGTGGTGCCAAGCGAAAAGCGAGAGCAATAAGATGAGAGTCATCGCCGATTACATTTCTGCTATGACCGATGGACACGCGCAAAAGCTTCACCGTCAGCTATTCTCTTCCATCGTTCTTTAGTAACACTCAACCTTTCAAGTAATTCTTTTCAAATACGCCCGGCGGCATCTGGGCGATTTGGAATTCGATCATCTTTTCAAAGGCATGCATAAGCGGTGTAAAGTCTCTCTCGGGTTCAAGCAAACGAAGCGAATGATAACCCGCCTCGACTGTCGATAAGCAATTCTCAGAGGGCGCCTTACGAATGGTGTAATGCCCTTGCAATTGCTTCGGTAATTGCACGGTTGGGAGTGGATGTAAATTGCTAGAAAGCTGCCACATTTTGTACGCTTTTTTCCACGTCCCATCGAGCAAAACCAAACGTATTTTCTTAGATACACTACGGCTCACTTGATTGATTTCAGAGATGCATCGTGACTGTTCCGATGGGTAAAGAACAAAATGTTGATATGATTCATCCGCCAACATGTGATTTAAGACATCATCACCAGAAAAGTCCTCTCCTATCAGACAAATACAGTTATCTAAACTCAAATTGAGAATCCGTGCCGTACCAAGCGGACGATGTTCTTCACTCGTGTGCTGAAGAATGATAAGTTCTACCTCGCTTGCCAACGGTACAATCCATTGGCAAATACACGCTTTTTGCGATTTTCCACAACGAGAACAATAACGAGACATAGAGTGAACCTTTATACCTTGCTGAGTATTATCAGCGTGATCTGTTTGATACTTCAATTCGAACCAATGGCAAGCCTAACCGAGTGGCACAGCTACAATATACGCCATGGCGAATGGTGGCGAATCGTAACAGGAAATCTCACACATACCAACTTTGCGCACTTAGGGATGAACCTGGCAGGATTGTGGATCATTACTTTTATTTTTCGTCCAAGCACTCGCAACTTCCTTATCGTTTTCTCACTCTTGTGTGCATTTGTTGGCGCAATGAATTTGTTTACCAATATGTCGGTGTACGTGGGATTATCTGGCGTACTACACGGTCTATTTGGATTCTGGGCACTCAGAGAAGTCTTTGAAAGCAGAAGAAGCAGCCTGTTGTTGGTCGGAGGGCTTATTGCCAAAGTAGCATGGGAGCAGATCTATGGTCCATCCAGCAGCACTGCTGCGCTTATCGGCGCAAACGTTGCTATTGATGCTCATTTATTTGGTGCGTTCGGTGGGTTAACAATGGCTCTAATGGAAAAAGGCTTTCGCCGTCGTTTATTCGGTTAAAAAATCCCGAACCACGAAAGAGGGGTTGGTTCGGGAAAGCAGTAATAGGGAAACAGATATTGTTCTGAATTCAGACTCAATATCTGAAATACATCAAGCTACAGTAAAATGCGGTCTTCGTTTTTCTTAACTGTCGCTTCACCAATGCCTTTTACGCTCTTCAAATCTGCTGCCGTTTTAAAAGGGCCATGCTCCTCGCGGTAGTCCACGATACTCTGCGCTTTCTTCTCACCAATACCTTTCAACATGGTCGCTATTTCTTCAGCAGAGGCCGTGTTGATATTTACGGTAATTTCAATTCCTTCATATTTGTCAGTGGCTGAATCCGCAGCCATGCTAAAAGGCGCAAAAACAAATAAGCACAATGTCAAAATCCATTTCATATTGAACATACAATCTCCAAAATAGTAGGCTAAAACCAGTCACCAGTAGCAAGTCACTATCCAGTTAACAAACCTAGATGACCCGATATTCGCAATGACTGGTATCACTTAAACGCGCACTAATTTAAGTAATGCTTATTGATGATTGAAGTTAATAAAGACAAAAATAAAACGGACCGCTTATGCGGTCCGTTTTAGTTAACATGCAAATTACACTAATTGTGCTTAGTTGCTCACAATAAAGTACTCAATGTCAGTGTTTGCGCGCAGTACAGCTAGCACAGATGATAGGTCTTGCTGAGAAGATGCTCGCTGCATTTGCATCGCAACTTGCTCTTCTAAATCACTATCTAGCTCAGCATTTACAGCATCAAGCTCGATGATAACAATGTTACCTTCAAGATCTTTAGACTGACCATATACTGGCTTACCATCGACTGGTTTTGCCATCGCGAATACCGTTGTTGCCAACGGAGAACGGCGATCTACTGTGTCTTGTTCACCAAATGCAAGGTTGTTTTCAGTAAGCACATCTGTCTTACCTTCTTTCAATGCAGCAACAACCTGTGTACCAAGTTCCATCGCATCTTGCTCACCCTTAACGCGAGATAGCTCTGCAATAACCTGATCTTTCACTTCTTCTAGTGGAAGAACCGTCTCATCACGTGCGTCTTCAACACGAACAACAATAATATGTTCAGGTGCAACTTCGATAGCTTCAGAGTTTAAGCCATCTTCTTTTACTTCTGGGCTAAGGATAGCTTGCATTACCGCAGGGTTACGAAGCACTTCAGGTGCGTCAACTTGAGAAATAAAGTCCGTTGTCTTCACTTCTTGGTTAACCGCTTGAGAAGCGTCATACAATGAGTCTGGGTATTCAAACGCTACGCGCTCAAGCTCGCTTTGTAGCTCGTAGAATTGATCAACTGCTTGTTGGTCAACCATTTCTTGTTTTATTTCAGCGGCTACTTCTTCAAATGGCTTCGCCACAGAGTCTTTTAGCTCTTCAAGCTTGATAATATGGTAACCAAAGTCCGACTTTACTAGACCTGACGTATCGCCTGGATTCTTCAACGCAAATGCCGCTTCTTCAAAAGCAGGGTCCATCACATCACGCTCAATCCAACCTAAGTCACCGCCGTTTTCAGCACTGCCAAAATCGTCAGATTTCTCTTGAGCAAGCGTCGCAAAATCTGCTCCCGCATTTAGCTCATCTAAGATAGCCTGCGCTTTTGCTTCATCGTCCCCTTCTACAAGAATATGAGCGACACGGCGCTGCTCTTCTGAAGAATATTTGTTTAAGTGCTCATCGTAGTACTTTTTCACCTCAGCGTCAGAAACATTAACTTGTTCCTTTAGCGCTTCAGCAGACAGTTCGATATAAGCGACTTTAACCTGCTCTGGGCGAGTAAAGTTGTCAGGGTTTGCTTTGTAGTACTGTTGAATTTCTTCGTCAGTCAATTCAATGTTTTTCGCAAACTCTGCTAAGTCGATTTTAATCGTGCGAACATCACGAGTTTGAGTGAACAGCTTACCTTCTGCCTGTACTTCACCTGGCAGAATAAATTCACTGTTTTGTAGTGCATTCAGCAGTTGTTCACGAACCAATTCACGACGCATGTACTCAGCAAAAGAGTCTGGTGAAAAGCCTGCACGACGCAGAGAAGCTTGATAGATCTCTTGATCGAACTGACCATTAGACTGGAATTGAGGCATGTCTAGAATCATGCTGCGAACTTGAGTGTCGCTGATTCGCAGACCTAAAGCTTCTGCTTGTTGGTCAAGCAACACGTCATTGATCATTCGATCTAAAACGGATTTGCGGAAAGATTCAACATATGCAGGGTCAGCCAGCATTTGAGAGAAGTAGTCACCCAACTGAGCTTGCATACGGTTACGCTCATTTTGGTATGCCATCTCGAACTCACCACGAGGAATCTCAGTGTTACCGACTTTCGCTGCAGAGTTGTTGTTACCACTAACGATGTAGCTACCCACACCTGCAAATACGAAAGACAGGATGATAAGCCCAAGGATAATTTTGACCGCGATGCTATTCACGCCTTCGCGTAGTCGATCCATCATAATTTAACTGCTCTCCACAATTGAAGCCTACTGCTTCTATCTAATAGAAATAATGGCGCAATAATATCAGAAAAAGAAATGCGCATCAGTATGATGCGCATAATTTAAGAAAGTTCGGCTCGAAGTTTGTAAATTTTTGTTCGAAACTTATTGTTTGAGCAAAAGTTAAGCAAATGGCCGGTTACAGAATTAACGCTGTGATTAGTTACAAGCGTCTTTCAGTGCTTTACCAGCTTTAAAAGCTGGTACTTTTGCTTCTGCGATTTGGATTTCTTCACCAGTTTTTGGGTTACGACCAGTACGTGCAGCACGAGTACGAACGCTAAATGTACCAAAGCCAACTAGAGCAACTTGATCACCAGACTGAAGAGTACCGCTTACTGCTTCGATGAATGCATCTAGAGCACGACCCGCTGACGCTTTAGAAATGTCTGCATTTTCTGCGATTTGTTCTACTAACTGAGTTTTATTCACTGTAATTTCCCCTTTGTGTCATCTGTGATTATTTTTGTGATGACTTTCGTTCCATTGTTAAGAAAATATGCTCCATCCCTTATTCGTCAAGGGCTGGCAGCTATCGAAACTAACTTAGCGCCCAAAAAAAACGCTGACAAGCCTTTTTAGACTTATCAGCGTAAACTTTTACTTATTTTTGCTGCACATCACTATTTTTGAGACTCAAACTCAACGCCCGTCGGGTCTCGCTCTAGTGCGACTTTCAGTACTTCATCAATCCACTGTACAGGGATGACTTCCAGATCAGCGATAACATTATCAGGAATCTCTTCCAAATCACGCTCGTTGTCTTTTGGAATTAGCACTGTCTTAATGCCGCCACGGTGTGCCGCAAGTAACTTTTCTTTTAGGCCACCGATAGGTAGGACTTCACCACGCAGTGTGATTTCACCCGTCATCGCTACCTCTGCTTTCACAGGGTTACCTGTCAGAGCTGAAACCAAAGCAGTACACATTGCAGTACCCGCACTTGGGCCATCTTTTGGCGTCGCGCCTTCCGGTACGTGCACGTGAATATCTTTCTTCTCGTAGAAGTCAGTATTGATACCCAGTTTTTCTGCACGAGAGCGAACTACTGTCATTGCGGCTTGGATAGACTCTTGCATCACGTCACCAAGAGAGCCCGTTTGCGTCAGCTTACCTTTACCTGGCATGGATTGAGTTTCAATCGTTAGCAGATCACCACCCACTTCTGTCCAAGCTAGACCTGTCACTTGACCAATTCGGTTACTTTCATCCGCTTTACCGTAATCGAAACGTTGAACACCCAAGTACTCTTTTAGGTTGTCCATCGTTACCGTGACTGACTTGATGTCTTTATCCAGCAGGATGTTCTTCACGGCTTTACGGCAGATCTTAGAGATCTCACGTTCTAAGTTACGGACACCCGCTTCACGAGTGTAATAACGGATAATGCCAATAATCGCAGAGTCTTCAATGATGATCTCATCCGGTTTTAGACCATTGCGCTTCACTTGCTTATCAACAAGGTGACGTTTTGCAATGTTCAGCTTCTCGTCTTCGGTGTAACCAGATAAACGAATAACTTCCATACGGTCTAACAATGGACCTGGAATGTTCATCGAGTTCGAGGTTGCAACGAACATAACGTCAGAAAGGTCGTAATCCACTTCTAAGTAGTGATCGTTGAACGAGTTATTCTGTTCAGGATCAAGTACTTCTAGTAGCGCTGATGCCGGATCGCCGCGCATATCTGAAGACATTTTGTCGATTTCGTCCAATAAGAACAATGGGTTCTTCACGCCAACTTTCGACATCTTCTGGATTAATTTACCTGGCAATGAGCCAATGTAAGTACGACGGTGACCGCGGATTTCTGCTTCATCACGTACACCACCCAGCGCCATACGAACGTACTTACGACCTGTAGCAGAAGCAATTGAACGACCAAGAGACGTTTTACCCACACCTGGAGGACCAACAAGACAAAGGATTGGACCTTTTAACTTATTGATTCGGTTTTGAACCGCCAAGTATTCAAGAATACGCTCTTTTACGCGCTCTAGACCGTAGTGGTCTTCATTAAGAATCTCTTCTGCTTTCGCTAAATTTTTCTTAACTTTTGAGCGTTTAGCCCAAGGCACGCTGACCATCCAATCGATGTAGCTACGAACCACTGTTGCTTCGGCAGACATTGGAGACATCATCTTAAGCTTTTGCAGCTCTTGCTCAGTCTTTTCACGTGCCTCTTGAGGCATTTTTGATTCGTCAATCTTCTTCTGCAGCGTTTCGAACTCGTCTGGTGCGTCTTCCATCTCACCAAGTTCTTTCTGAATCGCTTTCATTTGCTCATTCAGATAGTACTCACGCTGAGATTTTTCCATTTGCTTTTTAACGCGACCACGAATGCGTTTTTCAACTTGCAGCAAATCGATCTCTGATTCCATCTGGCCCATTAGGAATTCCAGACGCTCAGTGACATCAACAATTTCAAGTACTTGCTGCTTATCCACCAGCTTCAACGGCATATGAGCTGCAATAGTATCCGCTAAGCGAGCCGCTTCGTCGATACCGTTGAGTGAGGTGAGAACTTCTGGTGGAATCTTCTTGTTTAGCTTAATAAAGCCTTCAAACTGATTAATCGCACTGCGAACAATCACTTCTTGCTCACGCTCATCCAATTCTGGCGTAACAACAAATTCCGCTTCCGCTAGGAAGAAGTCACTCTCTTTAAAGTGATTGATTTTCGCACGTTGCTGGCCTTCAACCAGTACTTTTACTGTGCCATCCGGAAGCTTCAGTAGCTGGAGAATGGTGGCTACCGTACCGACTTCAAATAGGTCGTCAACCGTAGGCTCATCAGTATCAGCTTGCTTTTGTGCCACAAGAAGAACTTGTTTGTTGGTTTCCATCGCCGTTTCTAAACAGCTAATCGATTTCTCACGACCAACAAACAATGGAATAACCATGTGTGGGTAGACCACTACGTCACGTAGAGGTAGTACCGGGATCTCGATACGCTCGGAACGTTCCAAGTTCATATAATTCTCTCTTCCGCTTTCACGTTTACGTATTACTTATCGATTTATATGGGGGCTAATTGTTTGGATTCAATAAGAGAAATAAAAAAAGGAGGTAATTACTTACCTCCTTTTTCAGTACGGCTGAATTTATTCTGCTCCAGCGGCCTGATTGTCTGAGTTGCTATAAATAAGCAGTGGCTCTGACTCACCATTGATGACGGACTCATCAATCACGACCTTACTTACGTCTGTCGCAGATGGCAGTTCGTACATGGTTTCCAGTAATACGCCTTCAAGAATCGAGCGTAAACCACGAGCACCTGTTTTACGCTCCATTGCTTTCTTAGCGATAGCGCGCAGCGCATCTTCTCGGAACTCAAGTTCGGCGTTTTCAAGCTCAAACAATGCTGCGTATTGCTTGGTTAATGCGTTCTTCGGCTCACATAGGATCTGAATCAACGCTTCTTCATCAAGCTCAGTCAGTGTTGTTGTCACAGGAAGACGACCAATGAATTCTGGAATGAGTCCGTACTTCACTAGATCCTCAGGCTCAACCTGAGTAAATAGCTCACCCACGGTCTTCGATTCGTTTTTAGAACGAACTTCAGCACCGAAGCCAATACCTGTGCCTGTTGCAACACGCTGCTCAATCACCTTATCTAGGCCAGCAAATGCACCACCACAGATGAACAGAATCTTCGACGTGTCCACTTGTAGGAATTCTTGCTGAGGGTGCTTACGACCACCTTGAGGTGGAACCGATGCAACCGTACCTTCGATAAGTTTTAGTAGCGCCTGCTGAACACCTTCACCAGATACGTCACGCGTAATAGATGGGTTTTCAGCTTTGCGTGAAATTTTATCAATTTCATCAATGTAAACGATGCCGCGTTCAGCTTTAGCTACATCGTAATCACATTTTTGCAGAAGCTTTTGGATGATGTTTTCAACGTCTTCACCCACATAACCAGCCTCGGTTAGTGTGGTTGCGTCTGCCATTGTAAATGGCACATCCAAGAATCGAGCTAATGTCTCAGCAAGTAGTGTTTTACCGCTACCTGTTGGGCCAATTAGAAGGATGTTACTTTTACCAAGCTCCACACCTTCACTCGTTGTATCACCATTGCGTAAACGCTTGTAGTGGTTATATACCGCAACTGCGAGCACTTTTTTCGCGTAATCTTGCCCGATCACATAGTCATCAAGGTGTTCACGGATCTGTTTTGGCGTTGGTAACGCTTCAGATTCTTTCTTAGGGAGAACATCCTTGATTTCTTCGCGAATAATATCGTTACATAAGTCGACACACTCGTCGCAAATGTACACTGACGGACCTGCGATTAGCTTGCGAACTTCGTGCTGACTTTTGCCGCAGAAAGAACAGTACAGCAATTTACCGCTGCCACTTTCTTTGCTTTTATCTGTCATTCGCTAACCTCTTAGCCTTTACTCTTCATGAATGAGTGTATATCAATTTTTGCCAAAATGCGCTGGCTAATTACTCGCCGCGGTGGCTTAACACTGCATCCACGATACCGTATTCCACAGCCTGCTCTGATGACATGAAGTTATCACGATCAGTATCGCGCTCAATGACTTCAAGAGGTTGGCCAGTATGTTCTGCTAACAACTTGTTTAGCTTCTGCTTAATGGTCAGGATTTCCTGAGCATGGATTTGGATATCAGAAGCTTGACCCTGGAAACCACCCAATGGTTGGTGGATCATTACACGAGAGTTAGGCAGTACGTAACGCTTACCTGGCGCACCACCTGCTAACAGGAAGGCACCCATTGAACATGCTTGACCCATACATACAGTGCTCACATTTGGCTTAATAAACTGCATGGTATCGTAGATAGACATACCAGCTGTTACGCTGCCGCCTGGCGAGTTGATGTATAGGAAAATATCTTTATCTGGATTTTCAGATTCTAGGAAAAGTAGCTGAGCCACGACAAGGTTTGCCATGTGGTCTTCCACTTGACCCGTTAAAAAAATCACGCGCTCTTTCAGCAGACGTGAGTATATGTCGTAAGAGCGTTCGCCTCGGGAAGTTTGTTCAACCACCATTGGTACTAGCGCGTCCATAATTGGCGACATTGCATTTTTTTCTTGGTAGCTCATATTCTTATGTCCCTAAAATAAATGGCCCGGATGATGACTATCATACGGACCATTGTTAGCAGAATAGTTAACGTTAAGTCAACCTTCTACGCAAGATATTGCTTATTAAGCAGCAGGTTGTTGTTGGTTAAGTAGCTCGTTGAAGCCTACTTCTTTCTCAGAAACCTGTGCTTTAGCGATGATCGCGTCGATTGCTTGCTCTTCTAGAGCTACATTGCGCATGTTGTTCATCATTTCTTCGTTTTGCTCGTAGTAAGCAATAACTTCTGATGGATCTTCGTATGCAGTAGCCATTTCTTCAATTAGAGCTTTAACTTTCTCGTCGTCCGCTTTTAGCTCTTCAGACTTGATTACTTCACCTAGTAGAAGACCAACTACTACGCGACGTTTAGCTTGTTCTTCGAACAGTTCACGTGGAAGCTGTGCAGCAGCTTCTGGGTTACCACCGAAGCGTTGTGCAGCTTGTTGACGTAGAACTTGAATTTCTTGCTCGATAAGCGCTGATGGTACGTTGATGTCGTTTTGCTCAACTAGACCGTCAATCGCTTGCTCTTTGATGCGGTTCTTAACAGCTTGCTTAAGCTCGCGTTCCATGTTTTTACGAACTTCAGCTTTAAGTGCTTCAACACCGCCTTCAACAACACCGAACTTAGCAACGAACTCGTCGTTTAGTTCTGGTAGTTCACGAGCTTCAACTTTGTTCACTTTGATTGCGAACTTAGCTGCTTTACCTTTTAGGTTTTCAGCGTGGTAATCTTCTGGGAAAGTCACGTCGATGTCGAATTCCATACCAGCAGTTTTACCTGCGATACCGTCTTCGAAACCAGGGATCATGCGACCAGCACCCATTTCTAGAGGGAAGTTCTCAGCTTTACCGCCTTCGAACTCTTCACCGTCGATAGAACCAACGAAGTCAATGCTTACGCGTTTGCCATCTTCTGCTGCTTCTTCAACTTCAACCCAAGTTGCTTGTTGCTTACGTAGAGTATCGATCATCTCTTCTACGTCTGCGTCTTTAACTTCAGTTAGCGGTTTTTCAACAGTGATGTTTTCTAGGCCTTTAAGCTCAACTTCTGGGTAAACTTCAAAAGTTGCAGTGAAAACTAGGTCTGAACCTTCTTTGTTTTCTACAGGAGCGAAAGTTGGAGCGCCAGCTGGGTTGATTTTCTCTTTAACGATAGCTTCGATGAAGTGGCGTTGCATAACTTCACCAAGAACGTCTTGACGTACTGCTTTGCCGTACATCTTAGCAACCATTTTTAGAGGCACTTTACCCTTACGGAAACCATCGAAACGACGGTTTTTAGCGATGTTGCGTAGTTCAGCTGTTACAGCGTCTTCGATGTTTGCAGCTGGAACAGTAATGTTTAGACGGCGCTCTAGGCCCTCTAGCGTTTCAACAGTAACTTGCATTATATATAAACCTCTAAAGTGGCTCGGTTTTCCGAGCGTATGAGCGAAACTCAGCGGAGCTTACGCTTCATCCTTGTGTAGTGTTCTGTCCGAACACCTAATTTAAATCGAGTATCGATACTGTTTGTCAGTACCGGACTAATCAGTGATATCTTCGATAAAATTACCAAAGGTATCTCCTATTAGCCTCAGGACAGAATTTTTAGACGCGACATTCTAGCGATCTGTCGCAACCCTGTCGAGCCAATAGCCACTATGTGGACATTGTCTGCGCTAAATTCTCGAATGCTGACCCATTTTTTCTTCAAAAATGCGATTCAAACACCGTCTAAGTATCGTCAGCATATCTAGAATGGGGACAATAGCGACTTTTTCAAGAGAATCGACCGGTTTTTTTATCGAAAAGCCTAAAAAGAGATCTTGCTCTTGTTTTACTCCACAGAGTTGAAAACTAAATCCCTAATCCTCCCTACAAACTATTAACATTTTCTTACGTGACCAAAGGAAAGGTTTAAGGAGTGTAAGGATGTCGCAAAAAAACCGGATTCTGCTGATTTTTTTTGCCTTCTATTTCCTTTGCGCAATCATAGGTGGTCATTGGGTTTGGCAGACTAGTTATCAATCATTGCTTGATAAACACCAGTCCCAACTTGAGCAATTTTCTAGTCATATTAAAAACAAACTCGATAAATACGCTCATATCCCTAACCTTCTGGCCAAAGATCACCCTCTCCATCAAGCGTTACTGCATCCAAATAACAGTGCCCAACTGGAACTCACCAATCGGTATTTAGAATCCGTTAATGACGTGATTGAAGCGGCAGATACCTATTTAATCGATCAATGGGGTACGACGGTCGCGGCCAGCAACTGGCGTAAAGAGCGATCTTTTATTGGACGAAATTTTGCGTTCCGCCCTTATTTCAAACAAGCAATCGTTGGGGAACGAAGCCAATACTACGCGCTGGGTTCGACTTCGGGTAAGCGTGGCTACTACTATTCTTATCCGATCATATATGCGGGCGGCGTCCTTGGTGTGGTCGTGGTTAAGATGGACTTGAGTAAGATAGAAGACAACTGGCAGCAGCCAAATAGTGTGTTCGTCGCGAGCGATCCGCACGGGATTGTTTTCATGAGCAGCCGAAGTGATTGGCTACTCAAAAGCTTACAACCACTGACTGAGAATGAAAGAAAACAAGTTTGGGCAAGCCGACAATACCTTGATGAGCCAATTGAAACTCTAGGATTGGTGGGCAATGTGGAGGAAACGCACTCTGAGCTTAAACAAGGTTACCCATATAACAAAGGGACCTTGGTGGTCTCTTCGTTGCCCCTACCAGAGCTCAAGCTGACCATCCGTGTACTATCTCCCAAGCAGTCTATCGTCTGGCTTACGATGGGTTACATTTTTGTACTTACTCTTGCATTCACCGTGTTGTTTTTAATTGGCCAGCTCATCTATCACCGTCAACAACGCCACTTACAACTTGAGAGAATTCAGCAAGAGGCCAATCAAAAACTTGAATATCAAGTCATGGCTCGCACCGCAGAATTGCAAGCAGAAATCGCCCAGAGAATTGAAACCGAACAAACACTTCGCCTAACGCAAGACGAACTCGTTCAAGCTGCGAAACTAGCAGTATTGGGGCAAATGTCAGCCAGTATCAGTCATGAACTGAATAATCCACTTGCGGCCATTCGTAGCTTTGCTGAAAACGGCAAGCTGTTCCTCCAAAAAGAAAAATATGAGCGAGTGGAAGATAATCTAACTCGCATCTCAGCCCTCACTGATCGTATGGCAAACATCAGTCAGCAGCTTCGTTCTTTCGCTAAAAAAACCAGTGGAAACGAGCTGGCTCAATCTCGTTTGTTTCCAGTAATTGCCTCAGTCAAAGAGCTGATGAAACCCGCACTTAAATCTGCACGTGTCACGCTAGAAACGCAGGTACCAGAGCACGATGTTGAAGTTCAGATCAATATCATTCAACTTGAACAAGTGTTGGTTAATTTGCTGACCAATGCGATAGAGGCTCTCAAAGAGCAACAAGACAAACAAGTACAGTTATCCGTAGAGCAAGACGAACATGCCGATTTAATTTGGATTCATGTAGATGACAATGGTCCAGGGCTTGGAGATTTCTCACTTTCGGACTTATGTGAGCCTTTCCTAACTACCAAACAAAATGGGTTAGGTTTAGGGCTCTCCATCTCGCAACAAATCTTAGCCAGTATGAACGGAAGATTATGTGCCCAAAATCGAGAACAAGGCGGAGCTCGATTTTCATTGTGTTTACCTATCGCTCCTAACAACACAGAACAATCAAAAGGATGAGATCATGTGCCAGGTGTTTTTTATTGATGATGAAGCCGATCTTAGACTGGCAATAGAACAAACGTTTGAATTGGCAGATATCGATGCCACATTCTTTCCAGACGCTGAATCTGCCTTACTCGCCATTAAGCAGGGAGCAGAGCCAGGAGTGGTGATTACCGATATTTGCTTACCCGGTATTTCAGGGATGGATTTACTGAATACCCTTGTGCGAAAAGACACCCATCTTCCCGTGATTATGATTACTGGTCATGGCGATATCTCAATGGCGGTTAATGCGTTACACCAAGGAGCGTATGATTTTATCGAAAAGCCATTCCCACCTGAGCACCTAGTTGAAACCGTCAAGCGCGCCATTGAGAAGCGCCAATTAACGGTTGAAAACGAGAAGTTACGCCTGTCTCTCAAGGCAAGTAAAACGCTCGGACCTCGTGTTATCGGAGAAACGTCTAGCATTCAAATGTTACGCGAAACCATTGCTCACATCGCCGATACTGATGCAGATATCTTATTGTTTGGCGAAACTGGTACAGGTAAAGAGTTAATCGCCCGCTCTTTGCATGAGCAAAGCTCTCGACGGAACCAAAACTTTGTCGCAGTAAATTGTGGTGCAGTACCAGAGAATTTGATTGAGAGCGAACTCTACGGGCATGAAAAAGGCGCATTTACTGGCGCAGAAAGCCGCCGTATCGGTAAGTTTGAATTTGCTCAAGGCGGTACACTTTTCTTGGATGAAATCGAGTCAATGCCAATCCAAGCCCAAATCCGTTTACTGAGAGTACTGCAAGAGCGTGTGATTGAGCGTGTCGGCTCGAATGAACTCTTGCCCTTAGATATTCGAGTAATTGCCGCAACCAAAGTCGATTTGAAACGCGCTGCTGAAGAGGGAACCTTTCGCCAAGATCTTTACTATCGACTGAATGTGGTTACCTTAGATCTCCCGCCACTGCGTGAACGGAAAGAAGACATCCCTGCCCTCTTCCATCATTTCCTATTGGTAGCGGCTTCACGTTACGGTAAAAGCTCTCCTAGCTTGTCATCCCACGACCTTGCCCAACTGATGAACCATGACTGGCCAGGCAATGTTCGCGAGCTAAGAAATGCAGCAGAGCGTTTCGTGCTATTGGGTAAATTAATTCAGTTAGGAGAATCGACTCCGGTTGCCAAGCCTTCTTCAAGTCTTGCAGAACAAGTTGCAGAGTTCGAGAGAGCAGCCATTGAAGGTGCATTACTGGAAAATAACGGCAGCATTAAACAGACAATGGCGCAATTGAATGTGCCTCGAAAAACTCTGTATGACAAAATGCAACGCTATCAAATAGATAAAGAGCTCTATAAATAAAACGATTCTCAAGGATTGGTATTATATCCAACTTGAATCATAATTTTTAATAATTGATTCATCATGGTTGTTACGGATATGAACGAGAAAGTGAGAATACCGATCATTACAGATACCGTGATGGTAGACGGGCAATATCAAGAAGAGAGACGTTCAGGCGAGGAGCGGCGCAAGAATAAAAAGAAGTGGCGAAGCTACGAGCGGCGAGTCCACCCAGACCCTCGTAGGCCTAACTACAAACCCATAGACGAAGAGGTGTGAATCATCACACCTCTTTTGTTTTTCTTCAAATATCTGGCGCCATTACTTAGTAATGATTTCTGGCCCCATCAAGGTCGTTGGTAACCAAGTCGACACCCATGGCACGTACGTTACAATAATGAGGAATAGGAACATCACCGCCACCCATGGCAGTGCGGCTTTTACTACATTCATCATCGACATTTTGGCGACACCTGCAGTAACAAACAAGTTAAGCCCAACAGGTGGTGTTATCATACCTATCTCCATATTCACCACCATCATAATACCTAAGTGAATTGGGTCGATCCCCAGTGCTATCGCAATTGGGAACACCAGTGGTGCAACAATGATCAATAAGCCTGATGGCTCCATAAATTGACCACCAATCAACAGCAATACGTTCACCACAATCAAGAAGGTGATTGGTCCTAAACCAGCTGACATCATTGACTCTGTGATCATTTGCGGGATGCGTTCTTCCGTGAGAACGTGCTTCAAAATTAACGCATTGGCAATAATGAAAAGCAGCATGATGGTGAGTTTACCCGCTTCATACAGCGTGTGTTTGGTGTCTTTATGAACGAAGGTGTGAAAAATTTTGACTAATGCAGGCTTAGTATTTTGCTTATCAGCAAATGGCCCCATGTCTTTGTATACAAAGTTGGCAATAAAGAACGAGTACACAGCAGCAACTGCAGCGGCTTCTGTTGGGGTGAAAATACCGCCATAAATACCACCGAGAATGATCACCACCAGCAACAAGCCCCAGCTTGCATCCTTAGCTGCATCAAACGTCTCTTTCCAACCGACAAATGGTTGTTTTGGCAGGTTCTTAATACGGGCAGCAATATAGATCGCTATCATCAGCATGACGCCAGCCAACAAACCCGGTATCACACCACCGAGGAACATACGTCCAACTGATACATCAGTCGCGGCAGCGTAAACTACCATAACGATAGACGGCGGAATCAAAATCCCTAGCGTACCTGCGTTACAAATTACGCCGGCCGCAAACTCTTTTGAGTAACCGTTTTTGATCATACCTGCGATAACGATGCTACCTATGGCAACAACCGTTGCTGGAGATGAACCTGATAGCGCGGCAAACATCATACATGCGACAACCGAAGCCATCGCTAAACCACCACGGAACCAGCCTACAATAGCAATCGCGAAACGAATGATCCGTTTTGCTACACCACCTGTCGACATAAAGCTTGAAGCTAAAATGAAGAATGGAATTGCTAATAGAGTGTAGTGTCCAGCAAATGCATTAAACAACGTTTGAGCAACAGACGCCAAAGACGCATCCGAATGAATCAAAAGGAAAAGAATACTGGAAAGACCCAGAGAAACTGCGATTGGCACGCCGACGAGCATGAAACCAATCACCATCAAAAATAGAAATAAGATATCCATGGCTTATTGCTCCTTGCTCTTAGAATTGTCTGAGGCCTTTGGAGCCATAAGATCACCGGCATCACTCATCTCTTCTTGAAGCGCCTCTAGCTCTTCTTCCGCTTCATGCCCTGCAATCAGTCGGTCGAGCTTTCCGGTAGCAATTTGCCATGTTGCCTGAGCAAATCTCAGCGTTAGCAACGCCATACCAAGCGGCAAAGCGAAATAAGGAATAAAACGTGGCAGCTTTTCGTAACGCTCTCCCTCGTTTAACCAATCCGCCATAAACTGAAGCATTTCCGGCATTGGAATATCATCCGTTTCATACCACGCTCGGTCTGTGGCGAACGGATACCAGTAGTTCCAAGAGCCAATTAAAAGCAAAATAGAGAAGGCTAAACAGCATATTGCAGCAAATAACGCCAAGGCTTTTCGTTTGCCCTCTGGCACTATGTTGATGATCACATCAACACCAATATGAAAGTGTTTTTTCACACCGTAAGAAGCGCCGACCAACACCATCCATGCGAACATAAAGACGGTGAGCTCAAGCGCCCAAAGAATATTGTCGTTAAAGACATAACGAAAGATGACATTGGCAAAGGTTAACAAGGTCATGGCACCTAGGAAGAAAGCAATCAAAGTCTCTTCAATGGCATCGGTGATTCGTCCAGCCTTGGCAAAAAAAGTCTGTTCCATAATTACATCACGTCGTCTGTAGGGGAAAAGAGCCCCCTCTAATCGAGAGGGCTAAGCGTGCTAGGCGTTATTATTTTTGGTTAGAAGCCAAAGCGGCTTCGATTAGGTCAAAACCAATGTCTTTTTCAAACTTCTTCCATACTGGTTGAAGTGCAGTGACCCATTCTTGGCGCTGCTCTGGCGTTAACGTACGAACCACACCACCAGCTTCGATGATGTTGTTTTTGTTCGCCAGGTTCACTTTGGTCGACTCAGCATTACGCAGCGCTGTCACCTCTTGGATGATTGTGTTTAGCTGCTCGCGCTGATCGTCTGGTAAGTTTTTCCAGAAGTCGTTTGACGTCACCACTAGGTAATCCAGAATCCCGTGGTTCGTTTCCGTAATGCCATCTTGAACTTCGAAGAACTTTTTGCCGTAGATGTTTGACCAAGTATTTTCTTGACCATCAATAACCTTAGTTTGCAGGCCACCGTACACTTCTTTGAATGACATTTTTTGCGGGTTTGCGCCTAGCTGTTCAAACTGAGCAACGAGAACGTCAGAAGCTTGAACACGGAACTTAAGCCCTTCAGCATCGGCTGGAGAAATGAGCGGCTTGTTAGCTGACATTTGCTTCATGCCATTATGCCAAAACGCAATACCTTGTAGACCACGTCGTTTCATTGAGTTTTTCAGCTTTTCACCGGCTTCAGAGTTTTGGAAGCGGTCAACAGCGTCGACATCGTCGAATAAGAAAGGCAGATCGAAAAGGCGGTACTTTTTGGTGAATTTCTCAAACTTAGAAAGAGAAGGTGCAGCGAGTTGAACATCACCATTTAGTAGTGCTTCCAACACCTTATCATCATCGTAAAGCGTTGAGTTCGGAAACACCTGCATACAGACTTTACCGTTCATCTCTTCGTTAACACGTTTTTCAAGCAACGAAGCCGCAATACCTTTTGGGTGTTTGTCCGCGTTCGTTACATGGCTGAACTTGATGACCGTTTCACCTGGGTCACAATTCGCGGCAGCGTTAAAGCTCGTTACAGCAAGCGCAGAGACAGATAGTAGAGTTAGAGGCTTAAACATTATTATTCTCCTTGTTGAATCACATCCCATCCCGTCCATGAATAACTAGGTATTAGACGATGGGTACGGATGTTCAACAAAGAGCAATTAATGGACCATGTTAAAATTCATATGTATTTCAATAAATTAACAAAACCCATTAACATGAACACAGAGTATAACGAGTGAATTCCACCCAAGAAAAAGATTCAAATGGGTGGGAAATGACCCATTTATGAAGAACAGCTTATCTCCATTTTCTTCCCCCATTCCGGTGGCAATTTCGCGTAATCATCAAACTCGGGTTGCTCATCAAATGGGCGCTTTAACAGTTCGGCCAATCGGTGTGATTCACTAAAGTCCCCTTCTTCCGCTTTATCAATCGCCAACTGAGCCAAGTAGTTACGCAAGATGTATTTGGGATTGGCTTGACGCATCTGTTCGCAACGCTGTTCGGCTGAAATCAGGCCCCCTAGTTCATCAACCTCTAGCTCACATCGAGCTAAGTACAGATCAAGCCAAGCTCGCGCAGCTTCTCGGTCAAGAAACAAGTCGATTACGGCTTGAGAAGAATCAGTATCAAGATTTGAAAGCGTTCTAAAGAAGCGAGTGTAATCCGTGTTATTTTGGTGAAGGAGCTCAAACATTGCTTCAAATAAACGTCCATCTTCCGCGATCTTGGTTTTTAAACCCAACTTCTCACGCATTAGGCGGCTGAACTGCTGACTCAACCGGACTTCAAATTGGCTCAACGACGCTTCTAAATCTTCTCGCTCAACGAGTGGCGATAGCGCATGCGCGAGTGCTGAGAGGTTCCAAAGCGCAATTCTTGGCTGTTGGTCAAATGCATAACGGCCTTGGTAGTCGGAATGATTACAAATATATCCCGGCTCATAATCATCAAGAAAACCAAACGGGCCGTAATCAAACGTTTGACCAAGGATCGACATATTGTCGGTGTTCATTACCCCATGAGCAAACCCATACGCTTGCCAATAAGCAATCATGTCCGCTGTTTTCTGAACAATTTCACCAAACATTGCAGCGTATGGCTTCTCTGCCGATGCACAATCAGCAAAGTGCCACTCGATCACTTTGTCCGCCAGCAACTTCTGCTCTGCCAATTGATTGGTATAGAAAAAATGCTCGAAATGGCCAAAACGCACGTGGGTCTCCGCCATACGAATCAACATTGCGCCGAATTCTGTTTTCTCGCGATAAACCGGCGTGTCACTGACCATCATGCCAAGAGCACGAGTCGTCGGGATCCCAAGCCCTGCCATGGCTTCACTACATAGATACTCACGAATGGTTGAGCGCAACACCGCCCTGCCGTCCCCCATTCGCGAGTAGGGGGTTAGCCCCGCGCCTTTAAGGTGAATATCAAACCAAGTGCCATCTTGATGCTCAATTTCCGCCAACAGCAATCCACGTCCATCGCCCAAGTCTGGGTTGTAAACGCCAAACTGATGTCCTGCGTATTTCATCGCCAAAGGACGAAATTGTTCGAATTGGCTTTGCCCAGAAAAAACCGCCAATAGCTCATCGTTTTGCTCTGCTGGTAAACCAAACTGCTGCGCAAACTCACCATTCCAAGCGACCCAACGAGTATTATCCAAGGGTTGCGGCTCGACCAAAGTATAGAAAGCTGACGGTAATTGGCTAAAGCGATGGGTGAAACTGACCCGTTGCCAAATGGACATGTGGGGTTCCTTAATAAAAAGAAGTACTGATGTCAGTATACGTGTGAACGTCACTGTCATTCAGCCATGAAATGGTCATGGGTATTTTGCGTGAATAACGCGAAGGCGGTAGGAAGGTATTAACCCGCTGCATACCACCTCACAAACGGAAGTGGTATGTAAAAGCGATCAAATGATTAAGCGGAAAACTCTTCACCCGTTTTTGGTGGCTCTGATGGTGTATCAAAACGAGCACGTTCAATATCCACGACTGTTTTATAGCTCAACGATAACAAAGCCAACTGGTACGCACCGAAAATACCATAGGCAACACCCACAAGACTCAGCATGAAGAGGTTAGTAAAGTGACTAAAGATAAGCTGACTGAGCAATCCCGCGCCCAATGGAATTAAGCCCATCAAAATGAATACTTGTTTGTTGTATGGTCTGCTTTGGTTCCACGAACGACGCAAGCTGCGCGGCTGATGATCCATTGCGGTCGCTGGCAACACGAACGACCAGCGCGCCATCACCCAATAGCCCGGAATGCTTGCAACCGTTGTGATAAACGCCATGGCGACAAAATCAGGTTCACCACTTTCTGCAATATAGAGAAACGACAACACAAAGATTGGGATACCAATGACGAGCATCATCATCAACCCAAATAATATCCACCAGCCAATGAAACGGAATTCTCTGGCTGACAAGCGAAATACATCCAACACTGAGTGCATGTAATCGCCAACCAAATAAATTCGGTGTACACGCACAGCCGCCATCGCGGCAACAAGTGGGTATAAAATGATTGTGACGAAATAAAATCCCGCGATGTTTCCTTCTTGAGCGTTCGCTTGATCTTGCCCCGTCATTTCAGGATACATAAACACAAAAATTGAGTGCACGATGATCAATGGAATACAAGCAATGACAATTGCGAGTAGGTTCCTTCTAACCATCACTGCTGCTTCTCGGCATATTGCCGAAACAGAAAAGTCCTCGGTTGACATACAACATCCTTAATTTATAAAAATCTGCCCATAGGGTAACCGCTGAATAGAAAAATCGCTTTAAAAATAATGAGAAACACATCTCATAAGATAATGAGAGGTACTAGGAAGCAAAACGGGTACAAAAATAAGCCACTCAATGTGAGTGGCTTATAACGTAATTCGATATCGTTTTAGACGCGGCGTCGCCAGCCCAATGCAACAAGTAACATCAGAGCCCAATAAGAAACACTGCCACTACCTTCAGAGTTCTTGAATGTCGTTGTTTTCAAAGAAGCGACAACCGTCACGGTCACTTCACCTATTGCGGTAGCACCGTTGCCATCTGAAACCGTGTATTGCAGCTTGATGTTATCAACCGCACTATCCGGAGCTTGAAAACGAATTTTGCCATTTTCTACACTCGCACTTCCCACGCCCGTTAGGTTCTGTACGCTTTCTACAACCAGTTTATCGCCATTCACATCCGAATCATTGCCAGCAGCATCAATCACAATGCTTTCACCAACGGCAACGGTCGCCGTATCTGCTAACGTGACTGGCGCTGCGTTTTGCATGGTTAAATTGACGGTAGCACTGGAGGTTTCATTACTTGGATCAGTAACGGTTAGACGGAATGTCAGAATCTCACCCGCTTTTATACCTTGAGGCACTGTAAAGCTTGCCGTAGCACTGGTCGAATTTCCGATAGAAACTGAAGTACCAGCCAATTGCTCCCATCGGTAGTTCAACACATCGCCATCCGCATCTGTGCTGTTTGCCGCCGACAACGTTATTTTCTGTCCAGCAGTAATCTCCTGGCTATCCACATCGATGAGCGCTTTTGGTGCTTCGTTACTACCAAGTACTTCGACCTGCACGCTCACAACCGAAGACGAATACACGCCATCCGTAGACAGCAAACGATATTGGAAGCTGTCCAAACCAACAAAGTTTGCTTCAGGTTGGTATTGGTTGCCAGAAATGGTGCCGTGCTCAGGCTTCTGCACAATGTCCACATTGAACTGATACCCTATGGCCATGAAATCATTGTCCATCAGGTTCAGATCGATTGGCGTATTCTTATCGGTTTGCAGTGAATCAGCTTTCGCTTCAACAATGTTGTTCACCTCCACATTCAAGAGTGCTGCGAACGGAACATAAGAGAACCCGGCTTGCTCCAAACCAAACGTACCTATCTCGTTGTAATTACCAGTCCACATTGCAGGCAGGGATGATTTTTCAGTTTTTAGTAAGCGGCCAAAGTCAAAGTTCGATTCAAATTCACCGCCTTCTAATTCCACTACTAACAGGTGCTGACCCGCACTTAATTGGCTCGGTTGAGGAAATAAAATTCGGGATGGCTTTTGGAAGCTACCTTGCTGTAAAAGTTCAGCATTGTTCTGATCCAATATTAATCGGTAGCCCACGTTACCTGAGAATGGGAATCGCCATACTCGATAAGTCATGTCACTTTGAGCGCTACTGCTTTGCGCGTAAAGTTGAAGACCATCAAGCTTTGTCTCAGCATTCAAATCCAATGATACCGCCAGAGTGTTACTGCCACTTGCGTACACATAACCTTGGTGAAGAGAGTTTAACCATGCCGATTTATTTGGCTCGTTTATATGCTCAAGAGAAAAACTGCCGCCGTTGGTATTGCTGGCAATGTTGGAAATACGAACCCCAGTATCAAACCCGGCGATCGCTCTCAGACCTGGGGTCGATGTATCTGAAATGACATTGCCACCATTAGGATACAAATCGCCAGCATCACTGCTTCCATCATGTTCTAACTCACTCAGACCATCGGCCTGCATGATTTGAACCTGCATCGCGCCAACATCGTTAAAGCGATTTTGGACATTAACCGACGTCGCTAGTATGCCTTCTGCCGCCAATGCTCGGTCGTAACCGCTAAAGGTACGGTTTTCCAAATAAACGCGTGGGCCAAACTCTTTCAAGTATGGGTCGAGATACACCAGTTTGACATCGTCGTTGTTCACGGAAATAGGCGTCGGGCTTCCATGAGTGACCGTTGGTACAACGAAACCAGCAGCGTGTTTGCTCCACGCACTCATGTTCACTGGCGTGTCTCCTGCGTATGAGTCTCCCGGTTTCTGTGCCCATGAACCACCACCCATCACGCCCCAAGAACCGATCGAGGCATCACTGTTCCTTGCGTACAAATCCGGCAAGCCAAGCATTAAGTGGCCAAGCTCATGTACGATCACGCCTAACGTCGCTTGATGATCAACTTGGTAGTCAGCAAACACACAATAATCGGCAATTTTTTTTCCATCTAGTGTCACATCGTCGTGAGAGAATTTATGAGGCCAAATAGAAGGACGATCAAGGAATCCGGTTGAACGATCGCCACCCGCAAAAATAAACATAACTGAGAGTTCTGACGGTTCTACGGTACCATTTTGATTGCTGTCGTAAGCCGAAAGATTAAAGTACGGATCCAGTTTTTGATACGCTTCGGTGAAGACCGCATTCAACTTGGCAGTGCAAGTCTTGTCAGTTGAGCTAGAGTGGCAATTTGGGTGGCTTTGCGCCACGGTCACATTGATCACACCATCATTCGCGGCACCATAACTCTCAATCGCAGGGACAACTTTGAATTTCCCTTGAGAGTTTTTATCAAAATAATCGACAACGCTTTGGCCATCGGTATTAAACACACGTTGTTCGAAGTCATGCACCATCGCTTGATCATCAAAGGAGACTTGCACAACCAACAGTGGTTGTTGCTTCATCGATGAGCTACTCATCGCCTGATAACCTTGCGCCGAACGCAATAGATTTTGGCGCGCCATCGGTTCAATGGTTTTTAGAGAAGATAACTGCGGCTTAACTTGTAGATCCGGGCGAAACTTCGCCGATTCAGGCGCATCACTAGATTGAGTTTTAGCAACACCCGTCGAGCGCAACGTTGGGATGTCTGACTCGCGCTGAATCTGTGCAAACAACCAAATGCCATCTTCATGAACCAAGGCATTACCTTGTTTATCTTCAAACCAGTGGAAATCGGCAGTGCCGCGTAAAATTGCCTCACTAGAGGTACCATCGCTCAACGCAATAGTATGCCAAACTGGTGATGGCGGAGTAGTTGCCATGCTCTTACCTGCAAGAAGCGCAGTTAGCATAGTCAAGGCGAGTGTGTTGAACTTCAAAGTACGGCTCCATCTTTTCGATTCGTTTAATTCCAAGCACAGCCAGTACACAGTAACCCATAAACATAGAATGAGGTTAAGTGGCTAACGACTAAGGCTGGTATCAATTCGCTCAGATAACACAATATTATTTAGCATCACGTTACAAAAGCGTCGGATGCCCAAATACTTTTGTAAGTGTGGCTTCCGAGGGTATAAATTGAGTGAATGAATAGTATCGAAACAAAAGGAAGAAGAAATAAACTTCTGCGACTTTGTAGATAAAATTGGGCAACGTCCCACATATTTTATAAATGTACGAGCACTGCTATTAATCAGTGCTCGTTATGGTCGGTGGGGTGCTAATAAACGCTACTTTACCCTGTAAGAACGGCGTCTTCTGGGTATTTGATTAAGGTAGGTTCAGGGCGGGCCAACATGTAGGCAAGCGTGAGTGGCCCGATACGACCAATGATCATTACCACGATCATAATGTACTTGCCAGGTTCAGAAAGCTCTGCCGTCAAACCAGCGGTAAGTCCTACCGTCGCAAATGCGGAAATGGTTTCAAACATGACCTTATCAAAGCTTGCCTTCTCTGTGAGCATCAATAAAAACATCGCGCTTGTCAGAATGGCGCCGCTCACAACGATAATGGCGAGTGACTTAGTCACGGTTTGCCAGTTTACGGTTCGTTTAAACATAACCACGTGTTTCTTTTGGCGCAAAAAGGTCCACGTAGCCATGAACGCAACGGCAAATGTGGAAACCTTAATACCGCCCCCCGTTGAGGTGGACCCAGCACCAATCAACATCAAAACAATCATGATCAATAACGCTGGCTGGGTAAACTGCGCCAAGTCGACACTGTTGAATCCGGCCGTTCGAGCACTAGCGGATTGGAAGAATGCCGCCAACCATTGACCCGCCAAAGGTAACGATTCCATTGTATTTGGATTACTCCGCTCGAGTAACCAAAACATCACCGTCCCAACAAAGAGCAATATCGGAGTCGCGATAAGCATGATTTTGGTATGAAGATGCAAAAAGTGGAAACCTTTACGCCAGTTCAGCCAGATGTCTCCGACAACAGTAAAACCAAGCCCACCAAAAATGAATAACCCGGCCAGGGTAAAGATGACCAGCGGGTCATTCACAAAGCTCATCATACTGTCTGAAAACAGAGCAAACCCTGCGTTGTTAAACGCAGAAATCGCATGAAATAACGCGTAAAACATGCCAGTTTGCCAGCCCATTTCAGGAACCCAACGAACGGAAAGGAAAATAAACCCAATAGATTCTGCGACAAGCGCAAAAATCACAATCCGCTTCACCAGTCGGTTTAAGTTGACCTGTCGATCTTGCCCTAGCGCTTCTTTCGCTAACGCTTGCTGGCGTAAGCTTAAACGCACACCAAACATATAGAGTAAAACCGCCGACAACGTCATCTGTCCCAACCCACCGATTTGCATTAAAAACATCAGCAAGATTTTTCCGGCTAACGTAAAGTGCTGCCCGGTATCGACAACACCAAGCCCTGTCACACTTATGGCGGATGTTGCGGTAAACAAAGCGTCCGTTATCGAAAGGCCTGTAACAGAAAAAACTGGCAAGGTTAACAGCACGGCAGAAGGCAGCAACACACCGAGAAAACTCAGCAATATAATCCGCGGCTCGTTACCCTTGGCTTTTTCTCGTTTACCATCTGGCGCGTAAAAAACGCCTTTTTGATGAAACTGCGTCATAGTGATTTTAATTTATTTGCCAGCGCATCTTGCGGGCCAACCACAATAATGAGATCGCCAATTTCCAGCTTGGTATTAAGGTCTGGCGCCTTGGTTATTTCTGGGCCCCGTTTAAACCCGAGTACTTGCACACCGTCGACTTTGCACAGTGCTAGGTCACTTAATGTCTTACCCATCCAACGAGATCCAATCACAAACTCCGTCATGGCTAAGCCACTACCTAAAGGGTGGAACTCAAGAACCCGTTTATCGAGCATTTTACGCGCGACACGTATCCCCATGTCACGTTCAGGCATGATAATGTGGTCCGCACCAATCTTTTGCAGGACACGCGCTTGAAATCGATCGTTGGCTTTAACCCATACTGACTTCACTCCCGCTTCTTTGGCGATCAGTGTGGCGAGAATACTAGCGTTAACGTCCGCTCCGATAGCAATCATCACCATGTCGTAATCATCAAGCTTAAGCTCAGCAACCGTCTCTTCGTGAGTACAATTAGCCACAATTGCCTGACTAACAAAACTAGCAGCTTCTTTGACTCTGTCTTCGTTGATATCAACCGCTAAAACTTGAGCTCCTGAATCTTGTAGCTCTTTACACACTGCCAAACCAAATCGGCCAAGACCAATAACGGCGAATTGCTTATCACCTGTTTTCATTTATGCCTCATCTTATGCATTCACTAGCAAGCGAAAAAGTCTGCGCCCATTCCTAACCTTGTGCAAACCTGAGGACAGAGAATTGACAAAAGCTTTACGAAAGCTGACTCACTTTGAGTGTTAAGCGTATGACATAAATTAATTTTTTTCCTCATTACGGCATAAAAGCCAACACTGTCAACCCATGAGTGAGTCTCCCTAAAACGCAAAAAGCCGCAACAATGCGGCTTTTGGATCGTAGAGATAAAACAGGCTATTTTGATTCGCGCTTATCGTGCGGTTTACGCTTGTTCTTAGGTACGTAATTTAAAATAGAAATCGGCACTGGCTTTCTTGGTGCAAAGCCGTCAATTTCCACTCGCTCTAGCAAGTGCCCTAAACGGCTCTCGATCATACAAAGGTTTTTAAAGTCATCTTTTGAGACTAATGAGATCGCTTCACCTTGTGCGCTAGCACGACCGGTACGACCAATACGGTGTACATATTCATCTGCTGGATACGGCAAGTCATAGTTAATAACAACGGGCAAGTTATCGATATCAATACCGCGCGCTGCAACACCAGTTGCAACTAGGTACTGGATTTCACCGGCTTTGAACTTTTCTATTAATTCCTGGCGAACACGCTGATTACGGCCACTGTGAAACGCTTCAGCCACAATGCCACGCTTTTCAAGTTGGCTAACAAGCTTGGCAGCACCGTGTTTGGTTTCAATAAATACCAGTACTTGCGACCAGTCGTTTTCTTTGAGCATGTGACTTAACAGCGACGACTTCATGTCCTTATCGACGGTGGTGATCCACTGCTTGATGTTCGACTTAGATGCACTGTGTTTTGCAATCGTGATCTCTTCAGGATCAATAATCGCGTTTTTCGCCAAATCACGAACAGGGTTAGATAGCGTTGCCGAGAACAGCAGACTTTGAACATGTTCTGGCATGCAATCAACGATCTTATCGATCGCATCGATGAATCCCATGTCCAACATCTTGTCCGCTTCATCAAGCACTAGCATTTCCACTTCATCAAAGTGAATAGCGCGTTGACCGTACAGGTCAATCAAACGTCCCGGCGTACTTACCACAATATCGACACCCTCGATCAAGGCTTGTTTTTGTGGCGCATAATCCACACCACCAAACATCGCCATTGAGCGCAGCGGTAAGTTTTTACCATAAGCTTCAATGCTTTGATGAACCTGAAGCGCAAGTTCGCGTGTGGGCGTAAGAATAATAGCGCGAGCACGTTTTTTACGTTGAGTTTCGCCTTGACTAAGCTTTTCTAAGATTGGTAGAACAAAACTGGCCGTTTTACCTGTCCCCGTTTGTGCTGCAGCAATTAAGTTGCTACCACGCAGTACGATTGGAATGGCTTTTTGTTGGATAGAGGTCGGTTTTTCATAACCTAGCGCTTTTACTGCATCAGTAATCGATGCGCTTAAACCAAGCTTAGAAAATGGCATAGAAACGTCTCAACAGAGGAAATGGGCGCGTAGTGTATCAGAATCCCAGTGAAGTAACAGAAGGATTCATGCACGTAGAGCCCGATAATAGAGCGCTGCATGATTTACTCGCAACATCACATTTCTTGCGCGTGAATCTAGTTATGCTGCTAACGTGTACATTACTGGGAAACGTTATGGACGTATTACTGCTGGTTGGATTAATCGCACTCAATGGCGCGTTTGCTATGTCAGAGATCGCTCTAGTCGCAGCCAAAAGCGGAAGGCTAAAATTAATTGCAGAACACAACGCCTCTGCCGCTTTAGCGCTCGAACTTAAAAACAATCCGACTCAGTTTCTTTCCACGATCCAAATAGGCATTACCGTCATCGGGCTATTAAGTGGTATTTTTGGTGAAGCAACGCTTTCAGTACCATTCGAAAATTGGTTAGTAACCCAAGGGCTAGAAAGAGAGATAGCAACGGTACTTTCAACGACGAGCGTCGTGCTCATGATCACCTACTTCGCGATTGTGGTGGGAGAACTCGTTCCCAAGCGCTTTGCACAAAACAACGCAGAAACCATCGCTATTATCGTAGCTTATCCGATCCACTGGCTCGCCAAGCTCACCACTCCTTTTGTCTTCTTATTGACGTTTTCAACCGATACTTTTCTCCGATTATTGCGTCAAAACGACAGCAACGGTGAGATTGTTACCGAGGAGGATATTTTTGCTATTGTTAGCGAAGGCTCTGAGTCCGGTGCGATTGAGCCACAAGAGCAATTGATGATTCGCAACTTACTCCACCTTAACGATCGTTTAGCATTATCGTTAATGACACCACGGTGCGATATCCATTACCTAGATGCCAACCAACCTATTGATGTCATCCTTACTGACCTTCGCCAAACCCAACACTCCGTATGGCCAGTCTGTAAGGGTAGTTTGGACAATATTATTGGCACCATTTCATCCAAAGTCCTGCTCGATGAATATGACGAATTGTCTATCAGTAAACTGGCTAAACAGCTCAAGCGTCCGCGTTTTGTACCCGAGTCCATGAAAGGGTTACCTCTCCTTAACTACATGCAACAAACCAGTGCGGAAATGGTCTTTATTGTCGATGAGTATGGTGATGTACAAGGCCTAGTAACCCTTTACGACTTGTTAAAGTCAATTGCTGGAGAACTGGGCATGGCGCCACAGCAAGTGTGGGCCAAACAACAAAAAGATGGCAGTTGGTTGATGGACGCGTTGATCCCGCTCAATGAGCTCAAGAACAAACTCGAACTGAGCAGCATAGAAGGCGAAGAGCGAGAAGGCTTTCAAACATTAAATGGGCTTTTGACATGGCTTTATGGTCGAGTCCCAAATGTTGGGGAGCACATTCACTACCAAGGTTGGCGATTTGACATACTCCTCGTTAAAAAACATCGCATTATGCAAGTCAGAGTCACCAAAGACATCGATACACCAACTAACAATAGCGAAGTGGAATAAAGCGCGGCCCTATCCCATCAAATTGGGCTGTAAACCTTTCTCTAGTTTTTTCCGTACTTTATAGGAAACATCATTAAGCGTGATTTTTCCTGTATTGTGACGATCGATACCCGCATTTTGTCGGTATGCAATCGAGCCTTGCTTGAACAAAACGAAAGAAGACGGTTTGCCAATCGCAGCAGGATAGAGAATTGCCATATACGCATCTTCCAAGCTATTGATTTTATGGCGATATGGCCAGTAATAGGCTTTTACATAGTCAAGTTGCTCAACCGCGCTCATCCTCGCAAGAGTTTTCGTACTCACTCCTAATGACTCAGCGGTAGAGGGCATAAATTGAATTAACCCTGTCGCCCCACTTCCTGAACCATTTTTGATGCTTGGACTGAAGGTTTCAGCGGTTTCAAATGCCATGCAGGCCATCAGATGATTAGGGTTGATCTCCAGCTCTTCACTAATACGGATGACTTTGCATTTGAACTCTGGAGAAACTTTGCCTCCCCACGCCACCGCGTTCTCGGGATCAACAACCGAAGAGACCGTTGACGCGTCGTGTTCTTTGACAATTCGAGAAAGTAAAGGAAGTGTTTGGCGCAGTCGATGGTTCGAACTCACCAAGCGAATTGATTTGGCAAGAAACTCATCTTTTTTTTGGTGCAGTTTTTGGAACTTTACTAATTTATACAGTTGCTTATAAACCGTTTTCACAACGAAGCCGGATTTAGGGAACACTCCCAAAATGTAATCCATTTCCTACACGTTTAATATAAATATCAGCAACAATGAGTATGTATGTGATCATAATCACTATAAATTTTCTCAAATTCGATACACCTCGAAACAAGTGGTCAAGATGTCTCCAGTAAGCTCGAAGTACAAATAAAAAGGTATTGTCGAGAATAAAAAAGGTCTTACCAATTTCTCGGTAAGACCTAGGTTTACGCATCCTCAGCTAAGAGAATTTATACTCTTACAGTTCCGCTTCTCGAACCAGCTCAGCGAGCGTCGACAAACGTTGTTCGCTTTGTTTTACGTAAGGGTTGTTTGTATCCCAAGCGTACCCAGCCAAAATCGCGCTAATCATCTGCTTAATACGTGGATTCGGGTTTTGGTAGAAAATCACATCTTGCAATGTGCCGTTGTACCACCCCTCCACATAAGTACGGAATGTGTTCACCCCCACCATCAAGCGTTCCGAATACTCTTCTTGCCAGTCAACCACTTCACCATTTAATTGACGAGCTACACAATCGGCCGCAAATTCCGCTGACTTCATGGCAATAGTAACGCCAGATGAAAACACAGGATCAAGAAACTCGCCGGCATTACCAAGCAGTGCGTAGTTTTCTGTCGCTAAGCGTTTGACGTTCGCTGAATAGCCACCCAACTCTCCTGTTGGATTTGGGTAATTCGCATTTCGCAACAAAGAAGCCAACCCCGGCTCTTCATTCGCCAACTGCTGCAAAGCTGCAAGCTTATCTTCTGGATATTGCTCGAAAAACTCAGGCTCACCCACCACACCAAACGAACATGTACCATTCGAGAATGGAATTAGCCAGTACCATACATCGTGATTTTCAGGATGCACGGAAATCAGAATTTTATTACGATCGTACTCTGGCTCTTGTGGAGAGATACGATCTTCAATGTGAGTAAATATCGCTTTTCTTGGAGGAAGACAAGAAGGCTCTTCAAGATCCAACAAGCGTGGCAAAACACGGCCAAAACCACTCGCATCCAAAACAAAATCAGCTTCGATTTGATAGGTCTGTTTATTCGGCCCAACAACTTCTAAGCGCGATTTTTTGCCTTCAAACGCCAAGCTAACTAGCTCATGTTGATAACGAATATCGACGCCCTGCTCTGCGGCACTGTCGGCGAGCACTTTATCAAAACTGGCACGTTGCACCTGAAACGTCGTACCCGGCCCTGGGGTATATTTGTCCGTAAAATCGAACTGGGTGTAAACACCATTGCGACGAAATGCAGCGCCATCTTTATATTGGAAGCCAAACTGCTTTACCGCATTGGTCATTCCGGCTTGCTCGACAACTTCCATACATGCAGGAAGCAGGCTTTCTCCGATAGAGAAACGTGGAAAGGTGGCTTTTTCTATGACAACGACATCTATGCCACGCGATTTTAATAACGCAGAAACGGTGGAGCCAGATGGGCCCGCTCCTACGACGACAACTTGCTTGAGCTCTGTTTTCATTCTGAATTTAGTTTGCTTGTAGTTTTAATAAGGTGTGACCAAGGCCAATGTTGTCGGTTCTTTCGGCGACAGATAAACCGGCCGCTTCGACAATTTCTAAGAAATCATCACTGCGATAAAAACGACTATTGCCGTTGGCTAAACAGGTAAAGTAGAGAGAGGTTGCATTAAGACTATAGGAAGCACCCGCGTATTTTTGGGCATCCCAAAATAGCTCCAATACGTAAATAGTATCTCCCTTCGTTAACTGGGCTTTGACTTTTTTAAGGATATTTAGGATCTCAATTGGTGAAAAGCAATCCAAGAACTGGCTCATCCACCATACGTCAGCATGCTCAGGCAATGTTTGTGCTTTATCAAGCATGTTGGCAGGGTATGGACGTACACGCTCGGCGAACTGGTTTTCTGAGACATTTGACATCGCAACTTCTAATTGCTGCGGCAAATCGACAATAGTAACTTCAACATCAGGATCATGCTTACAACACTGAATAGCCCATTTCCCGGTATTTCCGCCAATATCCACTAGGTGCTTTGGCTTGCTTGCAAACACTTCTTTAAGCAGTAATGGAAACGAGCGATCCGAATAGAAGTGATCGAACTTAAACCAACTCTGCTTGGCTTGATGTGGCAGCGTCGACAGACCTTGATAAATCGTCTCCCAATTGCCCAACTCTTTCAAACCTGAAGGCTTACCTTCTTGAATCGCTTCCGTCAGATGCATCATCGCGGCGTAACAGACATCAGCCGTAAAATCCATGTTTGCGTTCGTCATACCATCGTGAAGAAGGTAAAAACCAAGGTTCGCAAGCGAATAGTTAGGTCTTTCCCATAAAACAATATGTGCGCTAATCGCCATATCCAACAATACTTTGACACCATATTCTGACACGCCCGTTTTCTCGGCAATGTCCGTGGCACTCATGCCTTGTGAACCGGCGCTGTCTAGCGCGGCTAAAATACCTAAATCTCGGAGCGTTCTGGCGGTCTGGAACACGATTGGTGCAAAAGATAACTTCTGAGCTTCTGTTTTTGCTTCAAAAGCATTAAAAGGGTCATTATTTTGATTTAACACGGAAAAACCTAACTGCAATTAATATTTTTATTGTTTAGACTGAGAGCCTAACAATGCAATAGCTCGTTGAATATCAACATTCAAGTTGTTTATCCAACGATTGTAATTGCGATGGATTTTGCCATCACTGGCTTTTAGATTTACTGAGTTGAGATAAATAATTGAGTAATATTTGTTGTTATATGGAATTTTTACTTCTGCAAAGTGTTTACGAACGTGAATTTTTGCAATAAGAACACCTGGGCTTACTTCTTCAATCGTCCAACCTCGGTTGGTTGCCGATTGCACAATGGCCATTTTTACTTGTTTATTTTGAAGATCATAAGCAACTGGAGTATCCTCCACATTCATTACAGGTTGTACTCGTCCACAACCGACAAGAAGCAAAGTTAATAATAACGAGACATACAGCTTAAAACGCGACATGATAATTTCCTTTTTTATTATGACTTTGGGTAAAGCCCAATTTGTATCGAGCTGTAAAATAAACAATTTAACCCAATATGCCAAACTCGAAGATCAACATTTCGTTCAATATTGATGCGTGGACAGCGAATTCATTCGGTTTATCCGAATCCAATGAATGGAAACAATGGGCAACAGAGATAAAATGGCCAGAAGATGGCAAAATCAATGTTGCAGATATTCCTGCGATGATGCGCAGAAGAATGAGTCCACTTAGCAAACTGGCAGTGCAAACGGCAATCGAATTGCTTAATCAACATCAGGTTGATTACCTCGTATTTTCGAGTCGTCATGGCGAATTGCATCGCAGTGTTGCGTTAGTTAAAGATATTATTAACGGTGAAGAAGCGTCTCCGATGGCTTTTTCTCAGTCAGTGCATAATACCGCCGCAGGGCTTGCCACTATTGCAACCAAACAGCCCATCCCCCTAACTTCGATCGCTGCGGCAGAAAACACATTCCAAAGTGCAATATTAGAAGCATGGCTGTTTTTGTCCGACAATCCTGACAAAAAAGTCCTGCTTGTTGATTTTGATGAGCCTATGCCTGACTCTTATTTAGAATATGAAAACCAACAATACCAAGGGTTTGGACTCGGCTTGATACTTTCTCATGGAGATAGCTTCACGGTGCAAAGCGGCATCAGTGCAAAATGCTCAAACCACCCGTTGCCACAAGGCTTAGCGTTTTTGCAACACTACTTGTCAGATGAAAATCAGTGGACTATTCACGCTCCGCAACAAATTTGGGAATGGCACAAGCAATGAGTCGCTTAAATCAGTATTGGCGTGTGCTAGCAACCGGCTTTTGTTTTTCAGTATTTGGGTTAGGTGGTTTAGCACTAAGCTTCATTGTTATTCCGACCATTCGTATTTTCGTTTCAGACCAAACGGAACGTGAATATAAAGTTCAAGGTGCGATTCGATATTCATTCAACACCTTTTGTAAATTGATGAAGTTAAGTGGAGCAATCGATTACGAAATTATTGGTGCCGATATTCTTCAACAAGATCGTAATTGTTTAATTGTTGCCAACCATCCTAGTTTAATCGATTACGTTCTCATTGCTTCACAATTAAATCGCTGCGACTGTTTAGTAAAATCGGCAATATGGTCGAATCCTTTTATGAAGCACATCGTAAAAGCAGCCGGATATATTCCCAATGAAGCGCCGGATGATTTATTAGCACTTTGTGATGAACGATTTAACAAAGGCAACGTGTTGCTTATATTTCCTGAAGGGACAAGAACAACACCTGGTGTAGAACCAAAATTACAACGCGGCGCAGCGCAAATTGCGGTAAGAACAGAACGAGATTTAAGGGTTGTCCATATTACGGTAACGCCAAGTTTCCTCACAAAAGAGAAAAAATGGTATCAAGTACCGGCAACAAAGCCTTTTTTCAGAGTTGAAGTTAAGGATAAAGTTGAGATTGACCCTTTTATAAAGCAAACTACGTCGCCGACAATAGCGGCGCGACGCTTACAACAGCACCTAGCTGAAAACATTTTTCCAGAAAACTTTTATTAATAAGCAGGTCCCAGTGGAACAGTTACACAACGACATTAAGCAACTTATTATTGATGCTTTAAACCTTGAAGATTTAACCGTAGATGATATTGAAACGGATGCACCACTTTTTGGTGATGGACTTGGCTTAGATTCTATCGATGCACTTGAGCTTGGACTCGCAATTAAAAAACAATACAACATCGTTATTGATGCCGACGACTCAAACACGCGCGAACACTTTGCTTCTGTAGCAAACCTAGCGAAATACGTTTCTTCTCAAACTAATGAATAAGTTGTAGGTATATTCATGACTGATGTAAATAAAGATCAAGTATTTGAACAAGTTAAAGATGCGCTTGTTGAGCTGTTCGAAATTGACGCAGCCGACATTCAGTCAGATGCGCACTTATACCAAGATCTCGACCTTGATAGCATTGACGCCGTTGATTTGGTCGTACACCTACAGAATGTCACTGGCAAAAAAATCAAGCCAGCAGAGTTTAGTGCTGTAAGAACCGTTGACGATGTGGTTAACGCCGTCACTGAGTTATTGAAGGAAAGTTAATGCGCCAATTGCTGACTGGTCTGTCTGCAATTGTACTGTTTGCCTACCCCTTCGCCGTCTATTTCGGTATAGATAAATTTGGCTTGAACTTAGTCGGGGGCTTGTTAATTGCTGCGTTACTTTTGCGTGTTTTCGTCGCAAATAAGACCCCACTAAAAGAGTTTAAATTCTTGGCGCTCGCTACGGGCGCTGTTGGCATTGTTCTAATTACACTTGGCATGGTGTTTAAACAACACGGGTGGCTTCAGTTTTACCCTGTGGTTGTCAATGTATGTATGCTGTGTGTCTTTGGACTGAGCTTAAAACAGCCGCAATCAATCATTGAAAGGCTTGCTCGCTTGCAAGAGCCTGACCTTCCGGCTAGTGGCGTGGCTTACACACGCAAAGTCACGATGGTTTGGTGCGTTTTTTTTGTACTGAATGCCGCTTTTGCGCTCTATACCTGTTTCCTACCAGTAAAAATATGGACGCTTTATAACGGCCTCATCAGCTACTTACTTGCTGGTGGCTTGTTCGCTGGAGAATGGATCGTGCGTCAATTTGTTCGAAAGGAACACTAATCGTATGAATACAACGTATTCGAGCTTTACCTCCCTAGCGACCTTGTTCGTCGCAGAGAGGCCTGAGCAATCCCCTGTCTCTTACGATCGCGACACAGTTATCACTTGGGGTGATTTCCAGCAGCACGTCGCAACGCTTGCTCAGCAGTTAGAAACCCAACCAACGCAAAACATTGCGTTGTGTTTTGGCAACAGCTACCTGTTTGCCGTTGGCTTTTTCGCTTGTTGCCACGCAGGAAAATCCATTGTATTACCTGGTAATTACCAACCAGAAGCACTCAAAGAGCTCAGTGATCACTACGATTTGTTGCTGCATGATGCCGATGTCTCGGTTCCAGAACTCGTGAGCTCGCTTTTGATCGAAGCTCAATCATTGCTAGAAACCACCGTGATTAACGAGCCAGAGGCCAAACAACCTTATTTTTGGCGTGAATTAAACCTGGCGGAAATACCAGTAACGCTATTTACTTCGGGTTCAAGCGGCACACCAAAAGCCATTGCAAAAACGCTGAAACAGCTTGATATCGAAGTTGCTATTCTAGATAACCTGTGGGGCGACACAGTTGCCAACACACGCGTTGAAAGCACCGTTTCTCATCAACACATTTACGGCTTGCTGTTCCGCGTATTGTGGCCTTTGTGCTCTGCACGTCCATTTTCAGCACACAACCTAGAGTTCCCAGAGCAAATTGTCCATCACGCCGATGCTGACACCACGCTAGTAAGCAGCCCTGCGTTACTAAAACGACTCAGTGAAGAGCACAATCCGGTTGCGATTCGGTGCGTATTTTCTTCTGGTGGCCCCTTGCCAAACCAAGCGGCGCAGCACAGCCAGCTGTTGTTTGGGTCACTTCCTATTGAAGTTTTTGGCAGCACAGAAACCGGCGGCATCGCCTACCGTCAGCAGCACGTAGCTAGCACTCCCTGGACGTTATTCCCTGGCATTGAAGCAAAGCTTAACCATGAAAATTGTTTAAAGCTCCGCTCGCCACACATTGATGAAAACACTTGGTACCAAACTGCGGATGAATGCTATTTCCATGATAGTATTTCTTTTGAATTGCGTGGACGCACTGACCGAATCGTCAAAGTCGAAGAAAAGCGTATTTCTCTTGTCGAAGTGGAAAAACGTTTAGAGCAACTGCCGTGGGTTCAAGAAAGCGTGGTGATCCCAATGGAAGAATCTGGTCGTCTCACATTAGTCTCGATCATCGTACTTAACGATAAAGGCAGCAATGTGCTTGATGAACTTGGTAAAGGCAAGTTTTGGCTTGAGCTTCGCAAGGCACTGCGCAATTGGCTAGAACCGATCGCTATCCCGAGAAAATTCCGAGTGGTCGACGAAATTCCATTGAACAGCCAAGGCAAACGCCAAGTTGCTGAAATTGAAAAACTATTCCAATAAAGCTAGTAACATGGATAAAAGAAAACCAACTATTCAGAATATTGAAGTGAGTGACCACACCGCGGAGCTGTCGCTGCGTGTGGATGCTGACATCTTAGATTTCCAAGGTCATTTCAGTCACTTTCCTCTTTTACCCGGCGTCACTCAAATTGACTGGGCGTTGTTCTACGCCGTTCAATATTTGAACACCCCCAAGGTATTTAAAGGAATGGAAGTCATCAAATTTCAAGAGCCGATTCTGCCAAACACCGACGTTTGTCTCTCACTATCTTGGGACAATGAGCGCGAGAAATTGACCTTTAAGTACACATCGAAAAACGGTGAAACCTTGGTGACTCACTCTTCAGGCAAAATGAAACTGGGTGAGTCACGTGAGTGATTACCGTCCCTGCTTTTTAATTCCTTGCTACAACCACGGCAGCACAATTGCAGACGTGGTTGCGTCGTTATCCCCTTTCGCTTTGCCAGTGCTGGTCGTGGACGACGGCAGTAATGAAGACACCAAACAAGCGCTTTCAGCGTTGAGTGAGCAAGGGCTGATAAAACTGATTAGTTTGAGTGAAAACCAAGGCAAAGGTGGAGCGGTGATGGCTGGCCTACATCAAGCTCACCAGCTTGGTTTTACGCACACCATTCAAATCGACGCAGACGGTCAACACGACCTAGAAGCATTGCCGAAATTGCTCAGCGCCAGCGAAACAAAACCAGATAACCTGATTTCTGGCCAACCGATATACGACGAGAGCGTACCTAAAGCCCGTCTGTATGGTCGCTACGCTACGCACATTTGGGTGTGGATAGAAACCTTGTCACTGTCTATCAAAGACAGTATGTGCGGTTTCCGCGCCTACCCAGTGGCGAAAACGGTCGCCGTGTTGAACAAGTACAACATCGGCAAACGCATGGATTTTGATATCGAAATTCTGGTGCGAATGTACTGGGAAGGCGTCGATATTGATTTTGTTCCAACGCGCGTTTTCTACCCTGAAGGTGGCATTTCCCACTTCGATGCATTGTGGGATAACGTCAAGATAAGCTGGATGCACACTCGCCTATTTTTTGGCATGTTGCCGCGCATTCCTTCACTACTCGCCAGAAAGCGCCGTCATACAGACGACAGCAATGCCCACTGGTCGAAACGAAAAGAACAAGGCACGATTTTAGGCATCAAAACCTTGCTCGCGGTTTACCGCTTGTTCGGCAGAAAAGCGTTCGACCTGATTTTAAAGCTAGTCATGCGCTACTACCACTTCACGGGTAAATCTGCCCGCGAAGCGTCTGAGATTTACCTGAACAACTTACAGCACTACGCAGCGCAGCAGAACATCGCACTGCCAAAACAGTTGGACAGCTATCATCACCTGCTTTCTTTTGGGCGTACCATGCTCGACAAACTGGCAGCATGGCAAGGTGACTTTAACGTCGATAACCTAACCATTCACGGCCAGCATCATTTCGAAGAGATGGCGCAGAAAAAACAAGGCGTGCTCATTTTAGGCTCGCACCTTGGCAATATCGAACTCTGCCGCGCGCTTGGTCGTCGACACTCTCATGTCAAAATCAATGCCTTGGTATTTACCCAACACGCTGAACAATTTAATGCGGTAATGAAGGCGGTAAACCCAAATTCGGAACTGAATCTGATTCAAGTCAGCTCAATGGGACCAGACACCGCGATTCTGCTTCAACAAAAAATCGAGCAAGGCGAATGGGTGGTGATCGTTGGCGATCGCACTTCTACCAGCAAAGAAAATCGTGTCGTTTGGGCAGATTTTCTTGGTAAACCCGCGCCATTCCCGCAAGGCCCATTCATGCTGGCCTCGGTATTAAAAGCGCCGGTTTATCTACTCTTCGGCCTACGCGACGATGAAGCAAACACTCCGCATTTTAATGTGTACTTTGAACACTTTAGTGACCAAATCACGCTACCGCGCAAGGAGCGTCAGCAGGCACTAGAACACGTTGTTCAACAGTACGCACACAGATTAGAACACCACACACTGCAAGCGCCGTTACAGTGGTACAACTTTTTTAACTTCTGGACTTTAAGTAATCAGCCACATGACAAACAACAATAATCACAACATCACTTTTGGTGCCCAATCTTTAACCATCGAAGATGTCGTTGCCATTGCTCAAGGTGCAAAGGCAAACATGAACACCTCGCCAGAATTTACCGCGAAAATTGATCGTGGCGTGGCGTTTCTGGAACGATTACTGAAAGAAGAAGGCGTTATTTACGGCGTGACTACGGGTTACGGCGATTCATGTACTGTGGCGATTCCACCCGCTCTTGTGGATGAACTTCCGTTGCACCTTACGCGCTTCCATGGCTGTGGCTTAGGTCAAATCCTTTCTCATGAGCAAGCTCGCGCGGTGTTGGCGACCCGTTTGTGTTCATTGTCGCAAGGCGTATCTGGCGTGTCTCACGATCTGTTGAACCAAATCGTTACGCTTATCAACCACGACATTGCGCCGCGTATTCCACAAGAAGGCTCGGTGGGCGCAAGTGGCGATTTAACGCCTCTGTCTTACCTAGCGGCGACCTTAATTGGCGAGCGTGAAGTGCTTTACAAAGGCGATGTGCGACCAACACAAGAAGTGTTTGCAGAGCTGGGCATTGAGCCAATTCGCCTAAAACCAAAAGAAGGTTTGGCGTTAATGAACGGTACATCCGTGATGACTGCCCTCGCCTGTCTTGCCTACAAACGCGCAGAATACCTAGCTCAGCTATGCACCAAGATTACTGCGATGGTCTCTGTGGGTATGCAAGGTAATGACTTCCACTTTGATGAAGCGTTGTTTGCGGTAAAACCTCACCCTGGTCAACAGCAAGTTGCGGCTTGGCTGCGTGATGATCTCAATGCTGAACGTCCGCCACGCAATAGCGACCGACTGCAAGATCGTTACTCGCTGCGTTGTGCGCCACACGTGATTGGCATGGTGCAAGACTCACTGCCTTGGCTACGTCAATTGATTGAGAATGAACTAAATAGTGCCAATGACAATCCAATTATCGATGGCGACAACGAGCGCGTTCTGCACGGCGGTCACTTCTACGGTGGTCATATCGCAATGGCGATGGACACATTGAAAGTGAACATTGCCAACTTAGCTGATTTGCTGGACCGTCAGATGGCGCAACTGATGGATTACAAGTTCAATAACGGCCTGCCGTTTAACTTAACCGGTGCAGAAGGCGAGCGTAAACCGATCAACCACGGCTTTAAAGCGGTTCAGATTGGTATCTCAGCTTGGACGGCAGAAGCGTTGAAAAACACCATGCCAGCGAGCGTTTTTTCTCGCTCAACCGAATGTCACAACCAAGACAAAGTGAGCATGGGCACCATTGCGGCTCGTGATTGCCTACGCGTACTTGAGTTAACAGAGCAAGTTGCTGCGGCTTCACTCCTAGCAAGCGTTCAAGCGGTTGAGATTCGTCGCCGTCATAACGAATTGGACGAACACCACATGAGTCAGAGTTTGCGAGTAATTCGTGACGCCGTACTGAGCGAGTTTGAATTTGTGATTGAAGATCGCCCATTGGAACAAGATTTGCGTCATTTCATTGAACGCATTCAGCAACGTCATTGGCCACTCTACGTGGAGGTATAATGCAAGAGCAGGTTCTCTACCCATTAGAAGCGGAGGTGACTATGGTCACCTCTTTTCAAGATGCTGACCCGATGGGCGTGATTTATCACGGCAACTTCTTTCGATATTTTGAAGAAGCGCGTCGTGTGCTGATGGAGAAGATCCAATACAGCTATCGCGATATGCAAGACTCTGGGTACATGTGGCCGATCATCGACACGCGCGTTAAATACGTGAAGGCGATTCCGTTTAATCACACCATTCGCATTACCGCGCAACTCACTGAGTGGGAAAACCGCTTACGTGTGGATTACGTGATTTACGACGCCGAAACGAATCAACGTATGTGCAAAGCGCATACAACGCAAGTCGCCGTATCCATTGAAAAGCAAGAGATGTGCTTTGTGTCTCCAACAGTCTTTTTAGATAAAGTAGAGCGATGGCACAACCATGGGAGCCTGAACTAATGCAAAAGTGGTTACTCTCTTTTTTGCTGATATTTTCTGTTCCAGCACTGGCCACACCGACAGCAAATGTAACGGATTTGGCATCGCTTCAACAGCAGTTGTCTCAGCATGAAATCGTACGCGGAGATTTTACGCAGCAGCGTCATCTGGAAATGTTTAGTCAACCTTTAACCTCTAAAGGTCAGTTCACACTGAGCAAAACACATGGCCTGTTGTGGCAACAAACAGAACCTTTCTCAGTCAATTTGGTATTGACGGAAAACAAACTTCGTCAGACTTTTGCCGACCAAGCACCAAAAACGATCTCTGCACAAGAAAACCCAATGGCGTTCTACTTTAGCCACGTGTTTTTATCCGTGTTCCACGGGGATACTTCTGCACTGCAAGAACAATTCACACTCGATTTTTCAGTTGAGAACAATCAGTGGCAGCTCGTTTTAGTGCCAAAACAGTCGCCATTAAATGCGGTGTTTAAAGCCATCACCCTTTCCGGTAAAACGCACATTGATCGCCTAACCCTACAAGAGCTGCGTGGCGATAAGACCGAAATCACGTTTACGAACCAGACCTCTCTACCTCAGGAACTCACGGATGCCGAAGACGCTCAATTCCGTTTCTAAACTCAGTCTCGGCACTCACACCTTTGCTATTGTTTGGCTCAATCTCGTTGTTTTAGCGGGCGCGTTGCTACTCAAACAATGGGTTTGGAGTGCAGAATCTCCGATTGAGACCAACATTTTAAAACTGTTGCCGAAGAACCAACAAAACCCGGTGGCTGAGCAAGCCTTTGAGTCGGTCTCGGCAAGTATGAGCGACAAAGTCATTTTCGTGATCACAGCGCCGGACAAAAATGCCCTTTTTGCAGCGGCTGCAGAGTTTGATAAGGGGTTACGCCAAAGTAATCATTTTCGCGATGTGGTAGGAAAAATCTCACCTCAAGAACAGCAAGCTTGGGCGAGTTACTACTTTAAGCACCGATTCCAATTGCTGACGCCTGAACAACGAGAACGTTTAAGCCAAAATCCAGAACAGCAAGTGCAGCATGTGATTCAGTCTCTGTACAACCCGTTTTCTGGGGTGACTGGGCAAGAGTTACAAAATGATCCTTTCTTGCTATTTCGTGATTATTTAAGCCAAGTTACCCAGCAATCGTCCTCTTTCCGATTGGATAACGGCTATCTGTCCGTCGAAAAAGACGATGCTCAATACTTGCTTATTACTGCCGAACTAAAAGACTCGCCTTATAGCCTAACTGGGCAGCTTGCAGTCCCTGATATTCAATCGCTAGAACAAAGCGTCGCGCAGAAATATGGCGCTGAAGTCTCACATACAGGCGTTCTATTTTACGCCGACTTTGGTACGCAAAGTGCCAAATCGGAGATCAGTACCATCGGTGTGTTCTCTCTGTTCGGTATCATTGCATTGTTCGTGTTGGTCTTTCGTAGTGTGATGCCACTGTCTCTGGCACTGCTTTCCATCACCATTGGTTTGCTCGTTGCGTTGTCCGTTACGACGTGGATTTTTGGAAAAGTCCATCTGTTCAGCTTAGTGTTTGGCGCAAGTTTAATCGGCGTGTCTATCGACTACGCATTCCACTACCTAACCGAACGCCTTGCGGCGGGAAATGAATGGGATAGCGAGCAAGGGTTAAAGCATATTTTCATAGCGATCACACTTGGCTTAATCACCAGTTTGATCGGCTATTTGGGCATGTTAGTGGCACCGTTTCCTGGTTTGCAGCAGCTTGCGCTGTTTTCATCCATTGGTCTGATTGCCGCTTACATCACCGTGGTGGCTTGGTATCCGATACTGGCTCGTAACCCATCGCGCTCCATTTCGAATTTACCGGGACAATCACTGTTGGCGAAATGGTTAACGCTTTGGAATCAACCTCGAATTAAAATCGGATTACCGATGTTATGTGTGGTTGCGAGTGGCTTTTTCTTGCTGCAATTGAACTACGATGACGACATTCGTCTGCTGCAAACGATGCCGAACGATCTCAAGCAGCAAGAAACCTTGATTACGACGCTCAGTGGCATGCAATCTTCTCAGCAAATGTTGGTCGTTACCGCCGACGATGACGAAAACCTAATGAAAAAGCTGGAGTCTTTGACGCCAACATTAGAAGCGTGGAAAGCGGACAGCACCATCGAAAGCTACCAGAGTCTGAGTCGCTACTTGAGCTCAGTGGAACGTCAGCAACAAGACTATCAATTGATTCACGATCTTTACGCGACACAATCCAGCCCACTTGCATCCGGACTGGGCTTAAATAAAAAGCCCAAAATGGACGCCGACTTTATCCCTGTCACGGTTGAGCAGTACTTGCAAAACCCGGTATCGGCACCTGTGCGTTTTCTTCATTTGGGTAAGATCAAAGGAAAATCGGCAACGGTAGTGGTGTTAAACCAATTGCAAGACTCCGCCGTTGTTAAGTCATTTGCCAAATCGCAGCCTGACGTTGCCTACCTAAATAAAGCAGAAGAAATATCCACCCTATTTGGTGAATACCGAATCAAAATCATGGAGCTATTGGTAGCCGCCAGTGCTGTGATCTTTCTGGTATTAATCAAGCGGTACGGTCTGCAACACAGTTGGCGAGTTTTACTACCATCATTGATTGCTTGCGCCTGCGGTCTGGCAACTGCTGTCGCGATGGGAACAACATTAAACCTGTTCAACTTGCTTGGCTTGGTGCTCATTCTTGGTATCGGGATCGATTACACTCTGTTCTTTGCCGAGAAAGCCCGCAGTGTGAGCACACTATTGGCGATCACCCTTTCGGCAATCACCACTGTGTTGTCATTTGGGTTGCTGTCACTCAGCCAAACTCACGCAATTCACAGTTTTGGCATTACGGTGTTAAGTGGTATTTTTGTCGCTTGGCTGCTCTCTCCGATTGCGATTAAAACAGAGGAAACGACGTCATGATTTTCAATCACGCCTTTCGCTGCGCGACGTTATTCGCACTGAGCCTGTTTTTAAGTGCATGCAGCTCGGTCCCTCACCAATCGACGCCTCAGGTCGACATTGACGAGCACACCCAAGTTAGCTTGCCCACTCCCGCAAGCTTGGGCTATCAGTTGTCTGCCAGTCAGTTGATTACGGCTTCTTGGGCAATAGATGGTAAAACCACATCTGAGCAACTTCCGGTACAACTGCAAGTGACCAACAACGAAGTGGTGCTGGCAGGCTTCTCATCCTGGGGGACAAGAGTACTGTCATTGTCTTACGATGGAGAACAAATTCAAACCGAAGTGCTCAACGGTTTACAAGGTTCGCTACCGCAGCCAGAACAGGTATTATTTAACCTGATGATCACGCTCTGGCCGAGTTCCGCTTGGGAAGGATCGTTAAATGAGGTAAGGTGGCGAATTATTCAGAAAAATAATTCTCGCGCCATCTTTGATAGCGACGGTGAAAAGATCATTGAGATTCAATACAGCTCTTCGAACAAGTTAGAGGGTGAGATTGATTTTCATCACCTCAAACATCAGTTTTCAATTTCTATTCAAACACTGCAACATCAGATTAATTAAGAACAATTTAGAATAACAATATGCCTATTCGCTCTTCTCAACCTTTGTATATTCAGGCCTGTGGCTTTCACTCTGCCATGGGACAAGATGACGCGCTCATCCACCAGTGTTTATCGGGAGCGAAGCCATCCAACATGGTGGTTGACCAAGATATTTTAAATTCAGGCCGCCAAACCGTAATCGGTCGAATTGCACAGACGTTACCGCAATTACCGACCGCACTCAGCCAATTTGATACGAGAAACAACCGCCTCGCACTGTCGGCTTTGCAGCAAATCGAAAGCGACGTGCGTGAAGCCATTGCTGAATATGGCCGTGACCGTATCGCGGTCGTGATCGGCACCAGCACATCTGGCATTTCAGATGGCGAAATCGCGTTTGGAGAGAAGCTGGCAAACGGCGAGTTTCCTGCCGACTACCATTACACCAAACAAGAGCTTGGCAACTGCAGCGATTTTATTGCCGCCTACTTTGATTTGAGCGGCCCACATTACTCAGTTTCAACCGCCTGTTCTTCTAGTGGTCGTGTCTTTTTAACCGCGCAACGCCTGATTCGCTCTGGTATTGTTGATGCGGTCATTGTGGGTGGCGTGGATACCATTTGTCGCCTAACGCTAAACGGCTTTAACGGTTTAGAAGCCCTATCCGATACTCTTTGCAAACCGTTTGACCAACATCGCAACGGCATCAATATCGGCGAAGCCGCAGCATTAATGTTGCTAAGCAAAACACCCGCGCCTGTTGCCCTTCTCGGAGTTGGCGATAGCTCAGACGCACACCACATTTCCGCACCACACCCAGAAGGGTTAGGCGCAGAAGAAGCGATGAAAAAAGCGTTGGCCAATGCAGGACTAACAGCACAAGACATTGGTTACATCAACGCGCATGGTACCGCAACGCCGTTAAACGATGCGATGGAAAGCAAAGCCATTCACCGCTGCTTTGGTGACTCCGTCCCTGTGAGCTCTACAAAGCCACTTACCGGACACACATTAGGCGCTGCAAGTGCAACGGAAGCCGCTATCGCTTGGCATATTCTCAAGTACAACCTTGACTTGCCAATGCAACACTGCGAAACCAAGGCAGACGATATCCATATATCGTTAGTTGAGACGCCAACCAAACTTGGCAACAAAGCGATTCTCAGTAACTCTTTTGCTTTTGGTGGCAACAATATTAGTCTTATTTTTGGTTACGCTCATGACTAAACTTCCTCCCATCGAACAACTTTTGCCACACGACAAACCAATGATTTTGGTTGATCGTGCTATAGATGTTCAACAAGATACGATTCACTGCCAGGTTGATATCGCAGAACACAACCCGTTCTTCGACTCGGCATCACACACCGTGCCAGCTTACGTTGGCATTGAGTTTATGGCGCAATCGGTCGCGGCGTGGTCTGGTTACCACGCATTAATGAAAGAACAAGCGCCACCGATTGGCTTTTTACTTGGTAGCCGTCGATACACGTCTGAATGCGATGCGTTTTCTCGCGGACAAATGCTCGATGTATATGCCGAAAAAGTCATGGAAGATAACGGTATGGCGGTATTTTCTGCCCGTATTGAGCTACAAGGAACTGTTGTAGCGACTTGCCAATTGAACGTTTACGTTCCATCAGAAGAAAAATTACAAGAAATGAAAATCAGGAGTCAACAATGACCCGACAAGTCCTCGTTACAGGTGCCAGCAAAGGCATCGGTAAAGCCATTGCCGTTCAATTAGCCAAAGATGGTTTCCAAATCATTGTCCATTACATGGGCGATCAACAAGGCGCGCAAGACACCCTAAACACCATCGAACAGCATGGTGGTAGCGGTCGTCTTATCCAATTCGACATCAGTGACCGTGCAGATTGTCGTGAGAAGCTAGAAGCCGATATCGCCGAACACGGCGCTTACTATGGCGTCGTGAACAACGCAGGCATCACAAAAGATACCGCTTTCCCTGCGATGACCGAAGAAGAATGGGATGGCGTGATCCATACCAACCTAGATAGCTTCTACAACGTTCTTCACCCTTGTGTTATGCCTATGGTGCAAAAGCGCAAAGGCGGTCGAATTGTTACCCTTGCATCAGTATCTGGCCTGATGGGTAACCGTGGTCAAACCAACTACAGCGCAGCAAAAGCGGGCGTAATTGGTGCAACAAAATCACTCGCACTTGAACTGGCAAAACGAAAAATCACCGTTAACTGCGTTGCACCGGGACTTATCGACACAGGCATGGTAGACGAACACGTAAAAGAACACGCGATGCCGCAAATTCCTTTGCGCCGCATGGGAGAACCAGAAGAAGTCGCTGGTTTAGTCAGTTACCTTATGTCTGACATCGCAGGCTATGTAACTCGCCAAGTCATTTCGGTAAACGGAGGCCTAGTATGAACCGTCGAGTCGTTGTAACCGGAATGTCGGGCGTGACTGCGTTTGGTAACGATTGGCAATCTGTCGAGCCAAAACTGCGTGACTGCCAGAACGCGACGCAATACATGCCTTCTTACGAACAGTATGATGGTTTGAACACCAAGCTCGCGGCACCAATTTTAGATTTTGAACTCCCAAAGCACTACAAGCGCAAGCAAGTACGCGGCATGGGGCGTGTTTCTAAATTGGCGACCGTCGCAACAGAAAACGCACTGAGCCAAGCAGGTTTGATTGGTAACGACGTACTCACCAATGGCCAAACGGGTATCGCATACGGCTCATCAACAGGCAGTACTGACGCAATCGGCGCATTTGGTGTCATGCTGAATGAGAAAACCACTAAAGCGATCACCGCAACGACTTACGTGCAGATGATGCCACATACCACGGCGGTGAACGTTGGTCTATTTTTCGGTTTGAAAGGCCGAGTGATCCCAACCAGCAGTGCATGTACCTCTGGCAGCCAAGCAATCGGCTATGCCTACGAAGCGATCAAACACGGCTACCAAACGGTAATGGTTGCTGGTGGCGCTGAAGAATTGTGCCCAACGGAATCCGCTGTCTTCGATACCCTTTTTGCTACCAGTCTGAAGAATGAAGACCCGAAAAGCACACCAAGACCTTATGACTCCGATCGCGATGGTTTGGTGATTGGTGAAGGTGCGGGAACGCTAGTTCTGGAAGAGTACGAACACGCCGTCGCTCGTGGCGCGAAAATCTATGCAGAAATCATCGGTTTTGCTAGCAACTGTGATGCCGCACACGTCACTCAACCACAGATGGAAACCATGCAAATCTGTATGGAAATGGCTTTGCAAAACGCGGGGATTACTGCTGAGAAGATCGACTATGTATCTGCTCACGGCACTGCCACCGACCGCGGCGATATTGCAGAAAGCAACGCAACAGCGAATGCTCTGGGCAAAGTGCCAATCAGCTCACTCAAGAGTTACTTTGGCCACACACTAGGCGCGTGTGGCGCAATTGAAGCGTGGCTAGGTTTAGAAATGATGCACACGGGTTGGTTCAACCCAACGCTCAACCTAGAAAACCTCGACGAGCAATGTGGCGATTTAGACTACATTGCCGGACAAGGCCGAGAGCTGGACGTGAAATATTTGATGAGTAACAACTTCGCCTTTGGCGGCATCAACACCTCCATCATCTTTAAAAAGATGTAATGCCCTTAGTAAATGCAAAAGCGCTGGTTAACCAGCGCTTTTTTGTTAGTTACCAATCAAAATTCATTTATCATGAGGTAATAGCAAACGAGATATTACCATTCCGCGATACACAGGCGACTTTTAACACCACGAATTTGTAATCCCATCGCTTCAAAGACATGCTCAAAATCTTGGCAAGATGCAGGTACATTAGGCAACGACATTGAAGCCTCAGTGAAAAATGTCCGACTCAAAGTATCCGTCTCTCCCCACGCTAACTGCCACCAATCCAAAATTCGCGGCTTGGATGCGTTTAATCGATAGCTAGCAGGAATACGATCACGCTTGTTTAGGTTTTCAACCTTAGATGTTGGTAGTAAGTTCCACTTATCATTGTTGGGCCAATAAGCAAAAGGCAAACAGTGATCAACGTGATACTCATTTCGTAATTTGCTTCCACTCCATACACTGACAATGTCGCAATGGCTGAGCTTCAACTGTTCAATTCTCTTTCGCACGACTCGCGTATCATGGTCTTTATCAATCCAGACCAAACAATCATGATACGTTTGCAGTGGAATACCCCGCTCTTGATTAGACCGAAATCGTTGCATTTCCATAATCCACTGGTTGACCACCAGCGGCTCAATCCAAGAGTTATACAATCGAAAACAATCCCAAAGGCTTTCATCCAACACAAACAGCCCATAACTTTCGAGGAATTCGCCATCCACAACAATTGAACTTTTTGGCTTCTTAGCTGAACGAATCATTTCAAAGTAAGGGTTTGATTTATCACCTTGATAGGTAAAGGTGACGGGACCATCTTTTATGGTTTTTAAGCTGTCTTTTATTGCTTTATCAAGCGCAACTGAATCTTCACCCAAAAATGTCGTGCCTATAGCAAGATCATCAGGACTTAAATGGGAAAGTCTGCCCCAACCATCGGGCTTTATAAAACCTAGCCCTTTAGACGAGTTCGAGCTTTGCTGGATGTTCTCTTTATCGATTAAACGCTTAAATTGACGAATCCAATATAAGCCGACTAATCCTAATGGGATGGCAACTTTACCTTCGCTGCGATCAACCACTGCACCAGAATGAGCGTCTGCAATACGTAGTAAAGTACGTAGTAGTGCTAGTTTATAGGTAGCCGATTTGGAATCATTGACGATAATGTGGCGAACCTTATTCAGATCACCAGAACCATCATCAGGCAAAGACATCACTACCGTTTGCCAAGATACGCCCGTTCGCTTTAACTGATCATCATCGAGAGATACGTTTCTCACCATTAAAGCGCTATTCTTTGCAAACTTTTCGAGCTCTTCAACCGATACCGGATAAGCTTTACGACCGTCAGAAAAGTCACCGTGACGAAGGCTAATCACCAATCGACCATTAGGCGCTAACAAATTTGCAAGTTTGCGAAATGCACGTTCACGGTGCGTAGGCGCAAGATGCATCCACACAGCACTGACAAGAATTAAATCGAAGCGAAAGCCAAGATTAATGGTTTTCTCAAGCTTAGGTAATGCATCTTCAAGCCAAGTAACGGAATCGCCACAGTAAGACTTACCAAGCCTTAGAAGTGCTTGAGCAGGCTCAATCGCAACAACTTCACACCCATGTTCAGCCATCCATTTCGCGTCTCGACCAGAGCCCGCGCCAACATCTAACACGCGATCTCCAGCCTGGGGCCAGAAAACTCTCCAACTCGCGTGGACATCCTCAAACTGGAGCGATGTGTATTGCTTCGCGAAAGAGTCGGCGTGTTGGTCATAAAAATTAGAAGTGGCAGGCATAAAGACTAACGAAAGATAATTAATATGCGTCCATATTAATTGCTAGAAATTGCAATGGCTAGAATGCCATTCAAAAGTTGTAGATAGAGTGGTAATTACAGCCAAAAACCTAAAAACGACAAAGCCCCGACAACTCAAAGAGTTATCGGGGCTTTTGAATAAATGGCACGCCCTATTGGATTCGAACCAATGACCACATCCTTAGAAGGGACGTGCTCTATCCAGCTGAGCTAAGGGCGCGCTACAGGGACAGGATTATACGAGTTCAAACGGGTAAATCAACGGGTTTTCATAACATTCTGATCTGAATGCCTAAAAAAAGTCCATCAAAACGCTTAATGTTCAAAAACACCACAAGGCAAACGTTTGCGTATGGATGTTAATAAGAAATTCTGCGACAATGCGCCGCAGATAATTTGCCTTCTTAATTTATAAGGAAAGTCATGACTGCTCAAAATATAGACGGAACTCTCATTTCCCAAACTGTTCGCTCCGAAGTGGCTGCACGTGTTAAAGCGCGTGTTGAAGCAGGGCTACGTGCTCCTGGTTTAGCAGTGGTCCTAGTTGGTGAAGATCCTGCTTCTCAGGTTTATGTCGGCAGCAAACGCCGCGCATGTGAAGAAGTTGGGTTTGTTTCTAAGTCTTTTGACCTTCCTGCGTCTAGCTCAGAAGAAGAGTTACTAGCGCTGATTGATGAATTAAACAACGATGATGAAATTGACGGAATTCTAGTGCAATTACCCCTTCCTGCGGGCATCGACACAACACATATTTTAGAGCGCATTCACCCAGAGAAAGACGTGGATGGCTTCCACCCTTACAACGTTGGTCGTCTTGCGCAACGTATTCCAAAGCTTCGCTCTTGCACGCCAAAGGGCATCATTACCCTACTCGACCGTTACAACATTGAGCTACGTGGTAAACATGCTGTTGTGGTCGGTGCATCAAACATTGTTGGTCGTCCAATGACACTTGAGCTGCTGCTTGCGGGCTGCACAACGACAACATGTCACCGTTTTACCAAAGACCTAGAGAGTCATGTGCGTCAAGCTGACGTCGTTGTGGTTGCGGTTGGTAAGCCTAACTTCATCCCTGGTGAGTGGATTAAAAAAGGCGCAGTGGTGGTCGATGTCGGTATTAACCGTCTTGATTCAGGCAAACTAGTTGGCGACGTGGAATACGACAAAGCACGTGAAAGTGCGAGCTTTATTACTCCTGTTCCTGGTGGCGTTGGCCCAATGACCGTCGCAAGTTTAATTGAGAACACGATGCTCGCTTGCGAACAGTTCCACACAGACAAATAACGTAAAACTTCAGATACGAAAAAGGCTCCGCAAGGAGCCTTTTTGCTAATTTTTGATATCTATTTCAATTACAGACTTAAAATCACGCCCGCAATAGAAGCGCTCATTAAGTTCGCCATGACCCCAGCGATAATCGCACGGAAGCCATGCTTAGAAACAAATGCACGCTTTTCTGGTACCAATGAGCCCAACCCACCAATCAGCATCGCCATGCTTGAGATGTTTGCAAAGCCACACAAAGCAAACGTCACGATTGCTTGTGAGTGTTCACTAAGTTGAGACTTCACTTCTGCAAGCTGGATGAAAGCGACGAACTCATTCACCACAATCTTGTTACCAATCAGCGAGCCTGCTGTGGTTGCTTCTTGCCATGGTACACCTAATAACCAAGCGACAGGTGCGAATACATACCCTAGGATCAACTCGAAGCTTAGTGGCGTCCCAACAAGGTCACCAATCCAACCTAGCATGCCGTTTAACATTGCAATGACACTGATGAACGCCAATAGCGTACCACCTACCGATACAGCAATGCGTACACCCGCCATGGCACCATCGGCTAATGCTTCTACTACGTTGGTTGCACGTGGAATTTCAACTTGGCTAATGTCGATATCTGCTGCTTTATCCGTATCTTCTGGCATTAAAATTTTTGCCATCAGCAAGCCCGCAGGTGCCGACATAAATGCAGCAGCAATAAGATAGTTAAGGTCGACGCCCAGTGACGCGTAACCAACCAACGTTCCACCAGCAACAGAAGCCAAACCACCTGTCATCACCGCAAAGAACTGCGAGTCGGTCATGTGCTTTAGGTATGGCTTTACCATCAATGGCGCTTCAATGGTGCCAACAAAAATATTCGCCGTTGCAGACAAAGACTCCGCACGACCGATACCCAGCAGCTTTTGAATACCGCCACCGATAAAGTTGATGATTTTTGGCATCACACCAATGTGATAAAGACCGGAGATAAGAGATGAAAAGAAAACGATGATACCCAGAACATTGATCGCAAAGGTGAAGCCCCCTGTCGCCAAATTACCGAATAAAAACGCAATGCCCTCTTGACCATAGTTGATCAAATTCGACACTACGCTGCTCACTGAATTCAGCGCATCTCGTCCTGCTGGTACATATAAAACCAACAACGCAAACAGTACCTGCAAAGCAAACGCAAACGACACTGTTCTCAGCTTTATATTTTTTCTATTTGTAGAAAGTAGCCATGCTACGAATAGTATGGCTACGATACCAATAATTGAGTTCATAAAATGAATCCGACAGAAGGGAGATATGGAAGGCACCGGATTGTATAGTGGACTCAAAATGCTGCAAGTTGAGGATGTTAACAGTGTGAAAAGTTTAAGCGCCCAATAATTAACCTTAATTATAAGGTATTGAATTATATAAATATAAACGTTTGCTTATTTTTATTATTTCTATATGGAAAAGATGTTTCTAGTTCTGGAAAAATTTTTGTGAAGTGAATCACCTTATGTGCCGTTCAATACCGTCATTGATCCTGTTACTTAGGAATAGATATGTAAGGCGCTAGACGTTGATCCCAATGACACGGGTTACCGATCTTCTGTTTGATGAAGTTAATCACTGCGGATATTTTTTTGGGCATATGCTGGCGGCTTGGATACACCGCATAAAACGGCATCGACTGGCTGGCTTTCCAGTCCGGTAACAACTGTATTAACTTACCCGTTCTAAACTCATCACCCAGTAAGTAAGTGGCAAGGTAGGCAATGCCCCAACCTGCAATAGCGGCATCCCGAACGGCTTCTGCCAGATCCACTGAATAGTTGCCCGAAACTTTTACGTTCAACTCCTGCTGATCTTTAGTAAACGCCCAACCCGTATAGTCACGCTCCCAGCTTCTGTATATAAGACAGTTGTGAGAAGACAAGTCATCCGGCTCTGTTGGCGTATCATGTTTCAATAAGTAATCTGGTGATGCCGCCACAACAAACTGGCAATCCGTCAAACGCTGCGCAATGTAGCCTTCAGGCAAATGCTCGTTGTTGGTCACCCATAAATCGAGCCCTTCGGCTAACATATCGACCTTATAGTCAAACAAATGCACCTCCACTTGAAGTTGAGGATACAGTTCGCGTAACTCTTGAATCGCTGGGATAATGTGTAAGGTACCAAATGATTGCGACAATCCAAGACGTACCAAACCTGCCACTTCATCCCGCTGGGTTTCCATCTCTAATGTAGCACTGCTCACCGCTTGTACTACTTGCTCACAGTGATGAAAAAAGGTTTTTCCTGCCTCAGTCGGCGTAAAGCTTCGCGTAGTGCGTTGAACAAGCTTGATACCAAGAGACGCTTCTAGCTGACTCAACTGTTTACTCACATGAGACACCGACACGCCTAAGCTCTTTGCAGCCGCTGTGAAGCTTTTATGTTTAAGAAGAGCGGAGAAAATCACCATTTGTGCGGCACGTTCAGATAACACGCTTTACCTCGATTTGATTATAGGAAAAACAAAGGACTCCGAAGAGCCCTCATATTGAATACTGGATGCCAAGTGATTATTTGATAACAGCTCAGTATTTAATTCGGTCAGCCAAGTGACTCACGGCGAGTGCGAAGTAGTAAGAGCGGTTCCACTTCATCAGTACGTTGTAGTTATTGTAAACCAGATACGTACGACCATTTTCGTCGTCCGGCATGATCAACCATGCTTTGATGTCTTCATCCAGTTTTGGCAACGGACTACCATCGTATTTTGTGATACCAAGTTTGCTCCACTCCTGAAGGTATTTACCTTTTTCAGCTGTGCGCCCTTCTAAGCTGCGATCAATGCCTTTAGGAACTTTCACTTGGCGACCCCAAGTGTATTTGTCATCCCAGCCGGACTTGCTCAAATAGTTAGCGGTTGATGCAAATACGTCGGCTTCAGATTGCCAAATGTCTTTTTTACCATCCCCGTTGCCGTCAGCGGCAAAACGAAGAAAAGAGCTTGGCATAAATTGACACTGTCCCATCGCACCAGCCCAAGAACCTTTAAAATTATCTAGCTCGATATGGCCTTGATCGAGGATCTGCAATGCCGACATGGTCTCTTTACGGAAAAACTCTTCACGACGACCTTCAAATGCCATTGTCGACAACGCGTCAATCACTTTGAAGTTACCCGTAAATTTACCAAAGTTACTTTCTACACCCCACAGCGCCACGATAAAGCGAGGCTGCACACCGTACTCATCGCCTATACGCTTTAGCTCGGTGTAATGCTCTTTATAGAGTTGTCTTGCTTGCTTCACCTTCCATTCAGGCACCGCGCGAGGAATGTATTCATCCAACGTCAGTTTCTTCTCTGGCTGGTTTCGGTCCGCTTTTACTGCTCGAGGCTTGTACTCAACATTCGCAAAAGCAGCACTAATGACCTGCTCTGAGATACCTTTATCACGCGCTTCAGCACGCAGCTTATTCAAGTATTCATCGAAACCCTCGCTACTTGCAAAAGCCGAGGTACACACACCAACGCTAAGCATGGTAGCCAGTATTTTTTTCATATTGCCCTCCTTGAGCAAGGCAGAAATCCCAGATGAAAAACGATGACGTTATTCGCCTTTCTGCTGGGCTTTTTGTTCTTTGTACTTTTCTAGTAGGTTCTCCGGCGGAGGCGGAACCTGCAAAAAGAAGCCATCATTTTGCAATGAAGCCTTCACTTTTTCGATATCAACTTGTGCCAATTTACGGCCATCAAGTTTAATCGTCATAACAGCGATAGGCTTACCGAACATCTGCATTAAGGTGTCAGGAACCTGTGAAAAATCATCCTTTTTCGGAATATAGAGATAAGTACCTTCTTTTTTCGAGCTTTTATAAATAGAACAAAGCATGACACGCCTTTTATGCTGATTTAGCCGCGTTGAGTGCGGATTAGGTTGAAAACGTCAAATTCTCGCAAACTTAATAGCAAATTTGAGATTAATTCACCTATTTGCCCACGAGAGAACTTGCTGCGTCAAAGGATGAAATATAACATGACAGACCTAGTTTAAGGCAACGCTCTTTCAATAAAGGCAAGAAGTCCACGATGACCCATTCACCAGACCTTAAAGGTAGCAGTTTTACATTGTCAGTTTTACACCTTTCTGACAATGAGATCGCAAAGACTGTCGAATTTTTGCAAGAAAAAGTTTCTCAAGCACCTTCTTTTTTTGCATCCGCGCCTTTGGTAATCAATATAGCAAAAGTACAAGGCGACATTGATTTCCCTAAGCTTAAACAAGGCATCTCAGATGCTGGTTTTATTCCGGTCGGTGTAACGGGCTGTAAAGACAAGCGTGTACAAAATCTTGCTTCCGAAGCTGGCTTCGCCATTATGTCGGCAAGCAAATCACCAAGCCAGGCGCCAGCCAAAATGGCACCAACGAAAGTAGTTCGCACGCCTGTTCGATCAGGACAACAGATCTACGCGAAAGATGGTGATTTGGTGGTGTTAGCGCACGTCAGTGCAGGTGCTGAAGTCATTGCTGACGGCTCTATTCATATCCATGGCACACTTCGAGGCCGTGCGATTGCAGGCGCAAGTGGTCAGCAGGAAGCGCGTATTATTTGCCACGATTTACAAGCAGAACTGGTATCCATTGCGGGTGACTACTGGTTAAGCGATCAAATTGAAAGCGAGTACTGGCAAAAGAAAGTAATGATCAGTAAAGCCGATGAATCATTGCATTTAGAAGTTCTCGCGATTTAATCTAAAAAGGAAAAAAAATGGCACGCATTATTGTAGTAACGTCTGGTAAAGGTGGCGTTGGTAAAACCACTTCAAGCGCAGCCATCGCCTCTGGTCTAGCTCTGAAGGGAAAAAAGACCGCGGTGATCGATTTTGATATCGGTTTGCGTAACCTCGACCTAATCATGGGCTGTGAGCGCCGTGTCGTGTATGACTTTGTAAACGTCATTAACGGCGAAGCGACATTAAACCAAGCGCTGATCAAAGATAAGCGCACGGACAACCTATTCATTCTTCCTGCTTCTCAAACTCGTGATAAAGACGCACTGACAAAAGATGGTGTTCAGCGCGTATTCGGCGAACTTGATGAAATGGGCTTTGATTTCATTATTTGTGATTCACCAGCAGGTATCGAACAAGGCGCATTGATGGCCTTGTACTACGCCGATGAAGCCATTGTCACAACGAATCCAGAAGTCTCTTCTGTACGTGACTCTGACCGCATTCTCGGTATTTTAGATTCTAAGTCCCTGCGCGCAGAACAAGGGCTAGAGCCAGTAAAACAGCACCTGCTACTGACTCGCTACAACCCATCTCGCGTCACTCAAGGCGAAATGCTAAGCGTTGAAGACGTAGAGGAGATCTTACATATTCCACTACTGGGCGTGATTCCAGAAAGCCAAGCCGTGCTTAACGCGTCAAACAAAGGTGTACCGGTTACTTTTGACGATAACACCGATGCGGGCATGGCTTATTCTGACACCGTTGATCGCTTATTAGGCAATCAGGTTGAATTTCGTTTCCTTACTGAGGAGAAGAAAGGACTCTTTAAACGACTCTTTGGAGGCTAGACATGTCATTATTAGAATTTTTCCGCCCACAGAAGAAAACTTCTGCGAATCTAGCTAAAGAGCGTTTGCAAATCATTGTTGCTGAGCGCCGCAGCCAAAATGATCCTGCGCCTTCTTACTTGCCTCAATTGAAAGAGGACATCTTGAAGGTGATCAGTAAGTACGTGGCAATTGATCCAAATATGGTTGACTTAACATTTGAGCACAAAGACGACGATATCTCAGTTCTTGAGCTCAATGTGAAGCTACCAGACGACGAGAAGTAATCAGTTTCTCTCGCGAGACGAATACTCTAATTAGAACGAAAAAGGTTGGCATCGAGGCCAACCTTTTAATCATTCATTACTTTAACGCTTTATTCATCTTATCGCCCAGCAGGTCCAAACGCCAGCCCTGCATCAAGTCAGGCAACACTTCTGGATCGCGATCTTTTTTCCACACCCAACTGATCAGCTGATTAATCTGCTTTTTAGAAGCAAGGAACTCCGTTGCTAAGCCAGACTTCTGCGACGCCGATTTCACTATGTCTTTCATATTTTTGAAGACTTGTTTGTAACCTGGATAATCCATTAAGCGTTCAATTTTCGCCGGATACTCTTCAGAAGGTGTTTGCTTCGCTTGTTTAACAATCGCGGCAATCTTCGCGCCATGGCGGTTAATCGCTCGGATATCAATATCTTCCGCTTCCATCTTCTTAAAGTTAGTTAAGCCAAGACGAGCGACTGTTAACAGGTCACCTTCTTTGAAGATAAAATTCAGCGCTAAATCTCGTTTGATTGCTTCACGGTAACGCCACGTCGCTAGAGGCTTTAAAATCGCCAGTTCAGAAGGTTTTAACTGCCAAGCACCTTTAATATCAAGGTAGGCATTCTCCTCATTAGTGACGCGAATGCGTTTTGAAACCAACAAATCACTTTCTTGTTGTACGGCTTCCCACCAACCTGCTTGCGTCACCTTATCGAGCAGCTTTTCGTATAACGGTAACAAGTAATGAACATCTGCGGCAGCATAATCTAATTGCTTTTGTGTCAGTGGACGAGCCATCCAGTCAGTACGTGATTCACTTTTGTCTAGCTCAACACCTAAATATTCTTCCACCAGCGTTGCAAAGCCTGTTGATAGACCGTGGCCAAGAAAGGCCGCCATCAACTGAGTATCTACCATAGGGAACGGCGTACAACCAAATGCATTTTGGAAAACTTCTAAATCTTCACCGCAGGCATGCAGCACTTTTAACACGGAAGTATCTTTTAATAGCGCTACGAACGGCGTCATATCCGTTAATTCGGTCGGATCAATCAGCGAGAGGCGATTACCATCGAAAAGCTGAATCAGACCTAACTGCGGGTAGAAAGTGCGAATACGGACGAATTCGGTATCCAGCATCACTACATCTGCCTCTCGGGCGTGAATGCAAACTTCTTCTAGGTCTTTGTTTTTGGTAATAATTTGATAATTCACATACTTCTCGCTATAAAAAATGCCAGCAAAACGCTGGCATTCTATCATTTTTTAAATCTCTCGACTCGACGAAATCGGCTTATGCGCTTTTCTTCGCAAGTTCAGCGTCATTCTCTTCGCGTAGAACACGACGCAAGATCTTACCGACATTGGTTTTAGGTAAGTCTTCGCGGAACTCAACCAACTTCGGCACTTTGTAGCCAGTTAAGTGCTGACGACAATGCGTAATCACTTCATCTTTGGTCAAGCTCGGGTCGCGTTTCACGATGTAGATCTTCACTAATTCACCAGAGACTTCGTGCGGTTGACCAATAGCAGCCACTTCAAGGACTTTGCCGTGTAGCGCTACAACGTCTTCGATTTCGTTCGGGTAAACATTAAAGCCTGATACTAAGATCATGTCTTTCTTACGGTCAACGATGTGCAAGAAGCCTTCGTCATCGAACTTAACAATGTCGCCCGTTGATAGCCAACCGTCTTCGTTGATCGTATCTTTCGTTGCTTCAGGTCGTTGCCAGTAGCCTTGCATAACCTGAGGACCACGAACTTGAAGTTCACCAGTTTCAGTATTCGCAAGAGCGTTGCCTTCTTCGTCCACAATACGAACTTCTGTTGATGGCACAGGCAGACCAATCGATCCATTGTATTCAACAAGGTCATGCGGGTATGCCGCAACCAATGGAGAACACTCGGTTAGGCCGTAACCTTCTAGTAGGTAACAACCCGTGGTCTTCTGCCATCTTTCTGCCACTGAGCGCTGCACTGCCATGCCGCCGCCAACGGCTAAACGTAGGTTACTGAAATCCAACTCGTGGAAGTCTTCGTTGTTGATCAAAGCATTAAATAAGGTGTTCACGCCCGTAATCGCAGTAAACGGATGCTTTTGTAGCTCTTTCACGAACCCTGGAATATCTCTAGGGTTGGTAATAAGTAGGTTACGGCCACCCATTTCGACAAACAGTAAACAGTTTACGGTAAGAGCAAATACGTGATACAGCGGTAACGCTGTCACGACTAACTCGCGCCCCGGAGATAAAACCGGTCCGTACGCGCCTTTTGCCTGTAGAACGTTCGCAATCATGTTGCGGTGAGTCAGAATGGCACCTTTCGCGACGCCTGTCGTCCCCCCCGTATATTGCAGGAATGCAATGTCATCCCCAGACATAAACGGTTTAACGTATTGTAGACGACGACCTTTACGTAGAGCCTGACGCATTGAGATCGCACCAGGTAAATCGTACTTAGGCACCATGCCCTTAACGTACTTCACAACAAAATCGACAATCGTACCTTTCGCTCGTGGCAGCATTTGACCAAGGCTGGTTAACACCACGTGTTTAACTGGTGTTTTATCGACGATTTGTTCTAGCGTGTTCGCAAAGTTAGATACAATCACAATCGTCGTCGCACCTGAGTCATTCAATTGGTGTTCAAGTTCACGAGGAGTGTAAAGTGGGTTAACGTTTACGGCGATACAACCTGCACGCAAAATACCAAACAACGCCACTGGGTATTGCAGTAGGTTTGGCATCATCAGAGCAACACGGTCACCCTTTTGCAGTTTTAACTCGTTTTGCAGATACGCTGCGAATGCGCGACTACGCTCTTCCAATTTACGGAAGGTCATAACCGAGCCCATGTTCATGAATGCTGGTTGGTCTGCATATTTTTGTACAGACTGCTCAAACATTTCTACCAAAGACTCATATTGCTCTGGATTAATGGTTTCAGGTACGTCACTTGGATAACGTGAAAGCCATGGTTTATCCACGATGTTACTCCTCGTTTATAACTGGCTAAAAAATAGCGTCCTTTTTATTTTGAAAGCTATTACAGCACAGCGAACGTGCTTGAGCACGCAACTCTCAAACACTTGTTTAAATTTTGTTAACTACACCAAGAATTCGCGTTGCGACCTCGAGTATTTGCTCTAAATGACAGTGATGACCACCCTTGACAGAAACCACTTGCGGCGAGTTCTCTCCCCAATCAGCTTGGTTAGATGGTAAATTCTGAAATCCTTGATCGCCTAATACGATCAAATGAGGACAACGTATTTGGCTGGTAATCGAGTTAGCATGCGCTTGCGCCATTCGGTAAAGCGACGCACATTTTAACTTGGCGTCATGCCGCCAATACCATTTATCTCCTCGCTGCTCCGTTCCTCGCTCGACTATCGGCAGAAGCTGCTCAGCGGTTAATTGGTTGGCTTGCACGCGTAATTTTAACGCCAGATCGAAGGAGGCAATGGCTCGCTCTGGCTTGTTTTGCTGTCTTATTCGACTTAAAACGCCATCGCGAAGACGAGGCAAACTGTTAGTAGGATCTTCAGTAAGAGGTCCTGCTCCCTCAATTTGCACAAGAGCTTCGACCAGCTCTGGAAACGCAGCACTATAGCAACTTGCGATTAAAGCACCAAGTGAATGCCCTACTAATATCAGTCTGTTTGGCGATAATTCGTCCAACAACTGATATAAATCGGCAATATAGTCGTGAAAGGGGTAATAGTTATCGTGAGATTTATGACTCGATAAACCGTGACCAAAATGATCGATGGCGAGGAGGTGTAAGTGAGGATTAAGTTGGTTCAACTGCTCCATGAGCGCTTTAAAGCTGCCCGCATTATCTAACCACCCATGAAGAAAAACGACTGACAAGTCAGCCGTTTTCTCGTTCCCTATCTCAAGGGCTGCCATTTTGCCGGCAGGAAGCTCGAATTGACGCTCATGCATCGCAGATTATTTGACCTGTTTTATCACTTTACCGTCTTGTGGGAAATCATTACGCCACATGCGGCAGTTAATCGAGTAACATGGGTAAAAGTAGGTTGGCGAGTCATACATGCGTACACGTTCTTCAATTTTCCACAAACGGTAGCCTTGCCCCTTAATGATCGGGAATACGTATTCGTGCTCACCAATCTTTCCTTCTTCTTCTCCGGCGCCTTTACCTACAACCGTCAACAAGCGGCCTTCACTAAAGGCGACGGGCTCTAAATAGCCATCAAAATAGGCGACAAAACGTCCCGTTGGCTCTTCATCAATATCCGGTTTACCAGATTTACTGATTGGTAGGTTTACGATTTCTAGACGGGTTTTATCTTTAAAGTTATCCACTTTAGCGATGATTCCACCAAGACGAACATCTTCACTCACTTGCCCCTGAGACTCAGCGAAAGCTTTATAATCAGTAACGACTTGTTCTGTGCTGGCATTTAACTCCTCTGGCAACGAGCTACACGCAGACAAACCAACCGTAGCAAATAATGCGAGAAAAAACCGTCCAAAAACCTTCATAAACCACCTTTCAATATTAGTAACCCCAAGCTGGGGAGATCTCACACGTAAATATCGACACCAAGTAATTGAGCCAGTTCCTCTTTTTTAGTTCGATTCATGACATCCATGTACTGCTCCATTGCTTTACGTGCGCTCCCTTCAGGAAGGTCATATTGCACTTGAGCTCGGTGAATTTGGGACTCATCCACGTGTTTTATGGAGTGCGCCACAGCGTTAGCAACCTTTGAAGGCTGACCTACAGGCTGCTTTGTTTGTGATTTATCTACCTGCTTCTTTTTGCTGACTTTATTAGTGCGATTTGCACCGGGAATCAAAGAAGGAGGCAAGCCATTAATCGACGCCATAGCACTCCATAAAAATACAGGGCAAACGCCCTGCTTTTTGTCAGGTTAATGAAAAACGGACTATTCGCGACCAGGAAGTTTTTTCCATGTCACATTATCACGTAAATAGACAGGGCTCGAATCTTCGACCGGCACGGTATTACCCTTTTTAAATTCTTGTTCAGCAAGAATCACGATGTCTTGTGAATCAGGGTACAGAACGTCACCATGCGTCAAGTTAAACGGTAAATCTGCTAACGCTTCTTGGTAGGCATCCCAACCCGTGCCTGCTGTCGTCCACGTTTTGTCGTCTGCTTGTGCTTCTTCAGTTAGACGTGCAGGTGGAATAACACACTCTTCATCAATACCAACCCATTCACCATTGTCTTGACGAGAATAGCGCGCCCAATAAATTTCACTCATACGTGCATCAATGGCCACAGCAACATTGGTCACACCATGTAAACGATGGCTACCTTGAGCCATCGCAGCCAGCGTTGAAACGCCGATCATAGGCAAGTCAGCGCCGAACGCCAAACCTTGTGCGATACCAATACCGATACGAACGCCAGTAAAGCTACCTGGACCACGTCCAAACGCTAACGCATCTAGCTCTTGTAGAGTCAGGCCAGCTTCTTTAAGTACTTCATCAACCATTGGCAGTACTTTTTTGGTGTGATCGCGTGGTGCAACCGCGCTACGTGAAATCACTTGATCATTAGCCAACAACGCAACTGAACAGTTTTCAGTCGCTGTATCGATAGCAAGAATTTTTGCGCTCATTTAACTCTCTACAACTCTCATTTATTGGGTTATGCCTCAGCACTTGCGTCTGTGACAGATTGTTCTGCTTTCAGGAATGCTTTGATTCCATCTAAGTCTCGCGTTCTTGGGATAGGTGGTAGACTTCCAAGGAAAATACCACCGTAGTCTCGCGTGACGAGGCGATTATCACAAATGATCAACGCACCGTGATCCTTCTGATCTCGAATTAATCGCCCTACACCCTGCTTTAACGTAATCACTGCATCCGGGATTTGTACTTCAGCAAATGGTTCACCGCCACGTAATCGACAATCCTCGATACGGGCTTTGAGTAACGGATCGTCAGGGGCGGTAAACGGTAATTTGTCGATAATAACACAGCTCAGCGCATCACCTCTAACATCAATCCCTTCCCAGAAGGCGCCTGTCGCCACGAGTAAAGCGTTACCCAGTTCCATAAACTCCGCCAAGGTTTTCTGCTTACTCATCTCCCCTTGCATTAACACAGGCAGCTCAAGTACTTCTCGGAACTTCTCACCTAGTTCACGCATCATGCTGTGCGAGGTACATAAAAAGAAGCAGCGACCATCATTTTCTTCAATCACCGGAGCAAGCATTCGGACTAACTTATCCGCTAAGCCGTTACTGTTTGGCTCTGGCAGATACCTTGGCACACAAAGGCGCGCTTGTTTTTGATAATCAAAGGGGGACGGCAGAGAAAATTGCTTTGTAGGCTTGAGGCCAAGGCGCTCAGTAAAGTGCTTGAAGTCGCCCGATACGGCTAGAGTTGCTGACGTGAAAATCCACGCGCCTTGTTTAATCTCTATTTGCTCATGGAACTTGTCCGCGACAGAAAGAGGCGTAATGTGCAGAGCGAAATGACGAGGCGAGGTATCGTACCAGTATGAGTAACCGGTAATATCGACATCACATACCCGGTCGATGCGGCCTTTGATCAAATTGGCTCGTTCAAAGGCGGTATCCAGTAATTGACTGCGCCCTAAGGCTATTTTGAGTACATCAATCGCCAATTCGAGGCTATCAGTTAAGCGCAATAATTCTCGCTTAATAGAGCCTGATTGCAACGCCTCACGCCAGTTGCCACGAAAGCCTGGCTCACCCAGTACAATCCGCATGTCCATTGCGCTTTGCATGAGTTTGTCGCCCACTTTTTGCAATTGACGCATATCTTTGGCTTCGGTGCGGTAGGCTATTTCAATATCTTTGGCAAGATCGTGAATTTGGCGACTTGATACTGACTGGCCGAAATATTCGCTCGCAATATCTGGCAACTGATGAGCTTCATCAAAAATAAACACATCGGCTTCTGGGATCAGTTCACCAAATCCTGTTTCTTTGATCGCTAAGTCAGCAAGAAATAAGTGATGGTTCACCACAACAATGTCGGAATCCATGGCTCGCTTACGCGCTTTCAATACAAAGCAATCGGTGTAGCTCGGACACTCTTTACCTAAACAGTTATCATTGGTTGAAGTGATGGTCGGAATGATCATGCTGTCTTCTGGCAGATCATCACAATCACCAAGGTCACCTGTTTTGGTTTCTGATGACCAAGCACGCACTTTAACCAGTTGAGTTAATAACGTCGGGTCAGATTCATTAGTGTGGCTTTCGACCATTTGGCGGCTCAAACGATCCAAACACAGATAGTTAGAACGCCCTTTTAATAACGCCACTTGACCATAAAAACCAAGCGCATTGACCATGAGTGGTAAGTCACGATGGTACAACTGCTCTTGCAAGTTTTTCGAACCTGTACTGATGATCACTTTTTTACCGCTCAACAGCGCAGGGACTAGGTAGGCGAAGGTCTTACCGGTTCCGGTTCCTGCCTCCACCACCAACTGGGTTTGATCTTTGATCGCACTGCTGACGGCTTCCGCCATATCGATTTGTGGCTGACGAGCTTGAAAGCCCGGAATGGCCTTACCTAATGCGCCATCAGAGGAAAAAGTTTTTGCGATCATGCTTGGTATTGAGTTTGAAAAATTATCGAGAGTATATCAGAGGAATAGGAGTGACATCAGCCCACAATCTGACCAGCTTGCGGCGACACACGGATATTTTGTTGAAACCAACGTAAGAATAGATTATTTATGGTGAAACATGGCAGTACAGTTACACCCGCCAGGGAATAATAACAAATTCGTACGCTAAAATATTAATGCATGGAAGTACCTGATTTATGGAAAAGAAAACACTGTTGACCCACTGTTCTGACGCCCCGGGTCTCATCTCGAAAATCACTAACATCTGTTACAAGCACCAACTCAACATCGTTCACAATAACGAATTTGTTGATAATACCAGTGGCCACTTTTTCATGAGAACGGAGCTGGAGGGATACTTCAACGATCAAACGTTTCTTGCCGACTTGGACCAAGCACTCCCGCAAGGTGCTAAGCGTAAATTGGTTGGCTCTCGCCGTAAGCGCATCGTCATTCTCGTCACAAAAGAAGCGCATTGTTTAGGCGATATTCTGATGAAAACCTACGATGGAAGCCTAGATGTTGAGATCGCCGCTGTGGTAGGGAATTACGACAAACTGCAAACTCTCACTGAGCGCTTCGACATTCCTTACCACCACGTGACCCATGAAAACCTTAGCCGTGAAGAACACGAGCAGAAGATGCTAGAAGTGATCGATCAATACGATGCTGACTTTTTGGTGTTAGCTAAATACATGCGCGTATTAACGCCGACGTTTGTTGAGAAATACCACCACAAAATCATTAATATTCATCACAGCTTCTTACCTGCTTTTATTGGCGCTAAGCCATATCAACAAGCTTACGATCGCGGTGTGAAAATCATCGGTGCAACGGCACACTTCGTGACTAATGATTTAGATGAAGGGCCGATCATCAAGCAAGACGTAATTCCTGTCGACCATACATTCAATGCCCAAGATATGGCACAAGCGGGACGCGATGTAGAGAAGAACGTATTGAGTAAGGCTTTGAATAAAGTGATCAATGACCACGTCTTTGTTTATGGGAATAAAACAGTGATCCTGTAATCCCTCCGCACTAGTTACAACGAGAATGAAACCCGTCCAACTTGGCGGGTTTCATCTTTTCAGGGATATCCCCCCGACTCTAACCATCAAAATTAAACCGATATATTATAATTTTTCATTTCACTACAACTATTTACTGAGAGAATGATTCCGTTTATCATTTGGTCCCCTTATAATAAACCACGTTAATATTACGGAATTAAAATGAAAAAAACGTTAGTGGCTTTTCTGATTGGGCTGACTTTGCCAGCAACCACAATCGCAGATACTCTTAAGCCTGTTCAGAATGATGTATCCACTCGCATTATTGGCGGCGAGCCAGCTAATACTTCCGACTGGAAGTTTATTGCTTCACTGGTCCGTAAAGGACAGCCAACATCTATTGGTCACTTCTGTGGCGGTAGTTTCCTTGGTGGAAAATACGTATTAACTGCTGCGCACTGTGTGGAAGGTCTTAATGCGGACGATATTGATATCGCTCTTGGTCTTTATGATCAAAACAACGAGTCTCACGCGCAGCGCATTGCGGTTAACAATATCTACTCGCATACTGCATATAACAGTAATACAACGAACAATGACATCGCTCTTATCGAATTAGAACGCAATGTCGATAGCGCAACTATTGATCTGGCAACGCCAGAACTTTTAGGTAGCGTACGTGTGGGAGACAAGTTGCATGTGGCTGGATGGGGAAATACGTCCACGACAGACAGAATATACCCAACCGTTTTACAACAAGTAGATTTGGAATACGTAGATCGAGCTACCTGCCAAAACCTACCAGGAAACTCAGGGCAAGATCATGAAAATCCTTTATGGCATAAGGGGTGACGTGAAGTGATGTTTCCACTAATTTGTACATTTAAATCACAATAATTTCAATACATTCAAGATCGATTTGATGATCAGATTTAGGTGTGATCATATACTGTTTTTTAACAGCAGATATTTAGCCTAATGAACGGATTAAGCCTTTTGGACCATATATCAGTTATTCGAGACCCTCGCCAAGCTTGGAAAATAGAGCACACGCTAACCGACATTATCTTCTTAACGATTACAGCAGTGATTGCTGGTGCTGAAGGTTGGGAGGATATTGAAGATTTTGGTGAAGATAACTTGGATTGGCTTAGACAGTATGGTCAGGGCAAGATCATGAAAATCCTTTATGGCATAAGGGGTGACGTGAAGTGATGTTTCCACTAATTTGTACATTTAAATCACAATAATTTCAATACATTCAAGATCGATTTGATGATCAGAT